>NZ_JBSFUO010000009.1:0-309624 GCF_053591835.1 Streptomyces sp. NPDC002911 | reverse complement strand
ATCTGCAGGAGGCGCCGGCATGGCCGGCGGAACCGTCAAGTGGTTCGACGCCGAAAAGGGCTTCGGGTTCATCCAGCAGGACGGCGGCGGCCCGGTGCCGTTCCCACCCCGGGGCCCGACTCATCGAGTCGCTGCTTCACGAGTGATTTTGAGCAAGGAGAGAACACGGGATGGGACTTCGCGCACAGGTACGTACGCGGGACGGCTGGGCCGTCCAGCACGCGGTCGTGACGGTGACCGACATGACGGGCACCCAGGTGCTCCGGGCCGACGCCGACGAGAACGGTGCCGTCCGCACCGAGGACCACCTGTCGGCCGGCGCGTACACGGTGATCGTCACGGCGGTGGGTTACGCCCCCGCCGCGTCCACCGCGCTCGTCACGGCCAGCGGGCGGGTCGAGGCCGGGACCGTGGTGCTGGCCCGGCAGGGCGGCGTGGAAATGCCGCCTCCGGGAACCTGGTCTCTGGACCCGGTGCACTCCTCGGTGGCCGCGGTCGCACAGCACCTGGGGATCTCCAGCGTGCACGGCCGGTTCACCGAATTCGGCGGCCGTATCGAGATCGCCGAGGACGTCCAGCACTCCCGGGTGGAGGCCTTCATCGCCTCCACCAGCATCGACACGGGCAACGCCATGCGGGACAAGCACCTGCGCTCGGCGGACTTCCTGGACGTGGAGACGTTCCCGGAGATCAGCTACCGTTCCCGTGCGCTGGCGCCGGCCGGACCCGACCGCTGGACGGTGCACGGCCTGCTCACGATGCACGGCATCGCGCGGGAAGTCGACCTCGACCTCAGCTACCTTGGCACCGGGCCCGACCCGTGGGGTGGGGTGCGGGCGGCCTTCCACGCCACCGCTGAGCTGCGCCGCGACGACTTCGCCATGAACTACAACCAGGTGCTGCAGGCCGGCATCTCCGCGATCGGCACGACCCTGCGCGTCGAACTCGACATCCAGGCGGTCCAGGGTGATTTCATCCCGGGTTAGGACCGCCGGGCGGGTCTAGGGTGAGCCGTATGGCACCCAACATCGCGACCAACACCGCCGTGGAACTCGCGGAACTGCTGGACTTCGTGCGGCCCCGGCACCGGGCGATCCTGCTGACCACCCGGTCCGACGGCCGCCCCCAGGGTTCCCCGCTCACCTGCGGCGTCGACGGCGCGGGACGGATCGTCGTCTCGACCTATCCCGAGCGGGCCAAGACCCGTAATGCCAAGCGGGACCAGCGGGTCAGCCTGATCGTCCTGTCGGACGACTGGAACGGCCCGTGGGTCCAGGTCGACGGTTCGGCCGAGGTGATCGACTCACCGGATTCGGTCGAGCCCCTCGTCGAGTACTTCCGCACCATCTCCGGTGAGCACCCGGACTGGGACGAGTACCGGGCGGCGATGATCAAGCAGGGGAAGTCCATCATCCGGATCACTCCGGAGCGCTGGGGTCCGGTCGCCACCGGCGGCTTCCCCGCCCACCTGGCCGGCGGCAGCTGACCGTACGATGACGCCGCCCCACCCGGATCCGCTCGCGCGGGCCCGACTGCTGACCTCCCCGTCCGTGAGCCCGGCCGTGGTCCATGAGCTGGAACGGATCGCCGGGCGCCCGGCCGGCCCGGCGAGCGCCCCCGGGCCCGACCGCCCCTTCGTGTACGTGGGGGACGTGCTGCCCGAGGCGCTGCGGACCCCCCGGCTTCTGTGGTTCCACAGCGTCAACGCGGGTACGGACGCGCTGCTGGCCGCCGGGCCCTGGCCCGAAGGGGCCCTGCTGACGCGGACCGTGGGACGGATGGGCGAGCGGATCGCCCAGTACACGCTGGCTTGGGTCCTCGCCGAGTGCCAGTCCGTCCCGGAACACGCAGCACAGCACTCCAGGTCCGAGTGGCGCCGCCTCCCGTCCGAACTCGCCGCCGGGCAGACCGCCGTCGTCCACGGCACCGGGCGCATCGGCTCCGCGGTCGCCGGCCTGCTGCGGGCCTGCTCCGTGCGCACGGTGGGCGTGGGCCGCACTCCCCGTGCCGTACCGGCGGGCTTCGACCGGGTGGTCCTGGCCGGCTCGGAGGAGGAGACGACAGCCCTGGCGGAGGCCCGGTGGGTGGTGTCCACCCTGCCCCTGACCCGCGCCACGGAGCACTTCTTCGACGCCGCCCGGTTCTCCGCCATGCGGGACGCCACCTTCGTCAACGTGGGCCGGGGCGCGACCGTGGACATGGCGGCACTGGAGACCGCGCTGCACGGCGGGGCCGTGCGCCGGGCCGTGCTCGACGTGCTGCCGGACGAGCCCGCCGGCCCCGCTGACCGGGTCTGGCGGCTGCCGCGCACGGTGATCACGTCGCACTCGGCCGGCATCACTGCAGACGAGGATGTCGTCGCCGACTTCGAGTCCTGCTGGCAGGCGGTAGCGAAGGGGCGTACGCCCGCGCTGGCCGTGGACACCGGCCGCGGCTACTGAGAGCCCGGCCGGGCCCGGCGCACCCGGTCTACGGGCGGCGCGCCGCGCGTTCGCACGTCGCCTCGATGCCCGAGATCAAGAGGTCCAGTGCGAACGTGAAGTCCCGCTCGCGCATCTCTTCCACCGTCGCCCCGCCACGCGCGTCCATCAGGTTCTCCGAGGGCCGCATGGCCCGGTGGAGCTCCGGGTCCGCGCGGATCGTGCCCATCGCCCGCTCGAAGTACTCGTCCTGTGTGAGCCCGGCCTCCACCGTGCGCTGCACGAAGTGCCCCTCGGTGGTGCCGAATCCGTAGACGAACTGGAAGACGGCCGCCATCGCGCCCGTCTGTCGCTCCAGCGGCAGCCCGGTGGCCCGTACGACGTCCTGGACGGCGTACGAGAACAGCATCGAGTGCGGGCCGATGTTCAGAAAGCTGCCGATGAGCGCCGAGACCCAGGGATGGCGGACGAACATCTTCCGGTAACTGGTCGCCAGCTCGCGCAGCCGGCGGTGCCAGTCAGCGCCTTCCGGCGTGGCCGGGATCTCGCCGAAGACGGTGTCCAGGGCGAGTTCCAGCAGGTCGTCCTTGGTGTCGACGTACCAGTACAGGGACATCGCGGTGACATCCAGCTCGGCGGCGAGGCGGCGCATGGAGAACTTCGCGAGGCCGTCGGCGTCGAGCAGCCGGACACTCGCCGCCGTGATCCTGTCCCGGTCCAGGCCGGCCGGCTGGTCAGCCCTACGGGTGCGCGAAGGCGTCCGCCGGTCCAGCCACACGCTGACCCGGGAAGGGTTCTTCACACGGTCTGCCGCGGACCCCATGGCGCACGCTCCTTGTCTTGCGGTGGCACTGCTGCGTACCGGCAACCCTCGTCCGATGCTATGCCCGCCACCTGGGGTCCTCAGTCCGCTTCCGTACGCTCGGCCCTCCTCAGCAGGGCCGCGGCCAGCAGCCCACCGGCCAGGACCGCCGCCGCGCCGACCAGTTGGCTGGTCTCCAGTCCTGAGGCGAAGGCGTCCGTGATCCGCTCGCGGTCCGCCGCCCCGTCCGCCGCGGCGAGCGCGGCAGGCAGTGAGGCCGCCCCCGCGACCCCCGGTACGAGCGCCCCGAAACGGGAGTTGAGTACGGCGCCGAGCACCGCGACCCCGAGGCCGTTGCCGAACTCGGCGAGCGTGCCGTTCACCCCGGCGCCCACGCCCGCCTTCTCCGGCGGGATGGCACTCATGATCGCGTTGGCCATCGCGGGCATCGCGAACGCGACACCCGCACCCATGACGACCAGGCCCAGCAGCATGCCGCTGTAATCCCGCCCGCCCAGCAGCGCGATCGCGGTGAGCCCCGCGGCCAGCAGGCACATCCCGGTGGCGATGACGGTGGGCGTCCCCGTCTTCGCGACGAGCCTGGCACCGAGCCCCGTGAGGTTGAGCGCGACAACGGTGAGGGCGAGCGGGGCCGTACGCAGCCCGGCCTCGAGCGGCTCGTAGCCGAGGACGAACTGGAGGTGCTGGGTGAGCAGGAAGAGCGAGCCCGTCATGCCGAACGCGACGAGGACCACTCCCGCGACCGCGCCGGTGAACCGCTGGTTCCGGAAGAAGTGCATGTCCAGCATCGGACACGGGACATGGAGCTCCCACAGCACGAATGCGGTGAGCACCGCGATCCCGGCGAAGCCGGTCAGCAGGACCTGCGTCGAGCCCCAGCCGTGCTCCGGACCGGAGATGATCGCGTACACGATGGCTGTCATGCCGAGAGTGGAGAGCATCGCCCCGGCCAGGTCGGGGCGCTCGCCACGGGGGTTCTTGTACTCCGGGACGAGCCGGACGACGGCGATCAGGCCCAGGACCGCCACGGGGATGTTGATCAGGAAGATCGCCCCCCACCAGAAGTGGTTGAGCATCGCGCCGCCGAGCAGCGGCCCCGCGGCGAAACCCAGGGAGCTGACGGTGGACCAGATGCCGATCGCCTTGACGCGCTCGGTCTCGTCGAAGATCTGCACCACGACGGCGAGGGTGGTCGTCATCAGCAGCGCGCCTCCGACGCCCATCCCCGCCCGGGCGGCGATCAGCTGTCCGGAGGTCTGCGAGAGCCCCGCCGCCAGCGAGCCGACTCCGAACAGCGCGAGCCCCGCGACCAGCATCTTCTTGCGGCCGTAGCGGTCGGCGGAGCTGCCCGCGGTGAGCACGAGTCCCGACTGGACGAGCGCATAGGCGTTGATCATCCACTGCACGTCGGCGGTGGAGGCATGGAGGTCCGCCGTGAGCGAGGGGATCGCGACGTTCAGGACGGTGTTGTCGAGCAGCACGGTGAGCTGGGCGAGACAGATGACTCCGAGGATCAGCCAGCGCTGCGTATGGCCGTTCCGGGACGTGTGGTCGTTCTGCTCGGCGGCGGTCGCCGTCATGCGGACTCCTGATTCCGGTGCACTTGTACGGCGTACGGGAATTTTCCTCTACACCGTAGAGCACTTCCTGTACGCCGTACAACACATGATGGCTCTTTCCGTCCTCCACGTGCTTCTTGAACTGGGCGAGCGTCGGGGACGGGTCACTGCCGTGGAACCCGCCGATCGCCATCACCGGGTCGCCGGGCGGGGTGTGTGTGCGGGCGTTCGCGCGCAGGTTGACCAGCACCTGTTGGATCCTCGTCGGATCGGCGAGCACCGTCGCGGGCACCTCGGGCAGATCCAGCCGCCAGTGATGGGTCATGCCCGGGGCACCGCCGGGTGCGCGGTCCGCGACGCGGGCGTCGCTCACCGCGTCGATGACGAGCGGCGAGAGATCGGCGCTCTCGCACGAGAGCGGCCGACCCGCGTCGAGACGTGCCAGGAGGAGCAGGTCCTCGACCATGCCCGTCATCCGCTCCGCCTCGGACTCGATCCGCCCCAGGGCGTGCCGGGTGTCGGGCCCGGTGACCTCCCGGCCTCGCCGGGTCAGTTCGGCGTACCCACGGATCGAGGCGAGCGGTGTGCGCAGCTCGTGGCCGGCGTCGGCGACGAACTGGCGTACCCGCGTCTCGCTCTTCTGCCGCGCTTCCAGGGCGGAACCGACGTGTCCCAGCATCCGGTTGCGGGCCGCGCCGACCTGGCCGACCTCGGTACGCGGATCTGCCTCGGCATCCGGGACATGTTCGAGGAGGGCGACCTCGCCGCTGTGCAGCGGGAGTTCGGAGACCCTGGTCGCGGTGGCGGCCTCCCTGTGCAGCGGGCGCAGGGCGACGCCGACCACGGCGGCACCGGCGATCCCTGCGGCGACGAGTCCGGCGCAGGTGACGCAGACCTCGACGAGGATGAGGGTGGTGACCGCCTTGTCCACCTCGGCCGTGGGAATGCCGACCAGGACGGACATACCGTCGCTCGACAGGACGACCTTCACGCGGTAACTGCCGAGCCCTGGAAGTTCGACGTCATGGGGCTCGCCGTCCGGGCGGCCCCGGAGGCTTGGAGGGCGTCCTCCTGCGCGTCGGTCAGCTCCTCGGTGCTCTGCTGGGCATCCGAACCCCCGGCCACCTTCGAGACGGTGACGGAACCGTCGGTGACCACGGCACCGAACGTGTTGAACGGGCCGCCCCTGCCGACGAAGTCCAGCGGATCCTCGCCCTCCGGGCCGCCCGGGCGTGATTCAGCTCCGGAAGGCGATCACGGGGACCGAACCGATCACGGCGGCGACCACCGCGATGAGCGTGACCGCGTACACGACGAGCCGGGTCCGCAGCGTCCAGGGACGGTCCGCGCCGTACCTCCTGCTCACGGCGTCAGTCGCCGGGCTTGATGAGGTATCCCGCTCCGCGCCGGGTGTGGATCATCGGAGTGCGCCCCGCGTCGATCTTCTTGCGCAGGTAGGAGATGTACAGCTCGACCACGTTGGCCTGGCCGCCGAAGTCGTAGTTCCAGACCCGGTCGAGGATCTGTGCCTTGCTCAGCACCCGGCGCGGATTGCGCATCAGGAAGCGCAGCAGCTCGAACTCGGTCGCCGTGAGGTGGATCGAGTCGTCGCCCCGGCTCACCTCGTGACTGTCCTCGTCCAGCACCAGGTCACCCACGACGAGCGTCGACTCGCTGCGGACCGCGGCCGTACCGGAGCGGCGGATCAGCCCGCGCAGCCGCGCCACGACCTCCTCCAGGCTGAACGGCTTGGTGACGTAGTCGTCGCCGCCCGCCGTGAGCCCGGCGATCCGGTCCTCCACCGCGTCCCGCGCGGTCAGGAACAGCACAGGCACATCGTTGAGATCGCGCCGCAGCCGGCCGAGCACGGCCGGCCCGTCCATGTCGGGAAGCATCACATCGAGGATCACCGCGTCGGGGCGGAAGTCGCGCGCCGTACGCACGGCACCCGCCCCGTCCCCGGCGCTGCGCACCTCCCACCCCTCGTAGCGCAGGGCCATCGAGAGCAGCTCGGCCAGCGGAGCCTCGTCGTCCACGACCAGTACGCGGACGGGGCTGTGGTCGGCCCTGAGCAGTTCTGTACGCCCCTGGGGCGAGGTCGTCGTCATGGCTCAAGCCTGTGAGACGGCCGTGAGAATGAGCTTTCGCCTACCTGTGAATTCCCTGAGAAACGCGCCGGCGGACCGTCACTGCCGTCGGAACAGCAGCCGATGAGCGTACGGGTCCGGGATGTTCGGGACGTCCGTACCGAGCAGGATCCGGTCCCCCGGATCGGCGAGGCGAACGATCCGGCGACCATCTCAGAACAGCCCGTCCTGCACGCCACCGGTCCCCACGGCCACGGCTGGGACGTTCAGAACCGCCCGCGCGTCCGCACCCACCAGGTCCCAGCCGGTGACGAGCCGCGTGTCCAGCACGACGACCTCGCCGTCCACGGTCCCCAGATGCAGATCGGGCCCGGCCGCCGCCACCAGCCGCCCGGCCACCACGCCGCCGTCCACCAGTCCGGTCACCACCCGCGCCACCCGGCCCGCCCCGCCGAGCCCGAACACCCCGGCATGATCGACCGCCTCGAACGGGAGCCGCTCCAGCGCCTCCGGCCATCCGGCACCGCCCAGTGCAGCGGCCCGCCGGTACAGGGCTTCGATCTCGGCCGCCCGCTCCGCCGCCGCCGGCAACTCGTCGCGCACGGCGCGCTTGCGCGCGTACGGGATCCGGTCGGGCACCCCGAGCGCCGAGCGCAGCAGCTCCTCCGTACGCCGCGCGGCCATCAGCGGGCCGCGCCCCAGCCAGCTGAACACCACGGCCCCCTGTTCCCGCAGCCGTGCGGCGTCCCGTGCCTCCCCGGTGATCCCGACCTTGACCATGCCCGGCCCGAACCAGGCCAGGTAGACGCGGTACGTCCGCGGGTCGTCGGCGATCGTGTCCGCCGCCACCGAGTGCGCCCGGTCCAGCCGTGCGCACACCGCACACCGCGCCCCGGTACTCCGTACCGGCACCAGGGCCCCGACCGGGCACGGGTTGCCCCGCGCACCGAGGCAGTGCCGCTCCCCCTCAACCCGGAACCCGAGCTCCTTCCCGTACGCCAGGACGCTCACCCGCCCCTGCCCGGTCCCGTCGCTCCGCGCCCAGCCGAGCACGGGCTCGCCGTGGGGCCAGCGCAGCCCGGTACACCGCCAGCCGCTCACGCCACCCCTCTCAGCCCCATACGAACAGCGTAGAACCGCTACGTTTCTAGAGTGACATTCTAGAAAGTACTTCCACTTCAGTGCGTCGGCGATTCACACTGAACCGGGTCCTCAACGGAGATTCCCCTCTCGCTCACACCGCGCCAGGCCGCCGACGGCGCCGTCGTCACCGTCCCCCTGCCGACCGGCGCCACCCGCATCCGCATCCCGCCCTCCACGGACGGCGACCTCGTCCGGGCCCATGCCGGCGGCCGGGAGGTACTCCTGCGGATCCGGGTCTCCGGGCCGTCGAACGGCGTCAGGTGGCTGGCGGTACTCGGAGTGGCGACGGCCTTCGTGCTCGCGGTGGTGCTGGTCGACTCGACCGAGGACGACAGCAATTCGTCCACCGCCACACCCGGCGCCTCGGCCTACGCCCCCTACACCGACGCTCCGTACTCGGAGGACCCGAACGCCGAGGACCCCGCCGCCGTGGGAACCGAGGAGACCGAGGCCGCGGAGGAGACCGACGAGCCCGAGGACCCGTACACCGAGGATCCGTACGAGACAGCGACCGAAGAACCCGATCCGTACGAGTCCGGCACCTGCCTCAACGGGACCCTGCCGGATTCCACGACCGCGCAGGAGGTCAGCGGCGTCGACGAGGTGTCCTGCTCGGCGTCCGACGCCCACTATCAGGTGATCGAGACGATCCCCTCCACGTCGGACATGAGCAGGTGCGAGTCCGACTCCCGGACGCAGTACGCGTTCTCGTACCGCTACACCCTCAACGGGGCGACCCTCGACGAATACGTGTACTGCCTGGTCGGCCTGGGCTCCTACGCGCGCTGAGGGACGCCCGGCGTTAGGATCCGGGCCATGGCTCTGACGGCACACCACATGGACCGGTTCGAGGCCTTCATGCCCCGCCTGGAGGCCATCGCCTACCGTCTGCTCGGATCCGCGAGCGATGCCGAGGACGCCGTCCAGGACACGTTCCTGCGCTGGCAGGCCGCCGACATCGACCGCATCGAGGTACCCGAGGCCTGGCTGACGAAGGTCCTCACCAACCTGTGCCTCAACCAGCTCACCTCTGCCAGGGCCCGACGCGAGACCTACGTGGGCCAGTGGCTGCCGGAGCCGCTGCTCGCCGGAGACCCCATGCTCGGCCCGGCCGACACCGCCGAGCAGCGCGAATCCGTCTCGTACGCGGTCCTCGCCCTCATGGAGCGCCTCTCGCCGTACGAGCGGGCGGTGTACGTGCTGCGGGAAGCCTTCGACCACCCGCACCGGAAGATCGCGGAGATCCTCGACATCACCGAGGCTGCGAGCCAGCAGATCCTCCACCGCGCCAAGAAGCACCTGGCGGACGGCAGGGCCCGCGCCGAGATCGACGGGGCCGCCGCCCGGCGGATCGTCGAGGAGTTCCTCGAGGCCGCCACCAGCGGCCGGACCGAGCCGCTCGTTCGGCTCCTCACCGAGGACGCCGTCTCGATCGGCGACGGCGGCGGCAAGGTCCCGGCCCGCACCAAGGCGTTCGAAGGCGCCCTCGCGGTCGCGACGTTCATGCGGGGCCTGTTCAAATTCAGCAAGGCCTGGCGCGCCCTCGCCGGAGGCTCCCCGGGGATCTACTCCACGACGGCCAACGGCGCCCCGGCCCTCGTGGCGGTCCTCGACGGCCGGGTCATCGGCGTCATGTGCCTGCAGATCACTCCCGAGGGCATCGCCGCGTTCCGTAACCAGGTCAACCCCGACAAGCTCGAACGCGCGACCCGGCGGTGGGCCGCCACCGACCACGGGGAACCACTGCTCCACGCCTTCTGACGCCTTCCGCCTCCTCATCACGCCGATGTGGCCCGCCTCACAAAGCACTCCTGTCAGGAAACGGCGGGCTGCCCGGTTCAAGGGGCAGAACCGCGCGAGACAGGAGCAAGGAAATGAAGCACCGAATCATCGTCCTCGGAGCCGGGTACTCGGGAACCGTCGCGGCCGGCCGCCTCGCCAGGCGTCTGCACCGCGAAGACGTCGCCATCACCCTCGTCAACGCCGAGCCCGACTTCGTCGAGCGTGTCCGGATGCACCAGCTGGCGGCCGGTCAGGACCTCGGACACCGGCCCCTCGACGCGATGTTCGCGGGCACCGGCGTCGCCCTGAGGATCGGGAAGGTCACCGGCGTCGACGTCGAGCGCAGGACCGTCACCGTCATCGACGCGAACGGCGCCGAGGAGCTTGAGTACGACAGCCTCGTGTACGCCCTCGGCAGCGGCTGGAACACCCAGGGCGTCCCCGGCACCGCGGAGCACGCCCACGACATCGCCGGCCGCTCGGGAGCACTCCGGCTGCGCGAGCGCCTGGCCGGCCTGGACGCCGGCCGGCCCGTGGTCGTCGTGGGCGGCGGCCTCACCGGCCTGGAAGCCGCGACCGAGATCGCCGAGTCCCGCCCGGACCTCGACGTCGCACTCGTCGCCCGGGGCACGCTCGGTGACTGGCTCTCACCGAAGGGCCGCCGGCACCTGCGGAAGGTCTGCGACGACCTGGGCGTCACGGTGCACGAGAAGACCGCCGTCACCGGTGTCGAGGCCGACCGGGTCGCCACCGCCGACGGTACGTCCCTCCCCGCCGCGGTCACCGTGTGGACCACCGGCTTCACGGTCCATCCGATCGCGAAGGCCACCACCCTGGAAGTCACCGGCACGGGCCAGATCGTGGTCGACGGGACCATGCGCTCGGTCTCGCACCCCGACGTGTACGCCGTCGGCGACGCCGCCATGGCGATGGGCCCGGGCGACAAGCCGCTGCGGATGTCGTGCGCCACGGGCGGCCCTACCGCATGGCAGAGTGCCGACGCCCTGGCGGCACGCCTGACCGGCGGGAAGCTCCCGAACATCCCGCTCCGCTACTTCAACCAGTGCATCTCGCTGGGCCGCAGGGAAGGCCTCATCCAGTACGTCACCGCCGACGACCGAGCCGTCCGGGCAGCCCTGACCGGACGTTTCGCCGCCCTTTACAAGGAGCTGATCTGCAAGGGCGCGGCCTGGAGCGTCGCCAAGCCGACGCTCGGAATCCCGACCCGGCGCCGCCGCGTGGTGCGGGCAGGAGCCCCGACCACGGCGGTCACCGAGACGTCGGCCTGACCCGGCCGGGCGTGGGCGTGTTGCCGCCCACGCAAATGGCCGGAGGCCCTCAGGATTTCTCCTGAGGGCCTCCGGCCTGCTGTGCACTCGGCAGGATTCGAACCTGCAACCTTCTGATCCGTAGTCAGATGCTCTATCCGTTAAGCTACGAGTGCTTGTCCTCGGCGTGAACCTCGGTCCCGCTCCCCGGACTTTTCTGCCCGGTCGGCGTTGCGAGAACAACATTACATGACCTGTGCCGTGACGCGAAATCCATTAGCCAAACCGCCTCTGGCCTGCGAAAACACCGTTCTGAGGCAGGTTTCCCGGACTGGATACGACCGAAGCCCCGCGCCGGGGGCACGGGGCTTCGTGATCTTGCGGAGGCGGAGGGATTTGAACCCTCGATGGGCTTTAAGACCCAAACCGCATTAGCAGTGCGGCGCCATAGACCGGACTAGGCGACGCCTCCAGCACACCCCGCGCGAGCGGGTGGTGCGTGCAGATGATGACACAGACGAGCGCGCTGTCACCAATCGCCGCCCAGGTTACTAGGCAGGTGGGCGGCTAGGCAAAGCGCCCTGCGGTGGGCGTTCAGGTGACCTTCGCCGTACGGCTGTCCCGGTCGGCCCTCCATGAGTTGCGCAACGTGCGGGCGTAAGGAGCGTTAGAGAGGACGAGAGGGCTCCGCCCTCCGTCCGTCACCCGATGTGCCCGGCGCTCGCCCGACACGGCGCGCGTACCCGGAACAAGCCGGCGCGCTTCCGGCGCGTCAGAACAACAGGAGCCCCGCATGCTTCGCCGTCTCACCCTCACCGCCGTCGCGTCCCTCGCCGCGCTGTCCGCCGCCGTACCCGCCGCCACAGCCGCGTCCCCTCTGGTGCCGCTGCCTCCGCTCCCCGTACTCCAGGAGGTATGGCCGACGGCGCAGGCCAACACGCAGACCCGGCTCACCGTGACGGTCTCGGAGTCCGGCAATCCGACGGCCGACGGGACCTTCGAGCTGCGGTGCGGCCCGGCGGGCGGCAGCCACCCGGCCGCGCAGCGTGCCTGCGACCTGCTGGACGCGGCCGCGGAGTCGGGGGGCAACCCCTTCGTGGCCACGGACCGGAACGCCATGTGCACCCAGCAGGCCGGTGGGCCCGCCGCCGCCCGGGTGCAGGGCACCTGGAAGGGGGAGGCCGTCGACGCGCGGTTCAGCCGGGCCAACGGCTGCGAGATCTCGCGCTGGAACAGCCTCGTGCCGGTGCTCCCCTCCGCGCGGTAGCCGGTTCGGCGGGGTGCGCGCCCCTCCGCGCTGTAGCCGGTTCGGCGGGGCGTGCGCCGGGACTTCGGCCGAGCCGGACGGCGCGCACCGGGGCGCGTACAGGCCGCTCCAGAGGCCTGCACGCCGCCCGCCCGGGGGTACTTCAGGCGGTCTCCAGGCGGACGCCGGAACGTATCGGCGCACGTCAGAGGGGGCGCACACGGTCATACCATGGACCACCGGCGTACACCGTGTGCACAGAACCTTGGTGAGAGCTCCCCCTCATCCGCCGCCCGCCATGCACTCCCTGCCTTTAGACTTCTCCAGTGACAGCCTGAGGCCCGAGGGGCAGGATGGGGCCCGCTGTCGGCAAGGTGCGGTATTCAGGGAGGAAGCGTCTCGTGAGCAGCAGGCCATCCCGAGGCACTGCTCGCCTCGCAGCCATACTCGACGCCCTCCCGGACGGGCTCCTGCTCGTCAACTGCAACGGCACGGTCGTCAACGCCAACACCATCGCCCTCGAGCTGTTCGAGACCCCGGGCACCGCGCTCGTGGGGCGCGGACTGCTCGATCTGCTTCCGGAGTTCGACTCCAGACTGATCCCGGGGTCGATGCGCAGGCCGGACGCTGCGGACGAGCAGGGCAGGACCAAGCCGACGCGGATGACCGCGCGCCGGACCGACGGCACCGAGTACCCCGTCGAGGTCACCAGTGCGTCCCTGGACAGCGGCCACGCGGGTTACAACGACATAAACTCCAGCTACACCGGCGACGAGCTGCTCATGCTGGTCGTACGGGATCTCTCCGGCACCGTCGACACCGAGGCCGAGCTGGCCCGTTCGCAGCGCCAGACCGAGATGATCCTGCGGGCCGCCTCCGAGGGTGTCGTCGGTACGGACATGGACGGCCGGGTCGTCCTGGTCAACCCCGCCGCCGCACAGATCCTCGGCTTCCGCGCCAGCGACCTCGGCGGCAAGGAACTGCACACGCTGATCCTGCACTCGCGGGCGGACGGCGAGCCGTTCCCGTACGACGGGTCTCCGCTCGCGGACACGCTCAAGTCCGGCCGGAAGCACCGGGTACGCGGCCAGGTGCTCTGGTCCAAGAGCGGTGCCCAGGTACCGGTGGACCTGACGACCGCCCCGGTGCGCGACGGGGATCAGCTGGTCGGCGCCGTCATGACGTTCACCGACCGCAGGCCCTACGACGAACTGGCCCAGCAGCACACCGAAGAGGTCTCGGGGCTGACCGAACGGCACGCCGCCGAGATCGCCGAGCTCACCGCGAGCCACCGGGCCGAAGTGGCCGCGCTCACCGAAGAGCACGCGGCCGAGACCGCCGACCGGACCGAGCGGTACGCCTCCGAGCTGGAGGAGCAGGCGGAGCGTCTCACCGGCCTCGGCGCGCGGCACACCCAGCTGACCGCCGTGCTGGGCGAGTCCCTGCGCGGGCCGCTGGAGGAGTTGCGGGGCGAACTCTCGGCCCTCGCCGCCGATCCGGCAGGCCAGCTCTGGCCCGAGGCCAACCAGATCCTGCACCACCTCGCCGCCGGCTATGCGCGCATGACGACGCTCGTCGACAACGTGTTGAGCTACCAGCGCCTGGACGAGGGCACCGAGGAACTCGTCAAGCAGACGGTGCTGCTCGACTCCGTGGTGGCTGCGGGCATCGACGGTGCGGTCGAGCTGATCGGTCCGGGACGTGCGCAGTTCGCGGTGCACGCACCGCCGATCGAGGCCGAGGTCGACGCGGGCCGGCTGATCACGGCGCTCGCCCACCTCGTCGCCGACGTGGCCGGTGTGGACTCGACCGGCAAGGCCCGGACGGTGCCGGGCGGCGGTTACGTCGACTCCACGATCGTCGTGGCCGCTGCGCAGCGCGGTGAGGTCGTACGGATCGAGGTGCGTGGGCCGTTCGCAGGGGGCGACCCCGTGCACGTGCCGATCGTGCGCGGGATCGTACGCGCGCACGGCGGTGTGCTCCAGACGCACGAGATGCCCGGGCTGAGCGGCAGCGCGTACGTCCTGGAGGTACCGCTCGGCACGGGCGCCGGGACCGTCGCGCCCGAGCAGCCCCCGCTACCCGAGGAAGCCGCCGTACCCGTACCCGAGCCCGTACCCGAGCCCTCTCCCCAGCCCACGCAGGGCGGCCGGCGGCGGGCTCGCAGGGGGTCGACGGACGCGTTCCTGGACAGCCCCCTCGACGCGGGAGCGGCCGCTCCGGAGTCCGGTGACATCGCGGCCGCGGAGCCGACCGGTCGGCGCAGGGCACGCCGTGCGTCCACTGACCCGCAGGAACAGCAGCAGGAACAGGACATGACCCCGCCTCAGCGGAGCGAGGGATCCGGTCGCAGGCGCGGCCGGCCCAGCCCGGCGGAGACGGGTGCGGAAACAGCGGCCGAGCAGCCCCGGCAGGCGCTGGCGCTCCCCGCGGCGGCCTCCGCTCCCTCGGAGGGGTCGGTGGTCACGGCGGCCGAGGGTGCGCAGGGAGGTGGCGGCCGCCCGCAGCGCGGGCAGACGGTGCCGCCCCAGGGCGTGCCGCAGAACGCCTCCGGGCGTCAGGGCGGCGGCAGCCGGCCCGCGCTGCCCGCCCTCCCCTCGCCCGACGCCCGTGGGCCGCAGGAGCAGCCACAGCCGGAGCAGTCGGCACAGCAGCCCGGAGGGCGACGGGCTCGCCGGGCTCTCGCCGCGGCGCAGGAACGCGCCGCGGTGGCCGAGCCCTCGGGACCTCGTACGGCCTTCGCGCTGCCGCCCGCGGCGGCGGACCGGATGCCGCCTACGGCTCCGGGCACGCCTGTCGTAGCACCGCCGTCCGCTGCCTCACCGGCCGCGGCCGCCGCGCAGCCGATCCCGGCCCCCGCCATGCCCCAGCCGGTCCCGGCCCCCTCCGGTGCTCAGCCGCTCCCGGCCGGGGAAGGGCCGTTGCCCGAGCGCCACGACGCCGCACGCACCGATCCGGACGCGGACCACACCGCGCCGCAGCCGCCCCCCGTGCCGTCCGGCCGCCGGAGGGCACGGTCCGCTGAGGCGCCGGAGCCGCAGGCCCGGCCGGGCCACCCCGTTCCCGGGCAGCCGCTGCCCGCCGTCCCTCCGCAGCCCGACTGGGCACAGGGCGACACCTCCCTGCAGGGGCCCACCGTCCGGGTACCCGAAGACGACATGGACCCGGCGGGTGACGAGTCCTGGGCAGGCCAGGGCAGCACCACACACACCACGGGCACCGTCGCCGCCACGGCCGGTCCCGCACCCGCGCAGGAGCCCGCGGCGCCCGCACCGGAGCCGCATCCGGCCGACAGCGACGCGCCGGCCTCCGTCCCTGACGCGCGGCACCGGCCGCTGCCGACCGAGGAGCCCATGCCGGCGTCCTCGGATTCGACCCAGGGCCGTGCGTTCAGCGTCCGGACGCTGGGTCAGGGCGTGCCCTTCGCGCAGCACCTCGCGCATCAGCAGAACCAGACGCTCGGCGGTGCCGGGCGGCGCCGTAAGCTCGCGGCCCCGCCCGAGGCCGAAGGGCTGGCCCCGTCGGCCATGGCTCCCGTGCCGCCGCAGCCCGTCCCGGCCCCTGGCCCGCCGCAGCCCGGCGACGCCCATGGAAGCACCGTGCAGGGTTCCGGCTCCGGTCAGCTGCTGTCCCCGCCCGCGTCCGAGGGGCGTTCCTACGCGATCGGGGCCCCCGACGAAGGCGCCGAGGGGCCGGAGCCGCTGGACGGTCCCGGTGGCGCCGTCGAGGTGGCCAACCGCCCGCAGCCGCAGCCCGTCGACGACGAACTGCCGCCGGAGCCGCTGGACAATCCGCGCCGGCTGCTCGTCTGGCCGGCCCCGGACGTCTCCACCCAGCAGGCCCTCAGCGACCGCGGCTACCGTCCGGTGATCGTGCACTCCCGCGAGGAGGTCGACGCTCAGATCGCGGCGTTCCCCGCCGCGCTGTTCGTCGACCCCCTGACGGGCCCGATCACCCGTACAGCACTGCAGTCACTGCGTCAGGCGGCCGTGGCGGCCGAGGTCCCGGTGCTGGTGACGGCCGGTCTGGGGCAGGCGACCAGGGAAGCGGCGTACGGCGCCGACCCGGCCGTGCTCCTCAAGGCGCTCGCCCCGCGCGACAGCGAGCAGCATCCGCCGAGGGTCCTGGTGATCGAGGAGCACGAGGAGATCGCCCTGGCGCTGACGGAGACGCTGGAGCGGCGGGGCATGCAGGTCGCGCGGGCGTCGGGCGACAGCGAGGCGGTCGATCTCGCCACCCGGGTGCGGCCCAATCTGGTCGTGATGGACCTGATGCAGGTGCGCCGTCGGCGCGCCGGGATCATCGACTGGCTCCGCGCGAACGGCTCGCTGAACCACACACCGCTGGTCGTCTACACCTCGGCCGGCATGGAGGAGTCGGACCTGCCGAGGCTCGCCTCCGGTGAGACGGTGCTCTTCCTCGCCGAGCGCTCCACGAGCGACGAGGTACAGTCCCGGATCGTGGATCTGCTGGCGAAGATAGGGACGAACTGACGCCCGGACGCCATCGGGCGCCGACGACGAGGTCGGTACGAGAACACACGAGGGCGGTACGGAAGGTTCCGTACCGCCCTCGTGTGCCGTGATCCGGCTCAGAGCTGCGTGATGTGCGGCTCAGAGCTGCGTGATGTCCAGCTCACCGTCGGCGTACTGCCTGCGGATCACCTTCTTGTCGAACTTGCCCACGCTCGTCTTCGGCACCGACGGAACGATCGTCCAGCGCTCGGGCAGCTGCCACCTGGCCACCGACTGGGCGAGGAAGGTCCTGAGCGCCGCGTGGTCGGCGGTGGCGCCCTCCTTGAGGACGACGGTCGCGAGGGGGCGTTCGCCCCACTTCTCGTCGGGGACGGCCACGACCGCGGCCTCGGCCACATCCGGGTGCGCCATGATCGCGTTCTCCAGATCGACACTGGAGATCCACTCGCCGCCGGACTTGATGACGTCCTTGGCCCGGTCGGTCAGCGTGAGGTAACCCTCGTCGCTGATCACACCGACGTCGCCGGTCTTCAGCCAGCCGTCCTCGCTGAACTTGTCCTCGGGGCGCAGCTCCCCGCCGTCCGCACCGCCGTAGTACGCACCGGCGATCCAGGGACCGCGGACCTCCAGCTCGCCCGCGGACTCGCCGTCCCACGGCAGGTGTTCGCCTCCGGGGCCGGTCAGACGCGCCTCGACACCCGCCGGGAAACGGCCCTGGGTGACGCGGTACGGCCACTCCTGCTCTTCGGTCAGTCCCGCCGGCGGGTTGGACATGGTACCGAGCGGCGAAGTCTCCGTCATGCCCCAGGCGTGGCAGAGGCGGACGCCGAGCTTGTCGTACGCCTCCATCAGGGAGGGCGGACAGGCGGCGCCGCCGATCGTGACGCGGGCCATGGAGGAAAGGTCCCGCGGCTTCGCTGTGACCTCGGCCAGCAGCCCCTGCCAGATGGTGGGAACGGCCGCGGCGTGCGAGGGCCGCTCCTGTTCGATCATGTCGGCGAGCGGAGCCGCCTGCAGGAAACGGTCGGGCATCAGCATGTTGACGCCGGTCATGAACGTCGCATGGGGCAGCCCCCACGCATTCACGTGAAATTGCGGCACGACCACCAGGGTCGTGTCCTTGTCGGTCAGCCCCATCGACTCGGCCATGTTGACCTGCATGGAGTGCAGGTAGACGGAGCGGTGGGAGTAGACGACGCCCTTGGGGTCACCCGTGGTCCCGGAGGTGTAGCACATGGCGGCTGCCTGGCGTTCGTCCAGATCGGGCCAGGCGTAGGAGGTGGGTCGGCCGGCGATCAGCTCCTCGTACTCGTGCACCCGGGGCACGGCACCGTCGAGCACGGAGCGGTCGCCGGGGCCGGACACCACCACGTGCTCGAGGGAGGGCAGATGCGGGAGCAGCGGCGCGAGCAACGGCAGCAGCGAACCGTTGACGAGGACGACCTTGTCGTCGGCGTGGCCGACGATCCAGATCAGCTGCTCGGCGGGGAGCCGCAGGTTGAGCGTGTGCAGCACGGCGCCCATCGAGGGGATCGCCAGGTACGCCTCGACATGCTCGGCGTTGTTCCACATGAGGGTGGCGACACGCTGGTCGCCGTCGACACCCAGCTCGTCGCGCAGGGCATGCGCCAGTTGCGCGGCGCGCCTGCCGATGTCGGCGAAACTGCGCCGGTGCGGCTCCGGGTCACCGGTCCAGGTCGTCACCTGCGACTTCCCGTGGATGGTCATCCCATGGGTCAGGATGCGGGTCACAGTCAGCGGTACGTCCTGCATGGTGCTGAGCACGGCGTCCTCCCGGTGGGCGCTACGCGGCAGTGTGGGTGCGCTGATTCTGCTCACATACCAAGCGGTATGTCACTACTCACGGGCGTGCGAATCGGTGTCGGCCGTCAGAACCGCGCTGCGGAACGGCTGGGGAACGACGTGGGGGCGGCAGCGGGAGGCCGACGCGAAGGCTGCGGATCGCCCGCCGGTCACCGGACCGGGCTGAGCTCCGGATCCTGGCGGAGCTTCCCGAGCGCCCGCGACACGGCGCTCTTGACCGTACCGACGGACACGCCCAGGACCTCGGCCGTCTGGGCCTCACTGAGGTCCTCGTAGTACCTCAGGACGACCATTGCCCTCTGACGGTCCGGGAGCTTGAGCACAGCACGCCACATCGCGTCATGCAGTGACTGCTGCTCGGCCGGGTCCGGCGCGGGTGCGGCCTCCTTCTCGGGCAGCTCCTCGCAGGCGAACTCGTCGACCTTGCGCTTGCGCCACTGCGAGGTGCGGGTGTTCACCAGGGCCCGGCGGACGTATCCGTCGAGCGCGCGGTGATCCTCGATCCGCTCCCAGGCGACGTACGTCTTGGTGAGGGCGGTCTGCAGCAGGTCCTCGGCGTCGCTCGGGTTCGCGGTGAGGGACCGTGCGGTCCGCAGCAGTACGGGGCCCCGGGCCCGCACGTACGACGAGAACGACGGATAGCGGCGGTGTCCGGCGGAGGCAGCGGCCGCCCGGGAGGCGCCGGTGCAGACTGGCGTGGTCATAACTCCACGCTAGGAGCGGGCCCGGACGAGGGGATCGGCCCCAGGTGTCGAAGCCAGGTCCGCCTCAGGTCGTAGGGGGCGGGCGGGCCCCACCTCCTGAAGGTGGAGACGCGGTCAACCCAGCTCGGGGTCCTCACCCCCGAGGGCCCGCGCCTTCACGTACGGAAGCGGCCCGCGCCCCGGCGGCACGCCGCCGCCGCGCGGGCCGCCCCGCTCAGCTCACCAGAGCGGCGTGAAGGTCACCGCGACGATGTCCGTGGACTGGTCGATCACCGTGAAGGCCGATCCGTTCACCTGGGCCGAGTTGCTGTGGTTGGAGGCACCAAGGCCGACGGCCTGCTGCTGGGACGTGGACGAATTGCCGGAGTTGTTCCCTCCGGCACCGCCGGATCCGATGGTCGCCACCGCCGCGTTCGATCCGTCGTTCGCGAACGAACCGTTGTCGGCCATCGCGACCCCTCCGAACAGGGCGGCGGTGAGAGGCAGAGCGGCGACTACGGCGAGGGCGCGAGCGGTACGGATACTTGCCATGTCAATTTCCTCCAGAAACCGAAGATGCGGCTTGATACGGCTGGTTCCGAAGCGGTTGGCCGACCACCTCGGTGCTGGTCACGACGTCGCGGGAGCAAAACTGCCCACCACATCCCCGGCGAACCACCCACGAGGCCCGATTCCCCCGCACGTATGAGGAACACCCGATAAACCTCCCGTACGAGAAAAGGCATTCCGCCTCGAGCGCATCCGACCCCCTTCCCTTCTTCGAACGCTTGTACGAAAATAGCTCCATGGTCACCACCGCCCGGCAGACCGCCACCCTGGCCCTGGCCCACGCGCTCTCCGCCGCCGAGCGCGGGCTCCCCGTCTTCCCGCTGTCCGCCACCAAGCTCCCCGCCCTCCGCTCACCGCACCGCGACGAGGACCCGCCCGTACGGTGCCGGGGCGCCTGCGGACTGCCCGGCCACGGCGTCCACGACGCCACCACCGACCCGGCCGCCGTCCGCGCGCTCTTCGCCGCAGCGCCCAGGGCCACCGGATACGGCATCGCCTGCGGACGGCCGCCGCACCGTCTCATCGGCATCGATCTCGACACCACCCACGGCAACGACAGCGTCGCCGCTCTCCAGCACCTGGCCCTCCAGCACCTGTTCACCATCCCGGCCACCGTCACGGTGCTCACACCCAGCGGCGGTCGGCACCTCTGGCTGACGGGCCCGTCCGGCGTCTCCGTGCCCAACTCCGCAGGCCGCCTCGCTCCCGGCATCGACGTACGCGCAGCGGGCGGCTACCTGGTCGGCCCCGGTTCCGTCACGGCCCACGGCAGATACCGGCTGGCTCCCGGCACGGCCCACCTGACACCGGCCCCCTGCCCTCGCGCCCTCCTGCGCCTGCTCACGCCCCCGCCACGCCCCCACCACCCCACCGGCCGAACCTCCCCAGCCCCGCAGGGGCAGGGGCTGGTCCAGTTCGTGCGCGACGCACACGAGGGGCAGCGCAACACCCGTCTGTTCTGGGCGGCTTGCCGCGCGTACGAACACGGCTTCGGCGACGATCTCGCGAACGCCCTCACCGACGCGGCGATCGGCACGGGCCTCACCGAACAGGAGGCACGCGCCGCCATCGCCTCGGCCGCCCGCCTGACCACCCCGCGGCGGAACCCCTGACGGACGCCCCTTCCACGACGCCCCCCAAGCTCCGGAAGGTCCGAGTTCATCGGATGTGCGCGACGCCTGCCGGCAAAGGATGGCGAGCTCGAGCGGTCAGTCACTCTGTGGCTGGCCGTAGAGCTGCGCCGGGTCGCCGGCGAGGGCGGCCTTGACGAAGCGGCTGGGGTCGTCGACCAGCACCTCGATGGCTCCCGCCTGTACGCCGTCGAGGGCGGCGCGTGCGACGTCCGCCGGGTCGACCTTGGGCGTGTCGCGTCCCGCCATCATGTCGGTGTCTGCGGCCCCCAGATGTACGCCTTGAACGAGGGTCTTCCGGTCGGCCAGCTCGACGCGTACGCCGTTGGTCATGTTCCACTCCGCGGCCTTGGCCACCGAGTACGACCCAGACCCTTCGCCGGTGGCCACCCACGACAGCACGGAGAGAACGTTCACGATCGCGCCGCCGCCGTTGGAGGCCAGGGCCGGGGCGAAGGCGCGGATGACCCTCAGGGTGCCGAAGAGGTGCGTCTCCAGGTCCAGCCGGATCAGGTCCAGGTCGCTGGTCAGGAGGTCGGCGCCCGTGGTGATGCCGGCGTTGTTCACCAACAGCGTCACGTCCGGCGCCGCTGCTGCCGCCTGTGAGATCGATTCCTCGTCCAGCAGGTCCAGATACAGCGGCACGACCCGCGGGTCCCGGATGCTGATCGACTCCGGGTGGCGAGCGGACGCGTAGACCTTCACAGCTCCGCGCTCCAGCAGCTGCTCGACAAAGCGTCGGCCGATCCCGCGATTGGCCCCGGTCACGAGTGCGGTGGAACCGGCAATGTCCATGGTCGTTCCCTTTCCCGGGCGGGCGTACGGTTCGGTCCCGCTCCGTGTCGCCTACGCTAAAACCTGACGTCGGCGTGAAGTGCAAGTCGGCGGGCGGCGACAGCACGAAGAGAAGGAGTCGCGATGCGTATTGGTGAGCTGGCCGAACGGGCCGGAGTCAGCACGCGGGCCCTGCGCTACTACGAGGAGCAGCTACTGCTCGGTCCGCAGCGCACGTCCGGCGGCCAGCGCGTCTACCCCGAGGCGGCTGTCGACCGGGTGAAGATCATCCAGCAGCTCTACGGCGCAGGTCTCAGCAGCCGCCTGATCGCCGAGCTCCTGCCCGCCATCGATGCCCGCTCGATGGGCCCCGAGCTGTTGGACCGGTTGTCCTACGAGCGCGCCCGCATCGAAGCGAAGGCCGCCGAGCTCCAGGCCGCGAGCCGTAGGCTCGGGATACTGATCGGCCTCGCCACGCATCCCGACACCGAATCCTGCCCGGCTTCACTCGACCCGGGCCGAGCGGTGCGCGGCGGGACGACATCCCCACCAGCGGCGCCGCCACTGACGCGGAACTGCCCTCCCTTCGCCGTGCCTGACCATTGATGACCCGAGCTCTGCAGAGCTACGGATCAGAAGGTGCCCGCGCCCTTCCCGTGCCCGATCGGCCGGGAACTGACGGGGAACCACGGCTGGTGACGCACAGCGCAAAGAGAACGGCCCCCGACCGATTCGCCTGGTCAGGGGCCGTTCACCTGCGGTGGGTGTGGGATTTGAACCCACGGTGACATCGCTGCCACGACGGTTTTCAAGACCGTTCCCTTAGGCCGCTCGGGCAACCCACCCCGCGTCGTCACCGGGCCCGGTGGCCGGGGCCGGCTCGATGCGTGGGACAGCCTAGCCGGTCAGCTGTCGCCCTTGCGCTCGCCCAGGGTGAGTTCGGCCGTTGCCGTCTTGCCGTCGCGCTCGTAGGTGAGTGTGACCTTGTCGCCCGGCCTGTGGGTCCAGATCTCGCCGATCAGCGTCGGGCCGCTGTCGACCACCGTGTCGTTGAACTTGGTGATCACGTCACCGGCCTTCAGCCCCGCATTCGCCGCCGGGCCGTTCTGAGTGACGGCGGGGGTACCGCCCGCGCCCTCGTCCGAGATGACGGCGCCGCCGGTCTTCTCCTCCATCGTCACCGTCGCGCCGATCACCGGGTAGACGGGCTGGCCCGTCTTGATCAGCTGCTCGGCGACGTTCTTCGCCTGGTTGACCGGGATCGCGAAGCCGAGGCCGATGGAGCCGGCCTGGGACTGGCCGACGCCGCCGCCGCTGGTGGACTGGATGGCCGAGTTGATGCCGATGACCGCGCCGCCCGCGTCCAGGAGCGGGCCGCCGGAGTTGCCCGGGTTGATCGAGGCGTCGGTCTGCAGGGCGCTCATGTACGAGTTCTTGTTGCTGGAGCCGTCACCGGAGGCGACCGGGCGGTCCTTCGCGCTGATGATGCCGGTGGTGACCGTGTTGGAGAGACCGAACGGCGCACCGATCGCGATGGTGGAATCGCCCACCGCGACCTTGTCGGAGTCACCCAGGGCCAGCGGGGTCAGGCCCTCCGGGGGGCTCTTCAGCTTCAGCACGGCCACGTCGTAGCCCTGGGCCCGGCCTACCACCTCGGCGTCGTACTTCTTGCCGTTGGAGAACGTCGCGGTCAGCTGGCCGCTGTCCGCCGCGGAGGCCACCACGTGGTTGTTCGTGAGGATGTGGCCCTCCTTGTCGTACACGAAGCCGGTGCCCGTGCCTCCCTCGCCGTCGCCGGACTGCGCGTCGATGGTCACGACGCTGGGCAACGCGCTCGCCGCGACGCCCGCGACCGTGCCCGCGTCGCGCTTGAAGTCCTTCGGGCTGTTGGAAGCGGCGACCGTGGTCGACCCGGACGAGGAACCGGAGTCGTTGCTGTCGGCGGCCCAGTAGCCGAGGGCTCCGCCGACGCCGCCCGCGACCAGAGCGGCTACCGCCACGGCGGCGATCAGGCCGTTCGCGCGGCGCTTGCGCGGGGGTTCCGGCTCCGAGGGGACCGGCGCTCCCCAGGCCGGGGGGCTGCCTCCGTCGGCGTACGCGGGGATGGCGGGAGGGGGCGGCGGCCACGCGGCCGAGCCGGCCGGAGGCTGCTGCGGCGACGGCGGCGCGTACGGGTGCTGTGGCGACGGGGCCGCGTACGGGTGCTGCTCATGCCCGGCGGCGGACAGCCCGGTGCCCTCCTGGCCCGTCGCGGCCGGAACCGGGGCCGTCGGCGCGTCCACAGCAGGAGCAGGCGGAGCCTCCGGCGCCGGCGGACCTCCCTGCGGGGTGCCCTCAGGAGCGGCAGCCGGCACGGGAGGTGCGGACGGAACAGACGGTACGGCCGGAACCGTGGTGCCCTCGTTGCCCTCGTTCTCGGTGCTCACAGCTCTTTACTCCTCGGTTCCACTCGGCATTCGGCAAGAGATCCGCTGTGCACGTGTCTGCGGTCAGCTTTTCCCACAGCACGTCAGGCCACTGTAAGCAGGACCTGTGCATCCGCACACCAATCTTTACATCAGGCAAAACGGCCCTCCCTCAGAAGGTGTCAGCACCCGACGCGTCCCGGTGACACGATGTCGCGGTGACCCATGCACGTCTGCCCTCACCACAGCCTCCCATCCAGGTCATCGCTCACCGCGGGGCCTCGGACGACGCCCCCGAGCACACCCTGGCCGCGTACCGGAAGGCCATCGAGGACGGGGCGGACGCCCTGGAGTGCGATGTTCGCCTCACCGCGGACGGGCAGCTCGTCTGTGTGCACGACCGCAGGGTGAACCGCACGTCGAACGGCCGGGGCGCCGTCTCCGCCCTGGAACTGGCCGATCTCGCCACCCTCGATTTCGGTTCCTGGAAGGATCACGAGGAGTCCCCGGACTGGGACCCGGTGCCAGGTGAGCTCACGTCCGTACTCACCCTGGAACGGCTTCTGGAACTGGCCCACGACGTCCGGGCCGCCGGCCGGCCGATCCAGCTGGCCATCGAGACCAAACACCCCACGCGCTGGGCCGGACAGGTCGAGGAGCGGCTGCTCCATCTGCTCAAGCGGTTCGGCCTGGACGCTCCGCCGACGGACGGGCCGCCCCCGGTACGCGTCATGAGTTTCTCCGCGCGGTCCCTGTACCGCGTCCGGGCCGCCGCGCCCACCCTGCCCACGGTCTTCCTGATGCAGTTCGTCTCACCGCGGCTGCGTGACGGGCGGCTTCCCGCCGGGGCCCGGATCGCCGGTCCGGGAATGCGGATCGTACGTAACAATCCGGGATACATCGAGCGGCTGCACCGGGCGGGGCACCGGGTGCACGTATGGACCGTGAACGAGCCGGAGGACGTCGAGCTCTGCGTACGCCTCGGAGTGGAAGCAATCATCACCAACCGCCCGAAACAGGTTCTTTCGCAACTTGGCCGCTCTTCACATTAGCTACGGGGGGTGCACCGGCGCATTCACTCCGCAATCGATCGTTACGAGTGCATCACTGACGGGGCTCGGGCCGGTTTCCGGCGCAGTCCAGGGGGGCATCCAAACCGTGGCGTGGGGCAAAGGAGGTCTCGGGGGTGGCGTTTGTGGTGGCACAGGAAGTGCCCACGTCGTCGAGCATGGCCGTACCCCATGGCCCTGCGGGCGTGGGGCAGGCGCGGCACCGTATGCGCGAGCAGCTGCGCAGCAACGGGGTCCCGGACACCGTGGTCGACGACGCGGTACTGATCCTTTCCGAGCTTCTCAGCAATGCCTGCCGGCACGGCAGACCGCTGGGACAGCACTCAGATGTGGGGGACGGCGACATCCGTGCCGCATGGCGCGTGGACAGAAGGGGTGACCTGACGGTCGAGGTCACGGACGGCGGCGGGCCGACCAGGCCGCTCCCGGCCACCCCTTCGGTCACCGCGCGCGGGGGGCGCGGACTCAACATCATCAGTGCCCTCGCCCAGGAGTGGGGCGTGCGGGACGACGCAGTCGGTGAGGTCACCGTCTGGGCCCTGGTCTCCGGTGACCACGGACACGGCAGCTTCACCACAGTGGCTCCGGCCCCCGCGAGGCCCGCCCGTCGCGAACGGTCGGGTCTGAGCGGGCGGCTCGGAATGCATGGATTCGGCTCGCTCGACGGGCTGGAACTCGCCGACGCTCTCGAAGCCTTCGACGACGCGGGCTGAGAGCGGTACGGCGCGCGGCACGACGGAGTGGGCCGCGCGGGTGCCACGGCAGGTGTGCCCCGGCATCGACAGGGGCGGCTAGGCTCGCGCCCGAGACCGCACTGTCGCAATCGGGAGAACGCCCACCATGGCCAAGAAGCGCCCTCAGTCCAAGGCCGGGAAGCCGCAGCTCAAGGACGGTGAAATCCCGGTCGTAGGGGCTCGTGAGCCCTGCCCGTGCGGTTCGGGCCGCCGCTACAAGGCGTGCCACGGGCGCGCAGCCGCGCACGCCGTGACCGAGCTGGTCCAGCGCCCCTTCGAGGGAATCTCGGGAGAGTGTGACTGGATCGCCCTGCGCGAGCTGGTCCCCGCCGCCACCGTCGAGCTGACGCTGAAGGGTGGGCTGCCCGAGGGCGTGCCGTCCGTGGCTCTCGCGACGGTGCTGCCGATGGCCTGGCCGGCGTTGCGCCGCGACGACGGCTCCGTCCTGCTGGCCCTGCAGAACGACACTTCGTCCGGCGACCTCAGCCGCGACCTCGCGGACACCCTGCAGCGTGCACTGGAGGCCGACCCCGGTTCGCCGGTCGCCGCCCGCCGGGTGCCCGCCGACGGCCCGCGACTGCAGGACGTCCTCGACCCCGACGCCGCTTTCGAGCCGGTCGTGCACTCCGGTTTCGAATTCTGGGTCCCGGACGCGGAGAACGCCACGGCGGAGGTCTCCGCCTCCCTGGAGCGTGCCAACGCTGCGGCCATCCCCACCACCCGGCTCTCCGGCGTGGACGCGGCCTACTGGTGCGAGACACCGGAGAAGAACCACCTCCGCTGGGCCATGCCGCACCCCGAGGAGCAGCTCCTCGACGCCCTCGCCCGGCTGCACGCGGCGGGCGCGTCCTCACTCGGTGAAGGGACCCGTCTGGTGGGGTCGTTCCGAGCCCACGGGCTGATGGTCCCGGTCTGGGACCTGCCGAGCGCGATGGGGGCCCAGGAGTGCGAGAAGCCTGCGGCGCAGTTCGCGGAGCGGCTCACGGAAGCCCTCGCGTCGGACGCTCCGCTGACGGCCGAGGAGCGCCGGGCCCGCAGCGGGCTCACCAACCGCCAAGTGACGCTCAGCTGACAGTGACGAAAGCCGGGACGCGGCGGTGACTCCCGTCACAACTCCCCGTACCCGTAGGTAAATCGGTGTCCGAATAGGCGAGATCGAATTTGCTAACGGCAGATCTCTTGTTACGGTTCTGGAAGTCCGGTCGCTGGTGCATCCCCCGTCGCCAGCGGCCGGACATCCTCGTTTCCGGGCCCTGACGGCCAGGGCGCACGCCGGATCACTCGTTGCTCGGCAGCCTGCGCGCACCCTGCCCGGCCCCGCACCTGCCTCCCGGCCTCGGGCACCCGTCCCGCCCCAGGTCCGCACCCCGGCAACCCTGCACGAAATCGGTTCCGCTCCTCCGCGCCGGAGCGGCACGCACCGGCCGTCCGGCCGTACCGGGCGTTCGCTTTCGGACGGAAAGTCCGGGATACCCGCCGGGCGCCGTGAATGAGCCCACAGCACCGGGGAACGCACGCCTCGGGCATCCGGGAATCATGCACACCCGCAGTGCCGCGCGCAGCGTTCGCGCCATCCGCTAAGGGCTGCCCGAAAGCCTGTGTCCACAGGCTTTCGCGAGGCCACGATGACGCCTGCCGAGGAGCGACCCCGTCTGATCCCGCGGGACCCGGGCGGCCTCACACCCTGAACGAGTGAGCCGCCCGCAGTTCCCGCGTCGGTGAATCGCCGGCCGATCAGTACGCGAGCCGACTGCCGCCGTCCGGAGCACCGTTGCTCGCCTCGACGAGCGCGTCCAGGACCGACTCCACATCCGGGAGCCACGGCGCGGCGTCCCCGGCCGCCGGTTCGCGCTCCCAGCGCACCTGTCCCGTACCCACCTCGGACGGAGGCAGGATGAGATAGCCGCCCTCTCCGTGGAATCGCAGGGAGCTGGGCACCCGGTCCTTGGCATGCAGCAGTTCGCCGAGCCGTTCCAAGGTGTAGGGGGCGACCAGCAGGGACCACCGGGTGGGGGTCGCCACCACGGGGCCGAGCCGTACCCCCATGCCGTCGAGCGCGGTCAGCGCCCGCGCGCCGGCGACGGCCGGCAGACTCAGCGCGCAGGGTGCCGGGCCGCCGGTTGCCAGGACGACGGGGGCGGTGGGCCGATTGGTCCACCACCAGCGCACCATGCGCGGGTCAGTGGTCGCCGCGAGGAGACCGGGGTCGAAGGGGTGTGCGCCGGGTACGGCGCACTCGGGGTCGGGACAGGCGCAGCCGCGTACGGCTCCCGTCGCCAGCCCTGCTCCGGGGAGCACGGGCCACTTCCGGACGGTGGCACAGATCAGCGCCGCGTCGAGCTGGGCGGAACTTCCCTTGCGCCGGGGCCGGTGCCTGCGTCGCCTTCCGAGGATCTCGCGCATGAGCGCTCGTTCCTTTCCGTTGAACGCCGAGGTCCACATCGCACCACGTGTCCGTTACAGCACGTGTGCGTCTCTTCGCTGTGCGCGCTTGCTCATCGCATCTGCGGTACGGACGGACAGTCGGTGCCGAGCGTGAGCTGAGCCGAGCAGAGTGGAACCGAACAGAATGGAGCCGAGCCGAGTCGAAACCGAGCCGAGTCCAGTCAAATCATCGCGCGGTCGGCGTGCGCACCGCGCGTGCCGACCTTGTGCAACCCCGCCACTCGGGGTGGACGGGCGGCCGTCATATGTGAGGACGCCCGGGCTCGTTGTCGGGTTCCGGGGCGGTCCTACCACCCCTGGCCGTCCACGATTACGTACCCAGCATGCCCGGGATGACGCTCCCTCCGGCATTTCACCCCGAGGGCGCCCCCTGTTCGAGCGCACCCAGTCGACCGCAAAAAAACGCCTGGGGGTGCATTTTTCGGCCAAGTTAACTGTCGCACGGACACCATAAATACTGTAAGGACAATGCTGGACATCAGCTTACTTGTGCGTGTAAATGTGGGGGCGTGCACATGCGGTTGCACCGATAGCGACGCAGAACGACATGGGGGTTTGCGATGCTATTCGACACAGAGCACCGGTCGGAAAGCCGACTGCCATGAGCGCCCCTCACCTTCCGAAAGTGGCTGGAATCGATCCCATGGTTCCCGTTTCAACGCACACTGCCGCGCCCACGGAAGGTGCCCTCTCCTCGCCGGGAGCCTTCATCCAGGACCGGCTGGCCGGCTGGGTCTCCGATCTCACGACCCTGCACGAACTCACCGAACGGCTGGCGGGAACCAGCACCCTGGACAGCGCCCTTCCTGAACTCCTGGGTGCCGGGGCGACCCTGGTGGGAGCCGGCCGGGGGCTCCTCATCCTCGAACCCGCCGACGGCCGCGGGCCGTCCCGCACGATCGGGCTGGGCCTCGCCCACGCCGAGCTGGGAAACATCGAGACGGTGCCCCGCAGCGCCACCGCATACGGCCGTTTCCTCGACGGCCTGCCGGATACCGACGGCCCCCGGGCCAGCCCCGACATCCTCGGCGACACCGGCCTCGATCCCCACTGCCGCGAGGTCGCCGCCCGGCTCGGGTACGCCGCGAGCTACGCACAGCCCCTCGCCACCGAAACCGCCGGCCGGCTCGGTGCGGCCGTCTGGCTGTATGACGAACCGGCCCATCCGCTGGAACGCCAGTGCCATCTCGTCGAGGTGTACGCCCGCTACGCCGCCGAGCATCTGGCCCGCCTGCTCGAACTGGAACGCGCCAGGGCCGATGCCGCCGTCATCGCCGAGGAACTCCTCCCCAGCAGGCTCCCCCGGGTCCCCGGAGTGCGGCTGGCCGCCCGCCGCCGGGCCGCACCCGAGGGCGGCGGCGACTGGTACGACGCACTGAGCCTGCCGGACGACGCCCTCGGCCTGGCCGTCGGCTCGGTCGGCCGCTCCGGGCCGGCCGCCATGGCAGCCACAGGCCGGCTCCGCGCCGGTCTGCGGGCCTACGCCGTGTTGGAGGGCGAGGACCCCGTCGCCGTGCTCTCCGACCTCGAACTGCTGCTGCGGCTGACCGAACCGGCCTCCGCGGCGACCGCTCTGTACGCGTACTGCGAACCCGGCCGGCGCAGGTTCGTGCTTGCCGGCGCCGGGCACACCCCACCGCTGGTGACCGGCGACCGGCGCACCGCATTCGTGGAGACGACCCTCTCCGCGCCGCTGGGCATGCTTTCCTGCTGGGAGGCGCCGAGCATGGAGGTCACGGTCCGGCCCGGCGAGACCCTGCTGCTGTACACCGGCGGACTGCTGCGCCGCACGGGAGACACCATGGACCAGGCGTTCGCCCGGCTGCATTCGGCTGCGGCCGGTGTGCCGAAAGTCCTGCGCCAGGACCCTGGCGCCGTCGCGGACCACGTCCTGCGGGCCGTCCTGCCGGCCGGTGCGGAGCAGGGCGACGGCACGCAGGACGTCGCCCTGCTGGCCGCGCGCTTCGACTGAGGGCCGCAGCAGCGGCCTCCGGGCGGCAAAAGGTCTTCCGGCACGTGGGCCCCTTCCGTACGCCCGTACGATGGAGGGGGTCCAGTGTCGTACAAAGGAGGACATAACGTGTCTGAGGAGCTCGCCCCGGAGATCCCGGAAACAGCAGAAGCAGAGCCGATCAAGCAGCGGAAGAACGGCCTGTACTCGGGCATTTCCGATGAGCTCGCCGAGAACATGCAGTCCGGCTGGGCCGACACCGAGCTGCACGGTCTGGAGCCGATCGCCCAGGCCTCCTACACCGCCGCCCGCCGCGCCGCTCTCTCCGCGCGCTTCCCCGGCGAGCGGCTCGTCATTCCCGCGGGCAGCCTGAAGACCCGCTCCAATGACACCGAGTACGCCTTCCGCGCCTCCACCGAGTACGCGTACCTCACCGGCGACCTGACCCAGGACAGCGTCCTGGTGCTGGAGCCGGTTGACGGCGGGCACGAGGCGACGGTCTACCTCCTGCCCCGCTCCGACCGCGCGAACGGCGAGTTCTGGCTCGACGGCCAAGGCGAGCTCTGGGTCGGCCGCCGCAACTCCCTCACCGAGGCCGAGCAACTGCTCGGCATCCCGGCGAAGGACGTCCGGGAGCTCGTGGCCGCGCTGGCCGAGGCCACCGGCCCGGTGCGCAACGTCCGCGGACACGACGCTGGCATCGAAGCCGCCCTCACCGACAAGGTCACCGCCGAACACGACGAAGAACTGCGCGTCTTCCTCTCCGAGGCCCGCCTGGTCAAGGACGCCTTCGAGGTCGCGGAGCTGCAGAAGGCCTGCGACGCCACGGCGCGCGGCTTCGAGGACGTCGTGAAGGTCCTCGACAAGGCCGAGGCCACGAGCGAGCGCTACATCGAGGGCACCTTCTTCCTGCGCGCCCGCGTCGACGGCAACGACATCGGCTACGGCTCGATCTGCGCGGCCGGCCCGCACGCCACCACGCTGCACTGGGTCCGCAACGACGGCGCGGTCCGCTCCGGCGAGCTCCTGCTGCTCGACGCGGGCGTGGAGACCAACGAGCTCTACACCGCCGACGTAACGCGGACGCTGCCCATCAACGGCACGTTCTCACCGCTGCAGAGGAAGATCTACGACGCGGTGTACGAGGCCCAGGAGGCGGGCATCGCGGCCGTGAAGCCCGGCGCCGCCTTCCGCGACTTCCACGACGCGGCTCAGCGGGTACTCGCCGAGAAGCTGGTCGAGTGGGGCCTGCTGGGCGACCTGTCCGTGGAGAGGGTTCTGGAGCTGGGCCTCCAGCGCCGCTGGACGCTGCACGGTACCGGCCACATGCTCGGCATGGACGTCCACGACTGCGCCGTCGCGCGCACGGAGTCCTACGTCGACGGCACCCTTGAGCCCGGGGTCTGCCTGACGGTCGAGCCCGGACTGTACTTCCAGGCCGACGACCTGACCGTGCCCGAGGAGTACCGGGGGATCGGCGTCCGGATCGAGGACGACATCCTCGTGACCGAGGACGGCAACCGGAACCTGTCCGCCACGCTGCCCCGCCGCTCCGACGAGGTCGAGGCCTGGATGGCCGGCCTCAAGGGCTGACACGGCCGACGCGGGGCGGTCGCGTCCCGTGTGCCGGAGGGCGCGCCGCTCAGGACACCATGAGCAGCGCGCCCTCCCGCCATTTCAGGACCTTGTCGAAGCTCACCACCGCGCCGCGCCCCGGCCGGTTGCCGAAGTGGACGTGATCGGCGAGCTCCTCGATCAGGCAGAGTCCGCGGCCGCTCTCGGCCGTGGCCGGGGGGCGCACCGCGGTGCACGCGTGCGAAGGACCGGCCGCCTGGTGAACGGCGGACGTCTGCGGAACCGCCGGATACCCGGCGGACAGCTGTGCGGCGGTGCGGCGCATGCGCCGGGGGGGAAACCCGGGGCCCGAGTCGGCGACTTCGATACGGCACTTCTCGCCGTCCAGATACGCGGTGACCCGGTAGTGCTGCCCGCAGGCCTTCCCGGGCTGCCCGCCACCGGCGGAGGTGGTGACCACGTCTCCGGCCTCACCGACGTCCCGTCGGTCACCGCCGTGTTCGACGGCATTCGCACAGGCTTCGCTGAGTGCGACCGAGAGGTCGTAGGAGATATCCGGATCCACCCCCGCGGTCTCCATGGTGCCGAGCAGAAAACGACGCGCGAGCGGAACGCTCGCGGCTTCGCGCCGCAAATGGAGTGACCACCAGATGCTCATGCTCCAGCCTCCTGGCTGCGGCTCGACATACCGATACGTATTGCCGCGATGAGTAGTTCGTAAGCACGGATCGGCTGTGACAGCGCTCATTCGGCGGATGCGGATATTCCGTTCACCGGTGTAAGCGGGCCCGGGATCGTGGCCCCGGATCAGTCATGAACAGGTGCAACACCCCCTGATCACTCCCTGATGGGGACGGATGCCGACCTTCCGGACCTGCCGTACGCGGCCCGGGTACTCAGTGGGATGATGACCCGGCCATGTCTATGCCTGTCGCACGCGCCGAAGCCGGTATGCGGCTTTTGAGGACCGCGGTGTTCACCGCGGTCTGCGTCGTGCTCGCCGCGGCCGGACACAGCCTCGCCGCGGGCGTGGGTGTGTCCGGGTGGAGTCTGCTGGCCGGCTTCGCCGGGGTCTTCGCCGTCGCGGCGGCGCTCGCCGGACGGGAGCGGACCCTTCTGTCCATCACCGCCGCCCTGGCGACCGGGCAGCTTGCCCTGCACGTCCTTTTCGGGTTCGGCCGGCACATGCCGGCTGCCACGCAGGGGTCCGGGGACGACTCGCTGATCCGCTTCGCCGCAGGGCTGGTGTGCGGTGCCGGACCGGCGCAGCTGAGCGCCGATGAGGCCCACCGCATCGTGACCACGGCGGGCCTGGACCCCGCGGCCGTGGCCCAGGGGCACACGCATGTGGCGTCCGGCACGGACGTCGCTTCCGCGGCCGACCCGACGTTCCTGGCCACAGTGATGTCCGGCTTGCCCGGCCTGCCCATGTTCCTGGGGCATCTGCTCGCCGCACTCGTCACCGGCTGGCTGCTACGCCGCGGTGAGATCGCGCTCTGCCGGCTGGCCAGGCTTTCCGCGCAGGGCGGCCGACAGCTCGCGGCCGGGGCCAGGCTGCGCGCGCTGCGGGCGGCGATGGCTCTCGTACGCGCGCTGCGTGCGGGACTTCCGGGGCGGCCCACCACCGGGCCGCGCCCCCTCCGCAACGCCGTCGACGCCCCCGCGCCGGCCACCGGGGACCCTCTGCAGCACATGGTCATCAGGCGCGGGCCGCCGCCCGTATACGTACACGCAGCCTGACACGACCCCTCCGCCGGGATTCCAGGTGAAGAGGTGGTCGTGATGCCGTCGCGCCGACGCGCGCCGGACCGCCCATTCCCGACTCCTGTGGAGTGTCCCCTGCCATGAACGTTTCCCGTATCGCCCTCGCCGGCGGCGTCGCCGCGTCCACCGTCCTGCTGCTCGCCGGTACGGCCTCCGCGCACGTCAGCGTGCAGCCGCAGGGCGAGGCCGCCAAGGGCGGCTACGCCACCGTCAACTTCAAGGTCCCCAACGAGCGCGACAACGCCTCCACCGTCAAGCTCGAGATCAATTTCCCGACCGACCACCCGCTGGCGTCCGTCAGCCCGCAGCCGGTGGCCGGCTGGAAGATCGACGTCACCAAGAGCAAGCTGGCCGAGCCGCTCGAGGTGCACGGCAAGAAGATCAACGAAGCGGTCTCCAAGGTCACCTGGACCGCGGACGGCGACGGTATCGAGCCCGGCTTCTTCCAGCAGTTCCCGCTCTCGGTCGGGCAGCTGCCCGAGGACGCCGACCAGCTCGTCTTCAAGGCGCTCCAGACGTACAGCAACAAGGAAGTCGTCCGCTGGATCGAGGAGCCCACCGAGGGCGGCGAGGAGCCCGAGAGCCCGGCTCCCGTCCTCGCCCTGACCGCCCCGGCGGCCGACGCCCACGGTGCCGCCGCGGATGACAAGAGCGGCGAGACCCAGCAGGCCGAGGAAACGACGGCGTCCTCGGACGACGCGTCCTCGTCGAGTACCGACGGCACCGCCCGCGTGCTCGGCATCGTCGGAATCGTCGTCGGCGTCGCGGGGGTGGCGTTCGGCGTCCTCGCCGGTCGTCGACGCAGCGCCTGATTCCGCCGACTCACCCATCCGTATGACACAGATCAGGAATCTGCTCTCCATGCACAGCAAGAAGACGGTGCTGGCCGCGGCGTTCGCCGCCGTGGCCGCACTGACCCTGTCGGCCTGCGGCAGCGGCGGAGACTCGGCGGACAATTCCGTCGCCGAGGTCTCCTCCGAGACCGAGTCCAAGCCCGCGACCGTGCTCGACCAGCCGTTCACCAAGCCCGACCTCGTCCTCACCGACACGCACGGCAAGAAGTACGACCTGCGCGAGCAGACCAAGGGCAAGCCGACTCTCATCTACTTCGGCTACACCAACTGCCCCGACGTCTGCCCGTTGACCATGAGCAACATCGCCGTCGCCAAGCGCGCGCTGCCCAAGGCCGACCAGGACAAGCTTCAGGTCGTCTTCGTCACGACGGACCCCGAACGGGACACCCCGGAGTCCCTGGGCAGCTGGCTCAAGGCCCAGGATCCCGACTTCACCGGCCTCACCGGTGACTTCCCGGCCATCCAGGCCGGAGCACGCCAGATCGGCATCGGCATCGACCCGCCGAAGAAGGAGAAGGACGGCACGGTCGTCTCGATGCACGGCGCCCAGGTCATCGCGTTCTCCCCGAAGACCGACAAGGGGTACGTGCTCTACAGCGAGGACACCACGGCCGAGAACTACACCGAGGATCTCCCGGAGCTCGTCAAGGGGGAGACCCCGTGAACCGCCGCACAGCCCTCGCCGGCGTCCTGGCCCTCACCACCGGGCTGACGCTGACGGCCTGTTCCTCGGACACCGTGCCGCGGCTCGAGGTGACCGGGGCCTTCATGCCACAGCCCGTCAGCGACATGGCGGCCGGTTTCCTCCTCGTGAAGAACAGCGGCGACGCCGCCGACCGGCTCACCTCGGTGACCAGCTCACTCTCGGACCACGTCTCCATCCACGAGACGAAGAACCAGACGATGCGGGAGGTCACGTCGTTCGAGGTGCCCGCCGGCGGCGAGCTCGATCTCGAACGCGGCGGCAACCACATCATGTTCACGGAACTGAAGCAGCAGCCCAGGCGGGGAGAAACGGTCTCCGTGAAACTGCACTTCGAGAAGGCCGACCCCATCAGGGTCGCCATTCCCGTGAAGGAGACCACCTACAGCCCGAAGAAGCAGTGAGGTACTGACGCCCCATGACAGCCACCGCCCCGCGCTTCGGGCCCTCCCCGACACGACGGCCGCTCGCCTCGGTCGCGCTCCTCGCCGCGCTGATCAGCTCGCTGTTCGGCCTGGCGCTGGCCGGTGCGAGCCCCGCGTACGCGCACGCCGCTCTCACGGGGAGCGACCCGCAGGACGGGGCGGTGGTCGCCACGGCCCCCAAGGACGTCACCCTCACCTTCTCCGAGCAGATCGCCATGGGCGACGACTCGATCCGGGTCCTGGACCCCAGCGGTAAGCGGGCCGACAACGGCGCTCCCCGTGATCTGACGAGCGGCGGCGCGGTGCGGTACGGCGTCCAGCTCCACAGCGGTCTGCCCGACGGCACCTACACCGTGGCCTGGCAGGCCGTGTCCGCGGACAGCCACCCGGTCTCCGGAGCCTTCACCTTCTCCGTCGGTGCCCCCTCGGAGACCACCGTGGCACTGCCGTCGGACGGCGCCGGCGGCGGCCTCGTGGGTGCGCTCTACGGCATCGCACGCTACGCCGCGTACGCCGGCTTCATCCTGCTCGCGGGCGGGTCGGCCTTCGTGCTCGCCTGCTGGCAGCGCGGGGCGGGCGCGCGGCCGCTGCAGCGGCTCGTCGTACGCGGCTGGATCACGCTCACCGCGGCCACCCTGGCCATGCTGCTCCTGCGCAACCCGTACACCGGATCCGGCAGGCTCGCGGACGCCTTCGATCTCGACGGCCTGCAATCCGTGCTCGACACCAAGCCGGGAGCCGCGCTGGTCTCCCGGCTACTGCTCCTGGGCGCCTCCGCGCTCTTCATCGCCGTCCTCTTCGGGGCGTACGCCAAGCGCGAGGACGAGAAGGAGAAGCAGGACCTCACCTTCGGACTCGCGACGGGCGGAGCAGTCATCGCCGTGGGGATCGCTGGTACGTGGGCCCTGGCCGAGCACGCCTCGACGGGGATCCAGCCCGGCATCGCCATGCCGGTCGACGTGCTCCACCTGCTCGCCGTCGCGGGCTGGCTGGGCGGACTCACCGCGCTGCTGGTCGCTCTGTACCGGACTCCGGACATCCCGAGCGGCGCGGTACGGCGGTTCTCGCGCGTGGCGTTCGCCAGTGTGCTCGTCCTCGCCGCGACGGGGCTCTACCAGTCCTGGCGTCAGGTCGGTTCGTGGTCGGCGCTGACCGGTACCCGGTACGGACAGCTGCTGCTCGTCAAAGTGGCGCTCGTCGCCCTGCTCGTCGGGGTCGCGTGGATATCCCGCCGCTGGACGGGGCGGCTGAACGGGCACACCGATTCCGTGTCCGCCGATGACGCCGCTCAGGCCGCTTCGGTGGAACCCGTGGAATCACCTGATCCGGCGGCCGCCTCCGAGGAGGAACTGGCCCCGGAGCGCGCCGCCCAGCTCTCCCGTCAGCGCGCCGCGCTGACGGCGACCAAAGAGAAGCGCGCCCGTGACGCCGATCCGGACCGCTCCGGGCTGCGGCGTTCCGTGCTGGTCGAGACGGGCATCGCCGTGGTGCTGCTCGTCGTCACGACGATCCTGACGTCAACCGAGCCCGGCCGCACCGAGGAGGAGGCTGCCCGCGGCAGCAGCACGGCGACCGCGCCGGTGACCGGCGGGCAGGTGAATCTGAGCCTGCCCTTCGACACCGGCGGCCGGAACGGCAAGGGGACGGCGCGCCTGGACATCTCGCCCGGCGGAACCGGCTCGAACACCGTGCACCTCTGGATCGACGGGCCCGACGAGCGTCCGATGGACGTCCCCGAGGTGAAGATCGCCTTCACGCTGGAGTCCAAGGACATCGGCCCGCTGCCGGTCGTCCCCGACCGCCTCACCGAGGGGCACTGGACGGCGGGCGGTGTGCAGATCCCGATGGCGGGCGACTGGAAGGTCGCCGTGACGGTGCGTACGTCGGACATCGACCAGACAACCATCGACGAGAACGTGAAGATCGGCTGAGCAGGGTGAGCAGGAAGAAGAACGACCCCGGTGAGAACGGCACCCCCGCCGCCCGCCCCGACGGATCCGGTCCCGGTGGCGTGAGCGTCGTCTCCCGAAGGCGGCTGATCGGCAGCGCGGGAGCAGCCGGGGCGGCAGGCCTTGTCCTGGGAGCGGCGGGCGGTGCGGGCGGCTATGCGGCGGCGCGTGGGGATACTCCGACGCCGCTGACCGCGGTCGGTTCGACCGAGGCAATGTTTCACGGGAAACATCAGGCGGGGATCACCACTCCGCTTCAGGCCCGCGGACACCTGGTCGCCTTCGATCTGACGCCCGGCGCGGGGCGCAGGGAGGCAGCCGCCCTGATGCGCCGCTGGTCGGCCGTGGCGGAACGGCTGATGGCCGGTGAGCCGTCGGACAGCCGGGGGCACGACACCGGGGTGGCCCTGGACGCCGGGCCGTCCTCCCTGACCGTCACCTTCGGATTCGGGCGGACCTTCTTCACCCGCACCGGCCTGGCCGACCACCGGCCGGCCGCCCTGGACCCGCTGCCGGCCTTCTCCTCCGACCACCTCGACACCAACCGGTCCGACGGCGACCTCTGGGTCCAGATCGGCGCCGACGACGCGCTCGTCGCCTTTCACGCGCTGCGCGCCCTACAGAAGGAGGCCGGCTCGACGGCCCGGGTGCGGTGGCAGATGAACGGCTTCAACCGCACCCCGGGCGCCACCGGCCGGCCGATGACCACACGCAATCTGATGGGTCAGGTCGACGGCACCAACAACCCGAAACCTGCCGAGAGCGACTTCGAGGAGCGCATCTTCGTACCGTCCGGCGACTCATCGGCGTACGCCTGGATGGCAGGCGGCTCGTACGCCGTGGTCCGGCGGATCAGGATGCTCCTGGACGACTGGGAAGAACTCACGGTCAAGCGCCAGGAACAGGTCATCGGACGGCGCAAGGCGGACGGCGCCCCGCTCAGCGGCGGATCGGAGGACACCGAGATGAACCTGGACGAGGTGGGGCCGGACGGCAGACTGCTGATCCCTGACAACGCCCACGCCCGGATCTCCTCCCCCGAGAAGAACGGGGGTGCCGCGATGCTCCGCCGCCCGTTCTCGTACCACGACGGCATCTCGGACGACGGCTCCCCGGACGCCGGGCTGCTCTTCATCTGCTGGCAGGCCGATCCGTTCAAGGGCTTCATCCCGGTCCAACGCAAACTCGACCGCGGTGACGCGCTCTCGCCGTTCATCCGGCACGAGGCGAGCGGCCTCTTCGCCGTACCCGGGGGTGCTGCGGCCGGGGGGTACGTGGGGCAGGGGCTGCTGGAGGCGTGAGGCGACCGGCCCCGTCCCTCGGCCCACTAGGGTGACCGTATGTCAGCCACGCGCTACGCCTATCTCGGTCCCGAGGGCACCTTCACCGAGGTGGCCCTCCGCACGCTCCCCGAAGCCGCCACCCGCGAACTCGTCCCGATGGTCTCGGTGCCGGCCGCTCTGGACGCGGTGCGCGGCGGGGAGGCCGCGGCAGCACTCGTACCCATCGAGAACTCCGTGGAGGGCGGGATCAGCGCGACCCTCGACGAGCTGACCACGGGCTCTCCGCTGATGATCTACCGCGAAGTGCTGCTCTCCATCACGTTCGCGTTGCTGGTGCGTCCAGGGACGAAGCTGTCCGACATCAAGACCGTCAGCGCCCACCCCGCCGCGCAGCCTCAGGTGCGCAACTGGATGGCGGCCCATCTGCCCGACGCGGTGTGGGAGTCCTCGGCCTCGAACGCGGACGCTGCCCGGCTGGTCCAGGAAGGGCGCTACGACGCCGCCTTCGCAGGTGAGTTCGCCGCCGCCACCTACGGGCTGGAACCGCTGGTGACCGAGATCCACGACGCGGAGAACGCCCAGACCCGCTTCGTGCTGGTGGGGCGCCCGGCCAGGCCGTCCGCGCCCACGGGAGCCGACAAGACCTCCGTGGTCATCTGGCTCGGTGCCGACCGGCCGGGGGCCCTCCTCGAACTGCTCCAGGAATTCGCCGTCCGAGGGGTCAACCTGATGCTGATCCAGTCCCGGCCCACCGGGGAGGGCATCGGAAACTACTGCTTCGCCGTGGACGCGGAAGGGCACATCGCGGACCGCCGCGTCGGTGAGGCGCTGATGGGGCTGAAGCGAATCTGCCCTCATGTACGGTTCCTGGGTTCGTATCCGCGTGCGGGAGTGACACCCGAAGAGGTGAGCGAGCTGCGGATCGGGACGTCGGACACGGACTTCACCGAGGCGTCCGACTGGCTGGCGCGCAGCCAGGACGGCCGGGTCTGAAGCCGGCGGAGGACGGGCCGGGTGCCATACTCTGCGGCCCTGACCGCGCATTGCCCTTCCACGCAAAGTTATCCACAGGACACCTCTTCGGCCTGGGGACAAGTCGACACCGCAATGCGGCATGGCCGACACATCACACCAGTACCCCTGGATCCCCCATGGGGTCACAGCTCCCCCCGTGTCCCTCGAATTCCGTTGATCACCTCATCGGGGCGAGGAATACCCACCCGAATGAGTGCACGAGTCGGGTTTGAGGTGCCAATCCCCGTCCCGTCATGACGCTTTCGGAATGATCTTTCCGGCATCCACAGATCTTCTTCACAGCCTGTGGATAACTAACGGAATGAGCGGCGCCCTGTGGACAACGCACCCACTTCCGCGCACCCAACTCCCCGCCGGCGTACCGGCGATGCACCACACAGCAGGGGCACTTCCTCCCTTTTCGAGGTAATAAGTCCCGTTTGCTCACATCTCCCCTCTCCGCCCTCCGCCCTCCAGTTGATCTGCGATTCTCCACAGAATTACCGTTTCCGACATTTCAGGCACAGGGTCACGCTCGTCAATATCGGTTCGAGAGGTGGATCCCCGCACCGGTAGCCTTGAGGGGTGATTGACCTTCGCCTGCTCCGTGAGGACCCCGACCGTGTTCGCGCCTCCCAGCGCGCCCGTGGAGAGGACGTCGCGCTCGTCGACGCCCTGCTCTCCGCCGACGAGCTGCGCAGGTCGTCCGGCGTCCGCTTCGACGAACTCCGCTCCGAGCAGAAGTCGCTCGGGAAGCTGATCCCCAAGGCCACCCCCGAGGAGCGCGCCGAGCTCCTCAAGAAGGCCGAGCAGCTGAAGGCCGAGGTCAAGGCGGCCGACACCGCACAGGACGAGGCCGATGCCGAGGCCAAGCGGCTGCTCCTGCTGCTCGGCAACATCGTCCACGAGGACGTTCCGGTCGGTGGCGAGGAAGACTTCGTCGTCCTGGAGACCCACGGCACGATCCGTGACTTCGGCGCGGAGGGCTTCGAGCCCAAGGACCACCTGGAGCTCGGCGAGGCGCTCGGCGCCATCGACATGGAGCGCGGCGCCAAGGTGTCCGGGTCGCGCTTCTACTACCTGACAGGCGTCGGCGCGCTGCTCGAGCTGGCTCTGGTCAACGCGGCGATCGCGCAGGCCACCGAGGCCGGCTTCGTCCCCATGCTGACCCCCGCGCTGGTCCGTCCGCGCGCCATGGAGGGCACGGGCTTCCTCGGCCAGGCCGCGGAGAACGTGTACCACCTCGAGAAGGACGACTACTACCTCGTCGGCACGTCCGAGGTTCCCCTCGCGGCGTACCACATGGACGAGATCCTCGACGCCGACAAGCTGCCGCTGCGGTACGCGGGCTTCTCGCCGTGCTTCCGCCGCGAAGCCGGTACGTACGGCAAGGACACCCGGGGCATCTTCCGCGTCCACCAGTTCGACAAGGTCGAGATGTTCTCGTACGTCGACCCGGCGGACGCCGAGGCCGAGCACCGCAGGCTCCTGGACTGGGAGAAGCAGTGGCTCACCGCCCTCGAGCTGCCCTTCCAGGTGATCGATGTCGCCACCGGTGACCTGGGTTCCTCGGCCTCCCGGAAGTTCGACTGCGAGGCGTGGATCCCGACCCAGGGCAAGTACCGCGAGCTGACGTCCGCATCGAACTGCGACGGCTTCCAGGCGCGCCGGCTCTCCGTGCGTATGCGCGACGGGAAGAAGGTCCAGCCGCTCGCCACGCTCAACGGCACGCTCTGCGCCGTACCGCGCACGATCGTGGCCATCCTGGAGAACCACCAGCTGGCCGACGGTTCCGTACGGGTGCCCGAGGTGCTGCGGCCGTACCTGGGCGGGCGCGAGGTTCTGGAGCCGGTCTCCAAGTGAGCCTCTCCGTGACCTTCCCCTACAAGCTCGTCGCAACCGACCTCGACGGCACGCTGCTCCGCGACGACCACACGGTCTCCGAGCGCACCCGTGAGGCGCTGGCCGCGGTCACCGCGGCCGGCGCGGCGCACATCGTCGTCACCGGGCGGGCGGTGCCGTGGACCCGGCACATCCTGGACGACCTGGGTTACCAGGGTCTCGCGGTGTGCGGGCAGGGTGCGCAGGTCTACCACGCCGGGGAGCACAAGCTGCTGACCTCCCTCACCCTGGACCGGCAGCTCGCCGGGCTCGCGCTGTCCAAGATCGAGGCGGAGGTCGGTCCGCTCGCACTGGCGGCGAGCCGTGACGGGCTCGAGGGCGAGGTGCTGGTCGGACCCGGTTACCGGGTTCAGGAGGGGCCGCTGCCCGCCGTCTACATGCACGACCCCGCCGAGATGTGGACCGCTCCGCTGAACAAGGTCTACATCCAGCACCCGGAGCTCGACGACGACGCCCTGGCGCAGGCCGCGCGACAGGCCGTCGGCAGCCTGGTGAACGTCGTCATGGCGGGCCCGGGCGTCGTGGAGATCCTGCCGCTCGGGCTGAGCAAGGCGACCGGCCTCTCGCTGGCCGCACGCCGACTGGGGCTCAAGGCGGCGGACACGCTGGCCTTCGGCGACATGCCGAACGACATCCCCATGTTCGGCTGGGCGCAGCACGGCGTCGCCATGGCCAACGCGCACGACGACCTGAAGGCCGTGGCACACGAGATCACCGCGTCGAACGAGCACGACGGCATCGCGGTGGTTCTGGAGGAGTTGCTCCGGACGGCCACGCGCGCGTAGGCGCACCTGTTCTTCGAGCTCCGGCGGAGGATGCGCGGATCGAACGCGCGCGGGGATCGCGCCCCGACGACGGCTTAGCAAGCCGCTGCCTTACCACTCGGCCAATCCTCCGGGGGGGTGGCCGCGCGCGAAGCGCGGAGGGCCACCCGGGGGTCCTGCTACGGGCGGCTGCCGCGGGCAGCTGATGAAGCTACCGCGGTGCCGGCCGCGGACCACCCTTTCGGGAACACGACGGACTCGGACTCCTGGTCATCGCCGCGCTCCTCTCCCGGTCCTCACGGGCGCCGTTCTTCCGCGCCGTCCCCTTCACTGTGCCCCAGGCGGCCGTCCGGGGACCAATCATTATTCTCCGGTGGTCCCCGTCGGGACGTCAGCCGTTCTCGCGGCGGCCCAGATCCCTCAGCCGGTGAGCGAGGTCGCCCATGCGGGCATCGAGCCGGATGACGTCCCGCGAGACGTCGGTGAGCCGGAGGCTGACGGCGCCGACGATCTGATGGGTGACATCGAGCTTCCTGTCGAGGGAACCCAGCCGTTGCGACATCCGGCCGAGCACGGGGCCGAGCTCCTGGAGCGCGTTTCCCACACCGGCGAGACAGCCCTCGATGCGGGTGACGCGCCGGTCGAGAGAGACATAAACGTCCTGAGGTCATCCTCGGCGCCGAGCAGATGGGTCCGGATGCTGCGGGCAATGTCGCTGTCGCGAAGAAGCATGGCGACGTTGAGCACGGTGCGGCGGGTGTGGAGCGTGAGCCGGGTGGCAGCCTGTGGATAACTCTCCGGCTCCTCCCCACCCCATAGGGACATCGTGTCCCTCCGGAAAATGCGCAGCTCAGCGCCACGCAGAAGCCTGAGGCCGTTCCCCTCCACCTCGATGCGGTGGCGTTGTGTCAGCTTCTTGATGGCCTCTGTGGATACTCCAAGTAACGAGCCACCTCCTCTGTGCGAAGGTGAATTCCATCAGGAAGCATGACAAGGCCCTCGACCTTGTCGAGGACTTCGACGCGCCCATCTGCTCGGCCCGGAGGGCTTGGGATTCGAGCAGGGCGACTTCCGTGGGCATGCGTGTGCCTTTTCGTGCGTGGGAACGGCAGGGACAGCCCTGTCCCCGGGCTGCGAGGGCGGAGGTCGCTCACGGTTGCCACTCTCTCGATGACCGGCCGGGTGGGCACTGCCCCACCGCAGCCGGCATTCCCCGACTTCACGAAAGCTCGACGCCACAGATTCCAGTTGCCTCCACGCACCCAGTACAACGAGCCGACAACCGTACAGTCACGCGATCCGCTCGCCGCACACGGAACAACCCCCGCCCGGTGGGCGGGGGTTGCAGGGTGCACGGCGCCCGGTCTCACTCCTCGCCGGCGAGCTTCAGTACCCGCAGCTTCTGACCCGCGTACCACGTGGCCATGACCGTGACGCCGACCAGCAGGACGGTCGCGAGCGGCAGGCCGACGTCCGAGGTGACCAGGCCCTGCCCGGCGACCTTCTCGGCCACCGCGAGGGCCCACTGCTGCACACTGAGCGTCCTGGCCCCCGGGACCAGACTGCCGAAGAGCGCCTCCCACACCAGCGCGTACACCAGGCCGAAGACCACCGCGTGCCGGCTGACCGTGCCCAGCAGCAGGAACAGTGCGCTGTACGCGATCGAGGCGACCAGCGCCGCGATCGTGTAGGCCACGGCGATCTGTCCGCCGTTGCCGTTGAGGATCAGGCCCGCGACGAACGTCGGCAGCGCGGAGAAGAGCATCGTCACGGCCACGGCGACGATCAGCTTGGTGAAGATGATCGTGGGCCGCTTCACCGGCTTGGCCAGCAGGTAGACGATCGAACCGTCGTCGATCTCCGGCCCGATGGCACCGGTCCCCGCGATGACGCCGATGAGCGGCACCATGGTGGCGATGGCGAAACCGCCCAGCACGCTGGACGCGACGCCGTCATCGGCCCCGGCGAACGTCCGCACCGCCACGGCGATGGCCACCAGGAGGACCGGCAGGACGAACAGGATGGCGGCCCGGCGCCGGCCGAGCAGGGCCCGGTAGGTGAGCCGGGCGACTGTGGGGTCGTACATGACGCTTCACAGCTCCTTTCAGGCCACTACTCAGGCCGCTACGAGATAGGAAAAGACCGATTCGAGGGACTCGTCGGACGGGGAGACGGTAAGCAGCCGGATGCCGTGTTCGCGCGCGACCCTCGGCAGCAGCGTCGTGAACCGCCCGAAGTCGACCGCCTGGATACGCAGGGCGCCTTCCGCCACATCGACGTCGATCCCCGCCGTCGAAGGGTCCGCGATGAGCGCGGCGGCGAGGGCCCGGTCGTCGCTGGACCGGACGAGATAGCGGTGCGGCCGGTCCGTCATCAGCCGGCGGATCTTCCGGAAGTCGCCGGACGCGGCGTGGCGGCCCGCAACGATCACCTCGATGTGCGAGGCGAGCTGCTCGACCTCCTCGAGGATGTGGGAGGAGAAGAGCACTGTGCGGCCCTCCGCGCCCATCCTGCGCAGCAGCTCCATGAGCTGCATCCGCTGCCGCGGGTCCATGCCGTTGAACGGCTCGTCGAGGAGCAGCACCGACGGGTCGTGGACCAGCGCGGACGCCATCTTCACACGCTGGCGCATGCCCTTGCTGTACGTCGAGATCTTGCGGTCCTGCGCGTACTCCATCTCGACGGTGGCCAGTGCCTTGTGCGCGGCCGCGTCGCCCAGTCCGTGCAGCTCGGCGTTGGCGACGACGAATTCACGGCCGGTCAGGAAGTCGTACATGCCCTCCCGCTCCGGCACGATGCCGATCGCCTCGTAGACGGCCTCGTTGCGCCAGATCGGTGTGCCGTCGAGCGTCACCTTGCCGGTCGACGGCTCGAGGAAACCGGCCATCATGTTGATCAGAGTGGACTTCCCGGCGCCGTTGGGACCGAGCAGCCCGGTGACTCCCGGGCCCACGGTCATGCTGACGTCGTTGACGGCGACCACGTTGCCGAACCAGCGGGAGGTGTGGTCGATCTCGATGGTGGTCACAGCCCGACCCTCCGGTAGCGGCGCATCAATACGGCGTACGAGCAGGCGACGAGCGCGAGAACAACGATCAGATAGACCACACCGGCGGCGGCTCCGGGTCCCTCACCACCGGGGAAGGCGGAAGAGGCGCCGAGGAACGCGGTCTGCACTCCGTCGATCAGCGTGATGGGCGAGAACAGTCCCAGCCAGGTGATGGCATCGGCCGAGTCCGTCTGCCAGGCGATCGCCTGGACGGTGGAGACCGCGCCGTAGGTGATGGTCATCACGGCGATCACGGCGGCGACTCCGAAGCCCCGGCGCGGTGTCAGTGCGGCCACCACCAGTCCGAGCCCGGCGAACAGCACCGAGAGCAGCGCCACCGAGACCATCCCCTGTCCGAAGCCCTTGGTCTGATCGGCGAAGTCGAACTCGGCCAGCAGCGCACCCACATAGAGGATGACGAGGGGCAGCCCGGTGAGGATCAGCAGGGCCGACGCCATCGCGGCGAACTTGGCGACTACGTAGTCGACACGCTCGATCGGCCGCGAGAAGTACAACGGCACGCTCTTGAAGCGAAGGTCCCTGGACACGGACTGTGGTGCCTGGGAGGCGATGAAGAGCCCGATCACGGCCTGCAGATAGATCGCGAAGTCCGTGTAGTCGATGGGGAGCTTCGTCATACCGGGCGCGGCGATGGCGACCGCGACAAGGATCAGCGCCACCAGACACATCACCCCGCACAGCAGCATCGGCAGCACCTTGGACTTGGCGGACCTGCCCAGCCCGAACGAACCTCGCAGGGACTGCGAGTACAGCGAGCGTCGGGCGTAGGGCCGGCCCAGGCGTGCTCCGTCGTAGGAGCGGTATCCGATGTTGTGGATCCGGGAGGTGTCGCTCCCGGCCGCGGTCCCGGTCTCAGTGCTCATCGCGACCGCTTCCCTTCTGCTGTCCGGCACCCGCTGTCGCGGCCACGGCCGCCCGCGGTGCCTCTTCGGTGCGGAAGACCTCGGCGATGTGATGGCGCCGCTGTTCCATCCGGATGAGACCCAGTCCGAGGTGGGCGACACTGTCGCGGACCACGTCGTACGTCTCCTCGCCCGTGGCCTCCACCAGGAGGATGTGGCCGGCTCCCGGCAGCCCTTCGGCGTCGAGTCCGTCGTGCCCGATGAGCTTGACCCCCGCCCCGGTGAGGGTCTGGCGCAGCGCGTCGGTGCCGTCCGGGTGGGTGTCGCTGTCGGTGACCTCGACCGCCAGCGTCGTGGTGGTACGGGTGAAGTCTCTGGTGGAGCTGGAGCGCAGCAGCGCGCCGCCGTCGATGACGACGACGTGGTCGCAGGTCCGCTCGAGCTCTCCGAGGAGGTGCGAGGTGACCAGCACCGAGATGCCGAAGTCGGTGTGGACACGGCGGATCAGGCCGAGCATCTCGTCCCGGCCCACGGGGTCGAGGCCGTTGGTCGGCTCGTCGAGAAGGACCAGCTTCGGATCGTGGACCAGCGCCTGGGCCAGCTTCACCCGCTGCTTCATACCGGTCGAGTAGCCGCCGATGGGGCGGTAGCGCTCCTCGTACAGCCCGACATGGCGCAGGGTGTCCGCGGTGCGTTCGCGCGCCGCGGTGGGCGGCAGCCCGGACATCCGCGCCATGTGTACGACGAACTCGGTGGCCGAGACATCGGGAGGCAGGCAGTCGTGCTCGGGCATGTATCCGACCCGCTCCCGGATGGCGGCGCCCTCGGTGGCGACGTCGAGCCCGAGCACCGCGGCCCGGCCTTCGGTGGCGGGGGACAGACCCAGCAGGATCTTGATCAGCGTGGACTTGCCGGCCCCGTTGGAACCCACCAGGCCGGTTACGCCCGGTCCGATGTCCAAGGAGAGCCGGTCAAGCGCGGTCACCCTCGGGAACCGCTTGCTCAGGCTTTCGGTTGCGATCACAGTCACGTCTTCGAAGGTAGCGGCGCGCACCACAGGAGTCGTCAGACCAGACGGCTGTATCGGCGTCCGACTCCAGGCGTACGGACCCGTAGGGGGGACCCCTCGAGGGTGGACATCACGGTCCGGGCCGTCCCCGCGCTGTCCACAGGTTCGGGGCATCCCTTGACGCCACCGCACGTCGGTTGCCACATTCAGCGGTGTCACGTGACGGACGCGTACCGCAACGCCGGCACGTATCGAGGAGGCGGCGTGGATCTGCGAGGCGCGCGTGAGCGCTGGGTGCGTACGGGCGGGATCGAGCTGTGCGTGGCCGAGTCGGGCGATCCGTCACGGCCGACGATCGTGCTGGTGCACGGGTATCCGGACAGCAAGGAGGTCTGGTCCCGGGTCGCGGAACGACTGGCGGAGCGGTGGCATGTGGTGTTCTACGACGTGCGGGGGCACGGCAGGTCGACGGCTCCCGAGCCGCTGCGCGGTGGCTTCACTCTGGAGAAGCTGACGGACGACTTCCTGGCCGTCGTGGACGCCGTGAGCCCGGACCGTCCGGTCCATGTCGTCGGCCACGACTGGGGCTCGGTCCAGTCCTGGGAGTTCGCGACGGTGGAGCGGACCAAGGGCCGTATCGCCTCGTTCACATCGATGTCCGGCCCGTCCCTCGACCACTTCGGGCACTGGATCAAGCAGCGGATGTCCCACCCGAGTCCGCGCCGCGTGGGGGAGCTGCTCGGCCAGGGCGCCAAGTCCTGGTACGTCTACGCGCTGCACACGCCGGTTCTGCCCGAGATGGCGTGGCGCGGGGCGCTCGGCAGGCAGTGGCCGCGGATTCTGCAGCACATGGAGAAGGTGCCGGCGGACGGGTATCCGACGGCATCGCTCCCGCAGGACGCGGCGCACGGCGCCTGGCTCTACCGGGACAACATCCGGTCGCGCCTGCGTCGGCCGCGCCCGGACGCGTACGCCCATGTACCGGTGCAGCTGATCACCCCGACCGGCGACGCCTTCCTCTCACCGTCGCTCTACGACGCACTGCACTCGTGGGTCCCCCGGTTGCGGCGCCGCACCCTGCCGGCGAAGCACTGGGTCCCGCGCACCAGGCCGGATCAGCTGTCCGCCTGGATCAGCGAATTCGCCGACGGTGTGGAGACCGGCGGCGGCCAGGACCTTCCCGCCGAGGCCGGCACGGCGGCCAGGGGCGCCCATACGGAGCGGTTCGGCGGCCAGCTGGTCCTGGTGACCGGGGCGGCTTCGGGCATCGGGCGCGCCACAGCCCTGGCGTTCGCGGAATCGGGAGCGCGGGTGGTGGCCGTGGACCGGGACGCGGAAGGCGTCGCCCGTACGGCGGAGACGGCTCGGCTCGTCGGCGCACCCGCCGCGTGGGGTGAAGTGGTGGATGTCGGGGACGAGCAGGCGATGGAGGAGCTCGCGGAGAAGGTCATCTCCGGACACGGCGTCGTGGACGTCCTGGTGAACAACGCCGGTATCGGCCTGTCGGGTTCCTTCCTCGAGACGACGAGCGAGGACTGGCGGAAGGTCCTCGACGTCAATCTGTGGGGAGTCGTCCACGGATGCCGGATCTTCGGCAGACAGATGGCCGACCGAGGCCAGGGCGGCCACATCGTCAACGTCGCCTCGGCAGCGGCCCATCAGCCGTCACGTGTGCTGTCCGCGTACAGCACCTCCAAGGCGGCGGTGCTGATGCTCAGCGAATGTCTGCGCGCGGAGCTGGCCGAGCGGTCGATCGGGGTCAGCGCCATATGCCCTGGTTTCATCAACACGGACATCACCGGTACCGCACACTTCGCCGGCGTAGACGACGCGGAGGAGGAGCGTCTGCGGAAGCGGACGGCTCGGCTGTACTCGCTGCGCGACTACCCCGCGCAGAAGGTCGCTCATGCGATCCTCGACGCTGTGGCGCACAACCGGGCCGTGGTTCCGGTGACGCCCGAGGCCCACGGCGCACGTCTGCTGACCCGGCTCAGTCCTCGGATACGCCGCCGGGTCGCTCGGCTGAAGCCGCCCCTGTGAGCTTGGACACCGCACGGGAGTAGATGCTCGTGCATGACACCGCCTCCGCTCCGCCCAGGACCCCGGTCGGCATGCTTCGGCGTTCGCGTGCGACGACTTCTCTGCGACCAGGACCACTTCGCGTTACGCCCTCCTGCCCACTGCAGTTGAGCACTCGCGTTGCCCTGGGCTCCACACAGGCGCGGCGCCGAGCAAGTTGCGCACATGTCGCTTGCGGCCCGACACTTGTCCACAGCGTCGACAAAAAGCCTGTGGATAAACCGAGTTGGCTGTGGATCAAACCTGATGACAGCCGTAAGTACCGCGAACGCCGAGTGAAATCGAGGTGCGCCGGAAGAGCCGCCGCGGGCAGGCTGAGGGAGTGGACGAACGACGCACCGTCAAGGTGTCCCAGTACCTGTCGAAGCATCTGCGGCACAAACCCGACCGGATCGGAATCGGTCTCGACCCTCACGGCTGGGTCGCCGTCGACCAACTTCTGCGCGCCTGCGCCCGCGACGGCTTCAGCCTCACCCGGGCCGAGCTCGATCACGTCGTCGCGGCCGACGACAAACAGCGCTTCGCCATGGACGGCGATCGCATCCGGGCGAGCCAGGGCCACTCCGTGACGGTCGACCTCGGCCTGCCCCCGGCCGACCCGCCCGCGTACCTCTATCACGGCACCGTGGCACGAACACTCGACGCCATCCGCACCGAAGGGCTCCGGCCCATGAACCGCCACCATGTCCATCTCTCGCGCGACCGCGGAACGGCGGTCCGGGTCGGCGCCCGGCGCGGCACCCCGGTCGTCCTCACCGTGGACGCGGGAGCCATGCACCGGGCAGGTCGCATCTTCCATGTCAGCGCCAACGGGGTATGGCTCACCGACTCCGTACCGCGGGTCTTCCTGCGTCTGCCTGGATGACGCCTCGGCAGGTCAGCGTGCGCACCGTGGCGACTACCGGCGGCCGGCGGCGAGCCTGCTGAGGCGGTCGCCGATGACCGAGACACCCGGACGGGGCTCGCTCTCGTAGTACCAGGGCTTGCGTCGGCGCAGCAGCGCCTCACCGTGCTCGCTCCAGATGAAGCGGGGTTTCCGCAGCAGCTTCCGGAACACCTCGTCAGCCGTCTCCGGGTAGGCGGCGGCCAGACGGCGGATCGGCAACGGCGCGATCGACTCCTCGCGCAGGTACGTGCGCAGCAGATCCTGGTGCCGCCTGCGGCCCGTACGGGCGGGGTCTGCGAAGAGGTCCCGCAGCATCCCGTAGTCGGCGTAGAAGTTGAGCCCGTCGATCTGGTCGAAGATGACACCGATGGTGTCCGAGTCCGCCAATTCCCGCGGGAACGCGAAGAAGGGCAGGTCCAGTCCGGGGAGCCGCCGACGCCGGGCACGGCCCGGCTGTGCGGCGACGGCGGCCTCCTGGCGGTGGCGGTAGTAGGCGTTGAGGAGGTCCCCGGCTTCGGCAGGCGGAAGGACCAACTCGTCGCCGCCGCAGAACTCGACGAACGCGGCCCGGTCCTCCCGCATCTGCTGCCACCCCTGCTCGATCTTCTGGGGGTTGCGGAAGACCAGCTCGGGCTGGAGGGTGGCCAGTTCGAGCGCCGCCTGTGCGATGTCGGTGGCGCTGGACCTGGGGTAGTACGACATCGCCCCGGACACCAGCCACGCCCCGCCGGCCGACTGAACGGGTACCAGGCAGGTGTGGAGGAATCCCCCCTTGGAAACTCCGCGGAACGCCGCCCGCCCGGCATTCGAGTAGGTGCGGTACTCCAGATCGCTGACCAGGTTGAGCAGGACGACGGTGCCCCCGTCCTTGCGCTGGATCTCGAAGATGCCCTCGACCGGGTCACGCCAGCCGAGCAGCATCTCCCGGTCGGCCGTGGTCAAGCCCTTCCGCCCGGCGACGAACCGGTCCACCACGGTCGACCCGTCCGGCAGCCGGTACCGCAGGATGAAGTGGTCGGTGATCCGGATCGCCTCACCCTCGTCCAGCTGCCGCGCAGGCCCAGCGGCCTCCAGCAGGAGCGGCGTCAACCACCGGTCGAAGCGGTCGCTCTGCCCGAAGGCGACCAGCTGCCTTTTCAACTCGGCACTGCGCTCGATGAGGTCGGTCAGCGACGGCTCGCCGATGCCCTGCTTCGTGCCCCGTACGGCGCCAGCCACGTTCAGCCCTTTCCATACAAGCGCATTCCGCGTCGGGTGTGAGGTGCCCGGCCTCAACCGCCCCAGTGACGGTACGCCTCGATCCTTCCCCAAGCTCTCGGCTCCGCTCGAGCAGGGGAGACCCCATTCGCACCATCGGGCGCCGGGCTGGGCAACGGCATCCAGGATTCCGATCGCCTGCCGCACGCCGCCGCGAGAGCACAGGGCGACGGCCCTGCCGTCCAGCGTGAGGTCGATACCTCGCCACGGTTACCTCGACGCCGAGAACGACGGTGTTGAAGGGCACGTCGAGGTGCTCCTCAAGCATGGTGAACAGACCGGTCAGCTGTTCGTCCTCGTTGTAGGCGTCGACGGTCGCCCTTCGACCATGGTCTCGAGTTCGGTCTTACCCAGCGCGCCCATGGAGCCACGGTAGCGGCCTCCATCGCGACGCCGGCGTGGCTTCCTGAAATCCGCTCCGGCCGACACATCCGTGAGAGGGGGAGGCCCGCGTATCGTCGGGGTCATGCGTCTGAGCACCGTGATCCTTCCCATCCACCGATGGGCCGAAGGACAGAAGATCTGGCAGCAGGCCGAAGACCTCGGATTCCACGCCGCGTACACCTACGACCATCTCTCCTGGCGGAGCTTCCGCGACGGTCCGTGGTTCGGCGCGATCCCGACGCTGACGGCGGCAGCGACGGTAACGCAGCGTATGCGTTTGGGTACTCTCGTGACCTCGCCCAACTTCCGGCACCCGGTGACGCTCGCCAAGGACCTGATCACGCTGGACGACGTCTCCGGCGGACGGATCACGCTCGGCATCGGCGCCGGCGGGAACGGCTTCGACGCCACCACGCTGCGCCGGACCGACGACGAGCCGTGGACGCCACGTGAACGCGCCGACCACTTCGAGGAGTTCGTCCCACTGCTCGACCGGTTGCTCCGAGAGCCGTCCGTGACCCAGGAAGGCCGTTTCTACGCCGCGAACGAGGCCCGGAACATCCCGGGCTGCGTACAGCGTCCCCGGCTGCCCTTCGCGGTCGCCGCCACCGGGCCGCGTGGACTGAAGCTCGCAGCGCGCCACGGCCAGGCGTGGGTGACCACGGGTGATCCGAAGCTGTACGAGGCCGGAACCCCTGCGCAGTCCGTGGCTGCCGTACGCGGCCAGATCGCCCGGCTGGGCACTGCCTGCGAAGAAGCCGGCCGCGACACCTCCGACCTGGACAAGGTTCTGCTCACCGGGTTCACCCCGGGACGTCCATTGCAGTCCCTCGACGCGTTCGTCGACTTCGCCGGCACGCACTTCGACCTCGGATTCACCGAGATCGTCGTCCACTGGCCGGTGCCGGACTCCGACTTCGCCGGGGACCCCGAGGTGTTCGATCGGATCGCCACCGAGGCCCTGTCCCAGCTCGGCTGACCGCAGCCGGGGCGGACAACCTGGCGCCTTCGGCATATACCAGAGGCAGGATCCGCAGTTCAGGGACCCGCGCTCCCAGATGGGCGCCCCTCTGCACGCCGTGCGACTCCGTACGGGAGAATGACAGGGTGACCTCAGCTAGCGACTCGCCTCTGCCTGCCGTGACCCGGCTGATCGCCACCGATCTGGACGGCACCCTCCTACGCGACGACAAGACCTTGTCGGCTCGCACGACCGCCGCCCTGGCAGCCGCCGAAGCGGCGGGGCTCGAGGTCTTCTTCGTCACCGGGCGGCCCCTCCGCTGGATGGACGTCGTCATCCCTCATGTGCACAGCCACGGCATGGCGATCTGCGCGAACGGCGCCGCGGTCGCCGATCTCCACGATGGCCGGCTGCTCAAGGTGTACCCCCTGGACCGTGCGATCGCCCTGGACGTGGTCGACGTCCTGCGCGAGGCGGCACCCGGTGTGTCGTTCGCCGTCGGACTGGCCACGGGCACCCACTACGAACCGGCCTACCCCCCGTTCCACATGGACCCGGGTGCCACAGTCGCCGTCGCGGAGAAGCTGCTCCACGAGGAGGCTCCCGGCACCGGCACACCGGTCCTGAAAATTCTGGCCCACCACCCCGAAATGGCCCCGGACGCCTTCCTCGCACTGGCCCGCGAACTCGCGGGGGACCGCGCCTCGTTCACCCGGTCCAGCCCTGCCGCCCTGCTGGAGATCAGCGGCCCCGGGGTTACCAAGGCCCGCACCCTCGCCGCGTGCTGCGCGGAGCGCGGAATCGCTCCGGACGAGGTGGTCGCCTTCGGCGACATGCCCAACGATGTGGAGATGCTGAGCTGGGCCGGTGCCTCGTTCGCCATGGGCAACGCCCATCCGGCCGCTGTGGCCGCCGCATCCGGCGTGACGTTGACGAACGACGAGGACGGTGTCGCGGTCGTCATCGAGCGGATCCTCGCCACACGCCGACACGCTGAGACGGCGCGCTGAGCCCGCGCGCCCGGACCGCACGCTGAGGCCGGGAACCGAGGCCTGCCTGATCAGAGCGGGACCTGCCAGGTCACCGCCGTGCCGCTGTCCTCCTCCCCCGGCCCGAACCAGCTCGCGCCGCCCAGGGACTCGGCGCGCCGGGCCAGGTTGCGCAGGCCGCTGCGCCGGCCCCCGTCCGGGATCCCCACCCCGTCGTCCGCGACCGTCAGACGTACCGCGTCCCGCCCGTCGGGCAGCACCGCGGTCGCGTCCACTCTCACCTCGACGTGTGAAGCCCGCGCGTGCCGGAACATGTTGGACAGCGCCTCACGCAGAGCCGCGATGAGATTCTTGCCCGCGCGCTCCCCCACCAGCGAGTCGACAGGGCCCAGGAACCGGTGCGAGGGCATGAACCCCAGAGGCACCGCCGCCATGTTGATCTCCCGTAGCACCCTGGTCCGCAGCCCCGACTGCGCCTCCGCCGGTTCGTAGTGCCTCGTCGGCGTCCCCGGCCGAGAGCAGTGCCGGGTGACGGCCACCGAGCCTTCGATCCACCGTCCGCGCCCTCGGGCGGCGTCGTACGTCCGTGCGTGGGCTATGGCGATACCGGCCGCCGTGGCCAGCATGTGCAGCTCGTCGTCGCCGAACGCGCCCCCGCCATGCTTCTCCATCACGTAGAGGTTGCCGAAGATCTTGCCCCGGACCCGGATCAGGACCCCGAGGAAGGTGCGCATCTTCGGGTGGGCGGCCGGAAATCCGCCGAAGCGCGGGTCGTCCGCCGGATCCTCCAGCCGGATGGGCACGCCGTCCTCGATCAGTGCGCCCAGGAGACCGGTGTGCCCGTCCGGCGGGCGGCCGATCTCCCGGGCGACCTCCACGGGTACCCCATGGGTGATGAGGTCGCTGAGCGCTTCCCCGGGCCCTTCGACGACGCCGATGGCCGCATAGCGGGCGTGCGCGAGTTCGGCCGCGGTCTCACAGATGCGCTCGAGGGTCGAGTGCAGCTCGAGGCCCGTGCCGACGGACCTCGATGCTTCCAGCAGCTGGGGAGAGCGTGCCGTCAGCTCCGCGGAGAGCCCTCGCGGACTTCCGCTGCTCTGCCGCGCCGCTTCGGGCGCGTCCTGCGAATCCGGCTCGGGCACAACCCGAGCCTAGTAAGCACCGAATAGTCCCGACAGCCGGAATCGGGGCGGGTCCACCGCCCTCAGCCCCCTACAGGTACCGGCACCGCCCGCGACCACCCCGGCCCCGTACCGACCGGAGCCTGTTCGCGTTCGAGCATCCGGCGCAGTGGACCGTCCTCTGCGGCCAGAGCGGCGTACGGACCCTGCTGCACCACCCGGCCTCCGTCCAGCACCAGGACTTCGTCCACCGCCTCCAGCCCGGCGAGCCGATGGGTGATCAGCACGGTCGTACGTCCCTGAGTGGCAGCCAGCAGATCAGCGGTCAGTGCGTCCGCCGTCGCCAGGTCGAGGTGTTCCGCGGGCTCGTCGAGTACGAGAACGGGGAAGTCGGCGAGGAGCGCACGAGCCAGCGCAAGCCGCTGCCGCTGGCCGCCCGAAAGCCGGGCCCCGTGTTCACCCACCAGTGTGTCGAGACCGTCGGGCAGCGACCGGGTCCAGTCCAGCAGTCGGGCCGAGGCGAGGGCGTCTGTCAGCTCACCGTCGGTCGCGCCGGTGCGGGCGAGCCGCAGGTTCTCGCGGATGGAGCTGTCGAAGACGTGAGCGTCCTGGGCACACAGCCCCACGAAGGTCCGGACCGTGTCCCCGTCAAGCGCGGAAGCGTCGACGCCGCCGAGACGGTACGTCCCCTCCCGGGCGCCCAGGAATCGGAGCAGGACCTGGGCGAGTGTGGTCTTCCCCGATCCGGACGGGCCCACGACAGCGACCCGCTTCCCGGGGTGCAGTGTCAGACCGACGGAATGCAGGGCATCGCGCTCCGCGCCTTCGTACCGGGCCGACAGCCCTCGTACGTCGAGCGGGAAGGGTGAAGCCGGCGCCTCGGCCGGGTCGGCAGGTTCCTCGACCGGTACAGGAGCATCCAGCACCTCGAAGACCCGCTCCGCGCTCCGCTTGATCCGCCGGCGGTACTGCACCGCGAGCGGCAGCCCCGTCACGGCTTCGAATGCGGCGAGCGGAGTGAGGACGACGACGGCGAGCTCGACACCCGCCAGCCGTCCGTCGTACACGGCGGGCAGCGAGACGAACGCCGCGCCCACGACGGTGAGCCCGCAGATCAGGGCGGAGAGCCCGCCACCCAGTGCGGTCGCGGCCGCCGTGCGCGAGGCGATCCGTGTGAGGACGCCGTCCGCCGTGCGCACCTGCTCCTTACGGGCGGGCAGCGCACCCGCGACAGTCAGCTCGGCCGTCCCGCCGAGAAGATCAGCGACCCGGACGGCCAGCGCGGCCCGGGCGGGCGCCAGTTGGAACTCGGCGCGACGGGCGAAGGCTCCGCTCAGCCAGGGGACGCCCACGCCCGCGAGGAACAGCCCGGCTGCCAGGACAACGCCTGCCTCAGGCAGCATCCAGCCGGTGAAGGCAACAGATCCCACCCCGACCGCGAGCGCTGTCCCCACGGGCAGCAGCCAGCGCAGCCAGTAGTCCTGCAAAGCGTCCACGTCGGAGACCAGCCGGGACAGCAGGTCGCCTCGCCGCATGGCCCGCAGACCGGCGGGCGCGACGCGCTCCAGCCTCCGGTACACAGCCACTCTGAGCTCGGCGAGCATCCTCAGAACGGCATCGTGGGACACCAGCCGCTCTGCGTAGCGGAAGACGGCCCGCCCGAGGCCGAAGGCCCGGGTCGCGGTGACCGCGACCATCAGATACAGCACCGGGGGCTGCTCGGAGGCACGTGAGATCAGCCAGCCGGAGACGGCTATGAGGCCGACGGAGGACGCGACGGCGAGGCTGCCCAGCAGCAGAGCCAGACCTAGCATCCCGTGCTGCGAACCGGCGGCCTCCCGGACTCGGGCGAGCACGCGGCCGCCGGCCCTGGGGGCGGTGTCCTTGAGCAGCCGGGCGGTCTCCGCCAGCAGCGTGGGCTCCTCCGTGCTCAGACGCCCGTCATCGTCCCGGTCGCCCCGGTCGCCCGGCGTCGCAGGGCCCGGAACCGTCCCGCCGTCCGGCTCCCTGGGCACGGCCAGGTCCTCGCCTGCACCCGGTTCCAGCACCACCACCCGGTCCGCGACCGCGAGCAGCGCCGGCCGGTGCACGACCAGCAGCACGGTGCGCCCCTCGGCCAGCCTCCGCACCGCGTCGACGATGCCCGCCTCCGTCTCACCGTCCAGGCTCGCCGTCGGCTCGTCGAGCAACAGCAGAGGCCGGTCCGCGAGGAAGGCCCGAGCCAGCGCGAGGCGCTGCCGCTGACCAGCGGAGAGTCCGGCGCCGTCCTCGCCCAGCGGCGTCCCGACGCCGTCCGGCAGCGCATCCACGAAGTCGTACGCCCCTGCCTCCCGCAGCGCGGCCATGACCGCCGCGTCGTCCGCGTGCGGGCACGCCAGCCGTACGTTCTCCGCGATCGTCCCCGCGAAGAGATGGGGGCGCTGGGGCACCCAGGCGATCTGCTCACGCCAGCGTTCGGGGGAGAGGGCGGACAGATCGGTCCCGGAGACCCTCACCCGCCCCTCGTCGGGCGCGGTGAATCCGAGCACCACGCTGAGGATCGTGGACTTACCGACGCCGCTGGGACCGACGAGGGCGACGGTTTCCCCCGGCTCGACCACGAGGGAGGCGGCATTCGGCGCGGGCTCGCTCCGGCCCTGGTGGCGGACCGTCACCCCGTCCAGCTCCAGCCGCAGCGACTGCGGCACGTCCTGGGAGCCGCCGGCCGCGGGCTCGGTCTCCAGCACCGCGAAGATCTCCTCCGCGGCCGAAAGACCTTCCGCGGCCGCGTGGTACTGCGCGCCGACCTGGCGGATGGGCAGATAGGCCTCCGGCGCCAGAATGAGCACCACCAGCCCCGTGTAGAGGTCGAGTTCTCCGTGGACGAGCCGCATCCCGATCGTCACGGCGACCAGAGCCACGGAGAGGGTCGCCAGCAGCTCCAGGGCGAAAGAGGAAAGAAAGGCGAGCCGGAGGGTCTTCAGCGTGGCCTGGCGGTACTGGGAGGTGATGCTACGGATCGATTCGGCCTGCGCCTTGGCCCGCCCGAATACCTTCAGCGTCGGCAGTCCGGCCACGACGTCGAGGAAGTGCCCGGAGAGCCGTGACAGCAGCCTCCACTGTCGGTCCATCCGGGACTGGGTGGCCCATCCGATAAGAATCATGAAGAGCGGAATCAGCGGCAGCGTCACCACGATGATCGCCGCCGAGACCCAGTCCTCGGTGACGATCCGGGCCAGCACCGCCACCGGAACGACGACCGCGAGGCCGAGCTGCGGGACGTAGCGCGAGAAGTAGTCGTCGAGGGCGTCGACACCCCGGGTCGCCAGGGCGATCAGCGACCCGGTGCGCTGCCCGCTCAGCCAGTCCGGCCCCAGGCCGGAAGCCCGTTCCATGAGCCGGCCGCGCAGCTCGGACTTGACCGAGGCACTCGCCCGGTACGCGGCCAGTTCCGTCAGCCAGGCCACGAGCGCCCGCCCCAGCGCGACAGCCGCGAGCAGGAGCAGTGGTGTGCGGAGTCCGGAAGCGGTCAGCCCGTCCTCGAACCCGCCCACCACCACTTCGGCGACGAGCATGGCCTGGGCGATGACCAGAGCGGCTCCGACCAGGCCCAGTGCCACCACGGCCGCCAGGAAGAACCGGGTGGCCCGGGCGTAACGGAGTAGTCGTGGGTCGATCGGTTTCACGTGAAACAGCTCCCCAGTGCGCTCATGGCACTCGTCCGGTCAGGCTCAGTGCGCGTCGGCGATGTGGTGCGTGCCGATGCGCTTGCGGAACACCCAGTACGTCCAGCCCTGGTACAGCAGCACCACCGGAGTGGCGATCCCTGCACACCAGGTCATGATCTTGAGGGTGTACGGGCTGGAGGAGGCGTTGGTGACTGTCAGATTCCACGCGTCGTTCAGCGAGGACGGCATGACGTTCGGGAAGAGCGTCAGGAAGAGCATCGCTACCGCTGCCGTGATGGTCACGCCGGAGAACGCGAAGGACCAGCCCTCGCGTCCCGCTGCGATGGCACCGATGGCCACGACCAGCGACACGACGGCGATGACCATCGCCGTCAGGCTCCAGCCGTTTCCGTTGTCCGCCTGGGTCCAGCCGAGGAAGACAAGTGCGAGCAGCGCCGTGGCCGGGCCCAGCTTGAGTGCCAGCCCGCGGGCACGCTTCCTGATGTCCCCGACGGTCTTGAGGGCGGCGAACACCGTGCCGTGGAAGGTGAAGAGGAACAGCGTGACCAGGCCGCCCAGGACGGCGTACGGGTTGAGCAGGTCCCAGAGGTTGCCGACGTACTCCATATCGGCATCGATCTTCACGCCGCGGACGATGTTTCCGAAGGCCACGCCCCACAGGACGGCCGGAATCAGCGAGGTCCAGAAGATCGCGTGCTCCCAGTTGGCCTGCCAGCGCTCCTCGGGCCGCTTCGCCCGGTACTCGAACGCCACCCCGCGGATGATCAGGCAGAGCAGGATGACCAGCAGAGGCAGGTAGAAGCCGGAGAACAGGGTGGCATACCACTCCGGGAAAGCCGCGAAGGTCGCCCCGCCCGCGCTGAGCAGCCACACCTCGTTCCCGTCCCAGACCGGCCCGATCGTGTTGATCAGGACCCGACGCTCCTTGCGGTCCCGGGCCAGCAGCTTGGTGAGGACCCCGATACCGAAATCGAATCCTTCCAGGAAGAAGTAGCCGGTCCACAGGACGGCGATGAGCACGAACCAGACGTCGTGGAGTTCCATCTCTCAGCTCCGCTTGATCTCAGTAGGAGAAGGCCATCGGCCGGTCGGCGTCCTGGTCGTGACCGCCGATCCGGGTGGGCGGGTTGAGGTCCGCCTCGGTGAGCTCGGGGGGTCCGGCCTTGACGTACTTCAGGAGGAGCTTGACCTCGATGACGGCGAGCACCGCGTAGAGCGCCGTGAAGGCGATCATGGAGGTGAGGATTTCGCCCTGCGAGACTCCCGGAGAGACCGCGTCGCGGGTCTGGAACACCCCGTAGACCACCCAGGGCTGGCGCCCCATCTCGGTGAAGATCCAGCCCCAGGAGTTGGCTATCAGGGGGAACATCATGGTCCAGAGGGCGGTGAGCCAGTAGAGCTTGGCGAGCTTCGGGCTCAGCGCCTTGTTCCTGAAGAGGACGAGATTCGGCACTTCGTCCTCGCCCGTGCGCAGCGCCTGCGGCAGCAGGAATTTCCGCCGTGTCAGCCACAGCCCCAGCAGACCGAGTCCGAAGGACGCCATGCCGAAGCCGATCATCCAGCGGAAGCTCCAGAAGGCGACCGGGATGTTGGGCCGGTAGTCACCGGGCCCGTAGGTCTCCTGCAGTTCCTCGTTGATGTCGTTGATCCCCGGGACGTACGAGGTGAAGGTGTTGTCCGCGAGGAAGGAGAGCACTCCGGGTATGGAGACCTCCACGTCGTTGTGCCCCTCGGCGACGTCCCCGACCGCGAAGAGGGAGAAGGGCGCGCCCTCCTCGCCCTCCCACAGGGCCTCCGCTGCGGCCATCTTCATCGGCTGCTGCTTGAACATCACCTTGCCGAGCGTGTCTCCGCTGACTGCGGTGAGCATGCCGGCGGCCACCACCGTGACCAGCCCGACCCGGAGCGAGGTGCGCATCACACGGATGTGCTTCCGGCGGGCGAGGTGGAAGGCGGATATGCCGACCATGAAGGCGCCTCCGACCAGGAAGGCCGCCGTGATGGTGTGGAAGAACTGGGTGAGCGCGGTGTCCTGGGTGAGCACCTTCCAGAAGTCGGTGAGCTCGGCACGGCCGCGCTCCTCGTTGATCCGGTAACCGACGGGGTGCTGCATCCAGGAGTTGGCGGCCAGGATGAAGAACGTCGAGAGGATCGTGCCGATGGACACCATCCATATGCAGGCGAGATGGATCTTCTTCGGCAGCTTGTCCCAGCCGAAGATCCACAGGCCGATGAAGGTGGACTCGAAGAAGAACGCGATCAGGGCCTCGAAGGCGAGCGGGGCGCCGAAGACGTCACCGACGAACCGCGAGTAGTCGGACCAGTTCATGCCGAACTGGAACTCCTGGACGATGCCCGTGACCACGCCCATGGCGATGTTGATCAGAAAGAGCTTGCCCCAGAACTTGGTCGCCCTGAGGTACTTCTCGTTGTCCGTGCGCACCCAGGCGGTCTGCAGGCCGGCGGTGAGCGCGGCGAGAGAGATCGTCAGAGGGACGAACAGGAAGTGGTAGACGGTGGTGATGCCGAACTGCCATCGCGCCAGAGTTTCTGGTGCCAGAGCCAGGTCCACGACTCTTCTCCTTACGTCGCCGTGATCACAACCGCGGAGTGCCCAGTCAATCCACCCGATCAAGGGAGGAAACGGGTGCGCTTGTGAACGCGTTCACATTCACAAGCATTATGGCGCACATGTCTTCGAAGCCATCGGGTGGGGGGTGTTTTCCGGCCGACCCTGCCGGGTCAGCCGAAACCGGACAGGGTGCCGAGGTGTCCAGGGGCGGAAAGAGCGGTGGCCCCGGACCTCGCTCACCGAGGTCCGGGGCCGCCGGAGGGCCGTCGCGCAGCGCCCGCGCCGCTACTGCGCCTGGTGGAAGGTCTCCGCCACCTTCAGGAACACGTCGTTGGCCTCGGCCTCCCCGATCGTGACCCTCACGCCCTCACCGGCGAAGGGCCGCACGACCACACCCGCCCGCTCGCAGACCGCGGCGAAATCGAGCGTCCGGTCCCCGAGCCGCAGCCAGACGAAGTTCGCCTGGGACTCCGGAACGGTCCAGCCCTGCCCCACGAGACCGTCGTACACACGGGCACGCTCGCCGACCAGCGATCCGACCCGCCCCAGCAGCTCGTCCTCCGCACGCAACGAGGCGACCGCGGCGTCCTGAGCGACCTGGCTGACACCGAAGGGGACGGCCGTCTTGCGCAGCGCCGCCGCCACGGGCTCGTGCGCCACCGCGAAGCCGACCCGCAGACCCGCGAGGCCGTATGCCTTGGAGAAGGTCCGGAGCACCGCGACATTGGGCCGGTCCCGGTAGATCTCGATCCCGTCCGGCACATCGGGGTCCCGGATGAACTCCTTGTACGCCTCGTCGAGCACGACCAGGACATCGTCCGGGACACGGTCCAGGAACCGCTCCAGCTCCGCCCGGCGCACCACCGTGCCGGTCGGGTTGTTCGGATTGCAGACGAAGATCATCCGCGTCCGGTCGGTGACCGCGCCGGCCATGGCGTCGAGATCATGCACCTCACCGCCGCTCAGCGGCACCTTGACCGACGTCGCACCGCTGATCTGCGTGATGATCGGGTAAGCCTCGAACGAACGCCAGGCATAGATGACCTCGTCCCCCGGGCCCGAGGTGGCCTGGAGCAACTGCTGAGCGACACCGACCGATCCCGTACCGGTGGCCAGATGGGAGACCGGCACACCGAACCGGTCCGCCAGCTCGTTCATCAGACTGGTGCAGGCCATGTCCGGATACCTGTTGAAGGCAGCGGCCGCGGAGAGCACCGACTCCATGACACCGGGCAACGGGGGATACGGGTTCTCGTTGGAGGACAGCTTGAAGGCAACCGGCCCCTCCGCGGACGCCGGCTTGCCCGGCACATACGCAGGGACGCCGTCCAGTTCGGCGCGCAGTTTCGGGCTCGTCTCGCTCACCGCAGGTCCTCCTCGACCATCTACACATCAATACTGCTCACCTTATGAGGATGGGGCATTCGTGCGAATGGCCAGGATCCGCAATCGCCCTCCCCGGCGGGAAACGCTTGTCGTTCGCGGCGGCTCCATCGGCCCCCGGGAGGGGGAGCGCTGCGCATCCCGCCGCACGCCGGTCGCTCACTCCGTGGCGCGCATCCCTCGAACAGGTGAGTTAAGGACTCTTCGAGGCATGGACCATTCAGCAGGTTCATGTGCGCCGATGTGTGACACATTGGGGTCAACACCTCCAACACCCTTGGTTCTCAAGGTGTTTAAGCCTTATTGATCATGCAGAAACGTGCCTGTCAACGTAGGCATATGCGACCAGCCCGACCCGGCACCGGAGCCCTACTATCGGCTCGCCATGACAGCAGCAGGGAAGCACCAGGTGAGCCGGACAGAGACACCCCGGCGCAACGGCCGGCAAGGACGGGCGGGAATCCGGGATGTAGCCGCAGCGGCCGGCGTCTCCATCACGACCGTGTCCGACGCGCTCAACGGCAAGGGCAGGCTCCCGGACGCCACCCGCCACCATGTCCGCGAGGTCGCCGAACGGCTGGGCTACCGCCCGTCCGCGGCGGCCCGAACCCTCCGTACCGGCAAGTCGGGGCTCATCGGCCTGACCGTGACCACGTACGGGGATGAACCTTTCACCTTCACCGAGTTCGCGTACTTCGCGGAGATGGCAAGAGCCGCCACATCGGCTGCGCTCGCACGCGGCTACGCCCTCGTGATCCTTCCGGCCACGTCACGCCATGACGTCTGGTCGAACGTCGCACTGGACGGGACGGTCGTCATCGACCCGTCCGACCAGGACCCGGTGGTCACCGAGCTCGTGCGCCAGGGTCTGCCCGTCGTCTCCGACGGCCGCCCGGCGGGCACGCTTCCGGTCACCGCCTGGGTCGACAACGACCACCGGGCGGCGGTCCTCGACCTCCTGGACCACCTCGCCGCCGCAGGAGCCCGGCGTATCGGGCTGCTGACCGGCACCACGACCGACACCTACACCCGCCTTTCCACCACCGCCTACCTCCACTGGTGCGAGCGGGTCGGCCAGGATCCGGTCTACGAGTCCTATCCGGCTCACGACCCCTGCGCGGGCGCGGTCGCCGCGGACCGCCTCCTCGCCCGTCCCGACCGCCCGGACGCCGTCTACGGGCTCTTCGACCCCAACGGCACCGATCTGCTCGCCGCGGCGCGGCGCTACGGCCTACGGGTCCCCGAGGACCTCCTGCTGGTCTGCTGCAGCGAATCCACCGTGTACGCGGCGACCGACCCGCCCATCACCACACTCTCGCTGAAGCCCCGCAGGATCGGCACGGCGGTCATCCAGCTCCTCATCGACGCCATCGAAGGCGTCGAGCACGACGGCCCGTTGGAGCAGGTGATACCGACGGAGCTCATCGTCCGGACGTCTTCCCAGCGCCGTCCACCGCGCACCACAGTCAGCGCTCCGCGGTCACCGGCCGGGGACTGATCGTATTAATTCGGACCAAACGACCGATGAACCAGGTGTGCGCACGGATTCACCACCCCTGGTGCGTCACACAGCACGATCCGCATTCCTATGATGGGCGCACGACACCGCGGACCACCTCTACCAGGCAGGGCCCGTGAGGTGTACGGAGGCGCGACGGTGGTGGAGGGGTCGATGACTCAGGGGGCCGGTCAGGAACCCGTGGTGCGGACAGCGACGTTGCGCGACTTCCGCGTACCGCCGTATGCGCAGGTGCCGATGGACCCGCCCTTGCCGCACCCCGGCAATGCCGCGGTGGGCGACGAGCCGCCGGAGGGGTACACCCCCACCGCACGCGATCTGCCCGTGATCAACCGCGGTGACACCGTCCAGGTGCGGACCTTCCCGGAAGCCCGGCCCGTCGGCGAATCCGGCCCCGGTCCGCTGTACGTCGTCGGCGACGTCCACGGCTACCTGGACGAGCTCCTGGGCGCACTGCGTGAGCAGGGCCTCGTCGACGACGACGGCCGCTGGGAAGCCGGCAACGCCAGGCTCTGGTTCCTCGGCGACTTCACCGATCGCGGTCCGGACGGCATCGGCGTCATCGATCTCGTCATGCGCCTCTCCGCGGAGGCCGCCGCGGCCGGCGGTTACTGCAAGGCGCTCATGGGCAACCACGAACTGCTGCTGCTCGGCGCGAAGAGGTTCGGCGACACCCCGGTGAACTCCGGTGCCGGAACCGCGACCTTCCAGGCCGCCTGGCTGCTCAACGGTGGTCAGAGGACGGACATGGAGCGGCTGCAGGACGTCCACCTCCAGTGGATGGCCCGGCTCGACGCGGTCGTCGAGGAGGACGGGCACCTGCTGATGCACTCCGACACGACGGCCTACCTCGACTACGGATCCACCATCGAGGACGTCAACGACACGGTCCACGCCATTCTCACGCGGAGTGACGCCGATGAGTGCTGGGACCTCTTCCGCAAGCTCACCAAGCGGTTCGCCTTCCGCGACGAGGGTGGCGCGGAGGCCGTCCGCGAACTGATGTCGACGTACGGCGGGCGGCGCGTCGTCCACGGCCACAGTCCCATTCCGTATCTGCTCGGCGACGTCGGATCGGAGGAGGGCGAGGACGTGCCCCGGCCCGTGGTCGAGGGTCCGCACGTCTACGCGGAAGGGCTTGCCATCGCCATGGACGGCGGAGTGACCATGGCCGGAAAGCTGTTGGTCGTCCAACTCCCGCTGCATGACTGACGGTCATCGGGGAAGACGCATCACGACCTGACACCGTCGGCGGCTGAGCCTATTTCCGGAAACCCCCTGTCACCCCATGCCGTAGGCGCTCTACCATCGGCGTATCAGTAGCAGGCTCTCCTCCGTTTCCGCCCGGTCGCCCCGCCCCTACGGTCGATCAGGCCCTACGGAGCATCGGGGGATGCACATGAAAAGCGCTCCGCACCTGCTGGCCGAGGACCGCCCCGAGTACGAGCGGATCCTGGCCGACGCACTGCGCCATGCTCACGAACGACCGGATCTGGACGGTGTCGGCGACCGTCTCAACCCTGAACAACTCCGGACGATGGCGCTCAACGCCTCGCCCCTGATCACGGCCACTGCTGCCACCGAGTACGACCACTACGTGAAGGTACGCGGCGAGCTGCGCGGACCGGGCGACCCGGATGCCCAGGCATCGGTCCTCGGGCCCGCCGCGGACGAAACCGACCCCACAGGCGCCGGCACGCTCGCGGTGATCTCCGTGCTGGCGCCCGTCCTCGCGGGTACGGCCGCCCTGCTATTCCTGCTGATCGGCTACTCCCTGAAGGCCCTCAGTCCCGCCCCGGCCTTCGCGGGAACCATGGTCGCCGCCGGGTGGTTCTTCGCCGCCGTCGCCGCCACCGCGATCCTCGTCGCCGCGGGGGGACTCCTCGTCACCGCCCTGCGCAACGGCGCCACCGCGCTGCCCGCAGCGGACGAGGAGGAGGATCTGCCGGAGGACGTCGCGCGCGCCCGGGAGGCCTGGCGCCACGCCCTGCTGGAACGCGGCATTCTGCCCTTCCTCCGGGACGCGCTGGCCGATCCGACCGCCGGCCCCGCCTCACGGACGCCGCACCGTTCGGCCAACCGGATTCCGAAGATCGGCTACAGCAGACCGGACTTCTCGGGCCCGGAGGACGGCCCCTCGGCCGGCCCGCGCCCGACCTTCACCAGCCCCGACTTCACCGGCCCGGACTTCGGCGGCCCCGAGCACCAGCCGGAGTGACCCGGCCGGGCACGGCAGGCCCCCGGGCCGGAGCCGGCTGAGGCCTGCGTGCCCGGCACGACGGCGTGGCGCCCGAGCACGGCGCCCCGACGTCAGTCCACGACTGGCAGATAGACCCTGTTGCCTGCCGCGGCGAACTCCTTGGACTTCTCGGCCATACCCGCCGCGATCTCCGCCTGTTCGTCCCCGTGCTCCCGACGGATGTCGTGGGAGATCTTCATCGAGCAGAACTTGGGGCCGCACATCGAGCAGAAATGCGCCGTCTTCGCCGGTTCGGCCGGCAGCGTCTCGTCGTGGAACTCCCGCGCGGTGTCGGGGTCGAGCGCCAGGTTGAACTGGTCCTCCCAGCGGAACTCGAACCGGGCGTCCGAAAGCGCGTCGTCCCACTCCTGTGCCCCGGGGTGCCCCTTGGCGAGGTCCGCCGCATGAGCGGCGATCTTGTACGTGATGACACCGGTCTTCACGTCGTCACGGTTCGGCAGCCCCAGGTGCTCCTTCGGCGTGACGTAACAGAGCATCGCGGTCCCCCACCAGGCGATCATCGCCGCACCGATGCCCGAGGTGATGTGGTCGTAGGCGGGAGCGACGTCCGTGGTGAGGGGGCCCAGCGTGTAGAACGGAGCCTCCTCGCAGATCTCCTGCTGAAGGTCGATGTTCTCCTTGATCTTGTGCATCGGGACGTGTCCCGGGCCCTCGATCATCGTCTGGACACCGAACCGCTTGGCGACGGTGTTGAGCTCTCCGAGCGTACGGAGCTCGGCGAACTGCGCCTCGTCATTGGCGTCGGCGATGGACCCGGGACGCAGCCCGTCACCGAGCGAGTACGTCACGTCGTAGGCCGCAAGAATCTCGCAGAGCTCCTCGAAGTTCTCGTGGAGGAAGGACTCCTTGTGGTGCGCCAGGCACCAGGCCGCCATGATGGACCCGCCGCGCGAGACGATGCCGGTCTTACGACGTGCCGTCAGTGGGACGTACGGCAGCCGGACGCCGGCGTGCACCGTCATGTAGTCGACGCCTTGCTCAGCCTGCTCGATGACCGTGTCCTTGTAGATCTCCCACGTCAGTTCCTCGGCCCGGCCGTCGACCTTCTCGAGTGCCTGGTAGAGGGGGACCGTGCCGATCGGCACGGGGGAGTTGCGCAGGACCCACTCCCGGGTGGTGTGGATGTTGCGGCCGGTGGAGAGGTCCATGACCGTGTCGGCGCCCCACTGGGTGGCCCAGGTCATCTTGTCCACCTCCTCCTCGATGGAGGAGGTGACCGCGGAGTTGCCGATGTTGGCGTTCACCTTCACCAGGAAGCGCTTGCCGATGATCATCGGCTCGATCTCCGGGTGGTTGACGTTGGCGGGGAGGACCGCCCGGCCGGCCGCGATCTCCTCGCGCACGACCTCGGGTTCGACGTTCTCCCGGATCGCGACGTACTCCATCTCCGGGGTGATCTCCCCCCGGCGGGCATACGCGAGCTGCGTGACGGGCCGTCCGTCGCGGCTGCGGCGGGGCCGGCGCGGGCGGCCCGGGAAGAGCGCGTCGAGGTTGCGCAGATCCTCCCCGGGCTCTCGGCTTCGCTCGAGCAGGGGAGACCCCGTTCGCGGCGAGGTGTGCTTGCGGCCGTCGTCCTCGGGGCGCGCGGGACGGCCCGCATACTCCTGGGTGTCCCCGCGTCCGATGATCCAGCTCTCCCGGAGCGGGGCGAGTCCCCGGCGCACGTCGGTGTCGGTGGTGGGATCGGTGTACGGCCCGGACGTGTCGTACAACGTCACGTCCGTGCCGTTGGTGAGGTGCACCTGACGGACAGGCACCCGGAGATCCGGGCGTGAGCCCTGGACGTACCCCTTGTGCCAGCCGATGGACTTCCCGGCCTCGGCGTTCTTCTCGGTGTTCCGCCCATTCCGCTTCGAGGCAGGCGTGCGTGCGTCCGCTGTGGTCATGAGACCTACTCCCTACGCCGGCATTACCCGGTAACAGGTTCGGCGGTCGGCGCAGCGTTTCCCGTATAAATTTACGGAGGTCAGCGCCCTCTCAGCCCGGTGCTCCGAGCTCCCGCGTGTACAGATGTGCCTCCACGCTAGCCTCCCTTCTGGCGTGCTGGCCAGAGGGACTCCCCTGTTCTTGGGATGATCGCCGGGTGACGTCTCCCGGAAGCGCCCCCGAACCCCCCGGCCACACATCAGGCAGCACGCAGAGTCATGCACACGGCCACTCCCACAGCCACGGCCCTGCCGCGCCCGTGTCCAAGCATCTGCGCAAGGTCATCGCGGCCGTGCTCATCCCCTTCGCGACCGCGGTCCTGGTCGGCCTCGTGGCGTTCTGGCCCGGCGGCGCCCCGGCCCATGAGCGCACGGGTGTCGGATTCGACCGGCAGACCCAGGACGGGCAGGTGACGAAGGTCGTGTCGGTCGACTGCGCGGACGTCAACGCCGCGCAGGTACCGCCGACCGGCGACACCTCCACGGCCTCGGGACGGGAAGCTGTCAACGAACAGACTGGGCAGTGCAAGAAAGCCACGGTCGAAGTGACGACCGGTAAGGACAAGGGCCGTACCTTCGTCGAGGTGGTCCAGCCCGATGCCCCCCGGCAACTGAGCGAGGGCCAAGGAGTGGTCGTGGCGTACGCCCCCGACGCACCCCGGGATCTTCAGTACTCGGTGACCGACGTGGACCGCGCGTTCCCGATGGCGCTGCTCGCCGGGATCTTCGCCCTCGCGGTCGTCGCGGTGGGCAGAATGCGTGGGCTGATGGCGCTGATCGCCCTCGCCATCTCCTTCGCCGTGCTGACCCTGTTCATCCTGCCGGCGATCTTGCAGGGATCGAATCCGCTGGTCGTCGCGGTGATCGGGGCCAGCGCCATCATGCTGATCGCCCTCTACACCTGCCACGGGCTGACGGCCCGTACCTCCGTGGCCGTCATCGGCACGCTCATCTCGCTGCTGCTGATCGGTCTCCTGGGTTCGCTCTTCATCGGCTGGGCCAGCCTGTCCGGGAACACGGACGACAACACCGGCCTCATCCACGGCCTGTATCCGCACATCGATATGAGCGGCCTGCTGCTGGCCGGTGTGATCATCGGCTCCCTCGGTGTGCTAGACGACGTGACCGTCACCCAGACCTCGGCGGTCTGGGAACTGCACCAGGCCGACCCGACCATGGGCGTACGCCGTCTCTACCGGGCGGGCATCCGGATCGGGCGCGACCACATCGCCTCGGTCGTCAACACGCTCGTACTGGCCTACGCGGGCGCGGCCCTTCCTCTGCTGCTTCTCTTCTCGATCGCCCAGAGCAGCGTAGGCACGGTCGCCAACAGCGAACTGGTCGCGGAGGAGATCGTCCGGACACTCGTCGGGTCGATCGGGCTGGTCGCCTCGGTCCCGGTGACGACGGTGCTCGCGGCCCTGGTGGTCTCCGCGGACCGCACGGGGCTCGGCGCGGAAGCCGGAGCTCCTGCACCCGCACGGACCGGGAGGGGCCGACGCCGCAAGGCGTGAGCCGGGGCACCGGACGCACGGAACCGGCCCGCCGGTGTTCGGTGTTCAGCCAGACCTTCCTGTTCAGCCGGCGTTCTGTTCCTTGGCGAGGATGCGGCCCAGCGCCTCTTCCAGGTTGCCGTCGAAGTCACCCAGCGTGTGCTCCTGCCCCAATGGCACCAGCTTGTCCGTCCGGTCGAGAAATGCCACAAGAGGTGCCGTGCCGGCCCTGAAAAGCGCTCGGTCCGCTCCGACCTGGAGACGGATGTGCACATCCGACAGTCCTTCGGGCTCGGTCGGGCCGATGTGAACATCGCCGTCGCCACTGGGGCTGTTGAGACCGTCGAGCAGCAGCTCACGGCCAAATGCCCAGGTGACGGGGGCGTCACCTGGCAGGTGGAAGGTCATCCGGATCGCGTACGGATCACTGACCTCGTACCGGAGCTCCACCGGAATACGGAAGGAGAGCTCCTCGGAGACGAGGAAGCTCATCATGACCTCTGCCTGAACCGACTCGCGCATCGTTCAACCCCGCAGTAGATGAATCTGGCCAGGAATGATCCCCCATGGCCCTATTGACGCCATCGTGGTGCACGCGATAGCAGATCACAAGGAGTGATTTTTCAGATACTGATAGAGAACACGAACGAGCGCAAGAGGGTGGTTACTTCGCAGCGTAGTTGTTCGACTGCGGCGAGCAACCGTTCCTCTTGATGTAGAGGGAGAGAAATGGCCATGGCTGCTACAGCGGAACCGACCGTGATCGGAATAGCCCCACAGACCGTTCCTATGGCGTACTCCTGCCGTTCAATGACAGGTTCCGTACGTTTCATCGATCCCAGCCGGTTCAAACACTCTTGACGGTCCCTCACGGAGTAGCGCGTCAGCGGCCGGACAGGGTGCCGGTCCAGATGATCTTCGCGTGCATGATCGTCGAGTTGCCCGAGGAGGCACTGCCCGAGGGCGTGAGCATGGCCCGTCTCACGGAACGGGACCCACTCGTGCACGGCGGGAGCGGCGGGAGTCTCGGCCACGGCGATCATCTCGATCTCGCCGTCCTTGTACAGGGCGCAGTACACGGGTGCGCCGATGATGTCCGCCCAGTGCGCGAGCGAGTCGACGATCACGCCGGGACGTGGGGTCGCGGGGCCTCCGCCCAGCCTCTCGGCCGCGGCCCCGAACAGGAAGACGCCGTTCTCCCTGCGCAGGTATCCCTCATGGGTCAGGGTTCGCAGCAGGTGATAGGCGGTGGGGAGGGGAAGCCCGGCCTCCCGGGCGAGCTGCTTCGCCGGCGCCCCGTCCCGATGGGTACCCACAGCCTCCATAAGTCGCAACGCCCGCTGAACCGAACCGATCAACGTCGGGGCAGCGGTATTCGATGCCGTGGTCACAGGTCACCCCCAGGCATGGTGACGGGCTCTCAGCCCTCCCGCGGGGGCCGCCCCCGCGGGCCCGCCGCGAGCCTGGGGTCCGGAGACCGGACGGTCGCACAAACCACTGGTCAGGATGGTGACGACCGTCATTTCCCAGCTGGCGGCAGCGGTACGCAACTGTATCCGTACACTCAGTCACGAAGGAGGTTTCGTCATGGACTTAGCTCAGCTGGGCTAATCACCGAATCCGTGGCCCGCCCCGCTTCCCCGGTACCACCGCGCCTCTGGGGCCGCCCGATGTTCCTACCGGTCGCTGCGCTCGGACGAGCCCATGAACTTTCGCACGACGAAGATCAGACCACCCACGAGCACGACGAACACCAGCACCTTGAACAACAGTCCGATGACGAACCCGACCACGCTGGCGACCAGGCCGCCGAACACGACGATCGCGATGAGAGGCACCGCGACCCACTTCACCCACCAGGGCATCCCCGCGAACATCTGCCGCACCGCCATCGCTGTTACCTCGTCTCTGTGAGTCTCCGCTTCGATGCTAGAGGCGCAGGGGCGGCCGGCGGGGCTCCGGGAGCCCTTGAAGTCCCCTGAGCGATCCCCTAGGGAACGTCGGGTCCGGACCCGAACCCGACGCCGCCGGAACCCCGGTGAGGCCTAACTCTCCGGCGGGGAGAAGATCACCATCACCCGCAGATCCTCGGTGATGTGGTGGAACTTGTGGGCAGCGCCCGCCGGTACGTACACGACGCTCCCCCGCCCCACCTGCGTGGTCTCCATGCCGACCGTGATCGAGGCGCGACCGCTGACGACGAAGTACACCTCGTCCTGCTGGTGCGGCTGCTGAGGGTCGAGCGCGCCGGCGTCGAGGGCGTACAGGCCGACGGACATGTTGCGTTCCCGGATGAACTGCAGATAGGCGCCGTCGTTGGCAGCGCGTTCCGCCTCCAGCTCGTCCAGTCTGAATGCCTTCATCGTCAGTCCGCCCCTCGCGCCCGTGCTGCTCTGTACCGCCGGTGTCCGCCACCGAATCGTGTCTGCCACGATCAGACACATGAAGAATTTCGTAGTCAAGACGATCGCCAACGCGGGTGCGCTGGCTGTAGCCATCTGGCTGCTCCAGGACATCACGCTGACCGGTGACAGCTCCGGGCGCAAAATCCTCACGCTGGTCGTGGTGGCATTGCTGTTCGGCCTGGTGAACTTCGTCGTCAAGCCTGTGGTGAAGCTGCTCACCCTGCCTCTGTTCATCCTGACGCTCGGACTGATCACGCTGGTGGTCAACGCCCTGATGCTGATGCTGACCTCCTGGCTGGCCGGCCTCGTCGATCTGAACTTCCATGTCGACGGGTTCTGGACCGCGGTCCTGGGCGGGCTGATCATCTCGGTCGTGTCCTGGGCACTCAATGTGGTGCTCCCCGACGAGGACTGATCCACCTCCTGATGACACAGTGCAGAACGGACCGGTGGACGCCGGGGAGAGACGAGGAAACGCGAATGAGCACCACGGGCGACGGAACACGGGCCGTTCGGGCAGGCCTGCCCGAACCGGAGCAGTACGAACCCACACTTCCCGGTCCGGTCTTCGCCGCGCACTTCCATCTGTCCGGCGAGCCCGTCGGCCCCTATACCTACGGCCGGGAGACGAATCCGACCTGGACCCACCTGGAGCGCGCCATCGGCGAGCTGGAAGCACCGGGGGAGCGGGTGGAGACCACGGTCTTCGCCTCCGGGATGGCCGCCATCTCGGCCGTGTTGCTGTCCCAGGCCCGCACGGGCGACGCCGTCGTCCTGCCCGACGACGGCTATCAGGCGCTCCCCCTGGTAAGGGAGCAGCTGGAGGCATACGGCGTCGAAGTACGGACCGCACCGACCGGCGGCGATGCCCAGCTGGAGCTCCTCGACGGGGCGAAGCTGCTGTGGATCGAGACGCCCTCCAACCCCGGGCTCGACGTCTGCGATGTGCGCCGGCTCGTCGAGGCCGCGCACGCCACGGGCGTCCTGGTCGCGGTGGACAACACTCTGGCGACCCCGCTCGGCCAGCGTCCCCTGGAGCTGGGGGCGGACTTCTCCGTGGCCAGCGACACCAAGGGCATGACCGGGCACGGGGACATCCTGCTCGGCCATGTGAGCTGCCGGGACCCTCAGCTGTCGGCCGGAGTACGTCGCTGGCGCAAGGTGGTCGGCGCGATTCCCGGCCCCATGGAGGCCTGGCTCGCCCACCGTTCGCTGGCCACGCTGCAGCTGCGGATCGACCGCCAGAGCGCGACCGCGCTGACACTCGCCGAGGCCCTGGCCAAGCGCGCGGACGTGGCGGGGCTCCGGTACCCGGGGCTGCCCGGCGATCCTTCGTACCCGACCGCCGTCCGGCAGATGCGGCGCTTCGGCTCCGTGGTCTCGTTCGTACTGGCCGACAAGGACACCGCAGAGCGCTTCCTGGCCGGGCTGCGCCTGGTCGACGACGCGACGAGTTTCGGCGGTGTACGTTCCACCGCCGAGCGCCGGGCTCGCTGGGGCGGGGACGCGGTGCCTGAGGGCTTCGTGCGGTTCTCCGTCGGCGCAGAGGACCCCGAAGACCTGCTGGCGGACGTGGAACGCGCACTGGACGAGTCCGCGCGCTGAGCGCTTCCCTACGGTCCTGGCAGGACCGGTCCGGACGGACGTCCCCGTTCACCGGCCCGGTCCTGCTCGGGACGAACGGTCCGAGCCTCCCCGTCATAGCTCGGAGCGCCCCGGTTCTTGCGCTGAGAACCGCCAGGACAAGGCTGGTTGACCGCGCGTCACTGACCCCACACGGTGGCATCAGTGATCTATGGGCATATGCACGGTCCAGGCGGTTGCAAGGGACGGCGCGGCGTCCGCCGCTCCCTCCGATGCCGCCGCTGCGCACGTACTTCCTCATCGCGAAGACCGGCACACTCGGCCTGCCGCACATGGCGCGGGCGCACGTGCGGCTGGTCCGTGCTGCCGTCGACTGGTGACCGGTCGGCCGACAGGAGTTTCAGATCGGGTTTCCCGGGCCACTCTCCTCCCATGACCGAACGCCCTGTGGTCAAGCGCACGGCCCGCGCCGTCCTGCTCGACGGCGATGACCTCATCCTGATCAAGCGCACCAAACCCGGTGTCGACCCGTACTGGCTCACACCGGGTGGCGGAGTCGAGCCGGAGGACGCCACCGTCGTCGAGGCACTGCACCGCGAGGTCGACGAAGAGCTCGGTGCCAAGATCGTCGATGTGGTGCCCTGCTTCATCGATACCGTCGAGCACATCGCCGGCGGCGGCGTCAAAGGCGTAAAGGTGCAGCACTTCTTCGTCTGCCGACTGGCTTCGATGGACCTGTCGCGTAGGCATGGACCGGAGATCGACGAACCCTGCGGGGAGTACGAAGTCGTCCGCGTGCCCTTCAGCCGCGTAGGAATCGCGGCTGTACACCTCGTGCCCCTGTCGCTCCGGCACTATCTGGACGCCAACATCGAGGGCGTGCGGGCGTTGCACTCGCCCGATCTGAGCTGAGTCCGGAGCTCTGTGTGAGGCCTACGACGAGTAGGGCGGGCACACCGCGTACGCCGTGGCCGGTAGTCGTGGATACTCCCACCGCCAGATGACCGCACGCTCCACGCTTGACACCGTGTTTCACGTGAAACCACTCAAGCGTTCCGTTCGCCGAAACATCTGATCGCTCACGTAACAGTGTCCGTGAGCTGGCTGGGTCTCCACCGTGGGGCTGCTGCATTCGGCCTCGCCGCATTCCTCACCCACGACCCCACGACAGCCCAGGCCGCCACCCGCGGCATGAAGGTCTTCCGGGGACTGGCTCGTCGTGTTTGTCGCCCTGCTTTCATTTCTCAGCGGCCGCCGCTGGCTCTCAGGACGCCGTGGGGCCTAGCCAGACACCGCTGGGTCTGGACGAAGTTCTGGCTGACCCTGGTCACCGCCGGGCTGCCCTCCTTCTCGCTTCGCCCCCGGATCAACGAGGCCGCCGCCGTGGGGGCGACCGACATCGATCTGCTCATCGCCCCCTCAGTGGCCACGACCACGTATCTCTTCGTCACCGCGATATCGGTGCTGAAGCCGTGGGGGCCGACTCGCCGGGGCCGACGGCTTCAGCGGGGTCGGGAGAGTGCGCGGCAATCAGCCGGCCACCGATGACCGTCCGGCGCTCCAGCACACCGGAGAGCACCGCCAGAAGCAGCGCCGAGGCAGCGAGTGCGGCGCCGACCCAGTTGGGTGCGGTGTATCCGAACCCCGCCGAGATGACGAGGCCGCCGAGCCACGCCGCGAGCGCGTTGCCGAGGTTGAAGGCCCCGATGTTGACGGCCGAGGCCAGGGTGGGTGCGCCGGCAGCCTGGTCGAGGACTCGCTTCTGAAGCGGCGGTACGGTCGCGAAACCGAGAGCCCCGATGAGGACGATGGTCACCGCAGCGGCGATCTTGTTGTGCACGGTCAGTGTGAACAGCGCCAGGACCACGGCGAGCGCACCGAGGGTCACGTACAGCATCGGCATCAAATGGCGGTCGGCGAACTTACCGCCGAGCAGATTCCCGCCGACCATGCCAAGGCCGAAGAGGACCAGCAGCCAGGTGACGGATGACGCCGCGAAACCGGAGGTCTCCGTCATCATCGGGGTGATGTAAGTGATCGCCGCGAACACGCCACCGAAGCCCAGAACCGTCATCGCCATCGCGAGCAGCACCTGAACATTGCGGAATGCGGCCAGCTCGTGGCGGACACGGACCCCCTGAGGTTTCGGCTGCTCGGGGACGAGCTCAGCCACCCCGAGAAGACCGAGGACGCCGAGTCCCGCGACGACGAAGAACGTAACCCGCCAGCCGATGTTCTGGCCGATGAAGGTCCCCAGGGGCACCCCGACGACGTTGGCCACGGTAAGCCCGGTGAACATCATGGCGATGGCACCGGCCTTCTTCTCCGGAGCGACCAGACCTGCGGCCACGACCGATCCGATACCGAAGAAAGCTCCATGGGCAAGTGAGGCGATCACCCTGCCGGCAAGCATCACGCCGAAGACGGGGGCGAGTGCGGACACCACGTTGCCCACGATGAACAGCCCCATCAGGAGCATCAGCATCCGTTTTCTGGTCACCCGCGTGCCCAGGATGGTCATCAGGGGAGCACCCATGACCACGCCCAGGGCGTAGCCCGTCACCAGGAACCCTGCGGTCGGGATCGAGACCTGGAAGTCGGCCGCGACTTCGGGAAGCAACCCCATGATCACGAACTCGGTGGTGCCGATACCGAATGCCCCAATGGCGAGGGCGAGGAGCGCGAGCGGCATGAGTGTCACCTTCCCTGAAGATTGCGTCTGCGCCTTACGAGCGTCCACAATAATTGCAGACGCTTGTTATTGGCAAGCGCGGTCTATTGCGTACGTGCCCTACTCTGGAGGCAAGCAGCTCCCGTACGGAGGAGAGACCCATGACAGCGACAGATCCCGCACTGACGGCCCTCGCGCAGAGCTGGTGCGCCCTCTCCCTGCTCCACGGGAAGATCGAGGCCCGCATCGAACGGGCCTTGCAGTCCCACCACAGCCTGAGCGCACGCGAGTTCTCCCTGCTCGACGTCCTGAGCCGCCAGCACAGCGGCACGGGCGGTCATCTGCAGATGAAGCAGGTGGCCGACGCTGTGGTGCTGAGCCAGAGCGCCACGACTCGACTGGTCACCCGGCTCGAGGACCGTGGGCTGCTCACCCGATACCTGTGCGACACCGACCGGCGGGGCATTTATACGGACGTCACCGAGGCGGGTCTCACGCTGCTGAAGGAGGCCAGACCGACCAACGACACCGCGCTCCGCACCGCTCTCGACGAGGCTGCCGAGAACCCGGAGCTCGCCCCGCTGGTCCGGACGGTCGAGGCGCTGAAGGTCCCCGCCTGAACCGGTGGGTTTGCGTAGTCTGCCGATCATGAGCGATCTCGGCATACGTCCCGCAGCACTCACCGACATCCCCGCCATCGTGGCCTTGCTCGCGGACGACCCGCTGGGCGCGTCACGCGAGTCTCCGGACGATCTCGCCCCGTATCACGCCGCCTACCGGCGGCTTGCCGACGACCCGAATCAGCGTCTGGTCGTGGCCGTGCGCGAGAACCGCGTCGTGGGGACCCTCCAGCTCACGATCGTTCCCGGGCTGTCCCGACGTGGTGCGACACGTTCCGTCGTCGAGGGCGTCCGCGTCCACGCGGATGAGCGCGGCGGCGGCCTCGGCACCCAGTTGATCCAGTGGGCGGTCGATGAATCCAGGCGTCGCGGATGCCAGTTGGTACAGCTGACGTCGGACGCCACCCGCACCGACGCTCACCGTTTCTACGAGCGGCTGGGCTTCACCGCAAGCCATGTGGGCTTCAAGCTCACTCTCTGAACCGATCCCGGCAGCTCCGACACTCCGGGATGCATCACGTGTACCGCATCGATGACGGGAAGCGCGGGAACAAGCCAGGGCCACGGCATCTACCGGCCCGCCTGAACGGGCCCGCTCCGTCGTCGCAGTGGGCCGACGCCCTCGTCGCCCTGCACGCGATCGATGCCGCCACGGTCCGACCGCGCGAGGTCATGCCACGGAAAGTGAGCTCTCGGCCTCGCCGCCACACCCGGACCACCCCTGCGCTTCCGTACCCCTCTGGAGCGCGAGCTGATGGCCTGATGCGTACGCCGCCGACAAGTCGGGCCGCACTGGGCCGGCACAGTGCCGGGTCGGTGGGTCGGCGTTTCACGTGAAACGCCGACCCGCTCTCCTCAGGTGGCGAGTCCCCGCCAACCGCCCTCGTCCACGCCACCAGGAACGGCCGCGCTCCGGTCGTACGGCTCCCGCGTGAAGACGAACGAACCCAGGTCGAGGTGGTCCACCGTGCCGTCCTCGGCCCGCACGACCCGAAGCGTCTCCCCCGCGTAATAACCGTTGAGCCCCGTCCAGGTCCCGTCGGGGCGTGCTCGGAACCGGGCGGCACGACCGGAGCCCCGCAACGGCTGAAGCTCGAGCCCCCCGTCTGCGAGCAGCTTCAGGGCGTGGACCTGAGTGCCCCAGCACCAGGGCCCGGTCAGCGCCAGCAGTTCTTCGTCGACCTCGGGCAGCGGGCGCCAGGGCTCCGGGATCCTCGGTTCCGCGTCGGCGACGATCAGCAGGAGTTCCGCGGCGACCGTCCCGGTCAGTGGGCCGGAGGTGGCGTTCGAGAGCACCACGGCGGCCACATCGTCCTCGACGCTGAACCACAGCGTGGCCAGGAAGCCGGGCAGCGACCCTCCGTGGCCCAGGAGCGTGCGATCCCCGCACCGTACGGCTTGAAGACCGAGGCCGTACGTGCCTGCCCAGTCCCCTGCCTCGGGCGGAGCAGCGGGAGCACGCATCTCTGCGACCGAGGCCTCACACAGCACGCGGTCATCGCCCTGTCCGAGAAAGGCCGCGAAGCGGAGAAGATCGGTGGTGGTCGACCACAGTTGTCCGGCCGACGCCATCAGCCCCAGGTCCTCGGCCGGCTCGGGCAGTATGACGTCGGCCCACGGGTGAACCGCCCAGCCGCCCGCGTGCGGAGCGTGCGCCTGCGGGGTCGTACGGTTCATTCCCAGAGGTTCCAGGATTTCGCGGCGCAACACCTCGGCCCAGGAGTCGCCACGCAGCCTCTCGATGAGGGCGCCAAGCAGTGTGTAACCCGGGTTCGAGTAGTGGTGCCGGTGGCCGGACGGGTTGATCAACGGCCTGTCGCCGAGCACATCCGCCAGTTCCGGCCGCGTGATACCCGGGGTCCTCTCCCACCAGGGGCCGGGCGTCTCCGCCCTCAGCCCCCCGCTGTGGCCGAGCAGCTGATACACGGTCGCCTGGCCGGCGCCCGTGCCCGGCAGATGCTTTTCCAGGGGATCGCCCAAATCCAGGAGCCCCTCGTCGCGCAGGCGCATCACCAGCACAGCGGTGAACGTCTTGGTGATGGAGCCGATCCGGAACTGCGTGTCACCATCGGGTTCATGGCCGTCCACACAACTGCGTGCACCGGTCCAGGCGATCTGCCCGCCCCGCTGCACCGCGGCGACAAGGGAAGGGGCCCGGCCTTGGGACTGTGCGGTGGCGACGCGGTGCAGCAGGGCCCGCCGGGTGCTGGGGAGAAGAATGTCGGAAGAGGTCATGCCCCAGAATGACCCGCGCCATGTCGCCTGACGAACCCATTTTGCCGCCATCGGGGCCAGCCGTCGCCGTAGCGGCATGACCTCGCCACTACCACGCACGAGGTGCCGGATCAGCGCGTGCGGCGGTACGTCCTGACCAGCACCCCGTTGGCGAAGGTGCGCACGGCGGATCCGAACATGGGCATTCCTGATCCGGACACCTGCGGGTAGGTCTTGATGACGGGCTCGCCGACCTCGTCGATCAGCTCCCCCGCCAGCCAGGAGCCACCGCAGAGCCAGATGCCCAGCTCACTGTCCTCAGCCTTGAGCTTCCTCATGCGGCCGACCCTGTCCTCGGAGATGAGCTCCCCATTCGGATCTTCGTGGTCGCACAGGTCACGTCCTGCGGAACCGTGACTCCCCTCTCGCCCGAGAGATCACGAGATCTGACGCCCGGTCAACACAACTGCGGGCTGGCACCTGGCGGTTACTGCCCCGCCTCACTGGCCTCGCAGAGCTAAGACCGCCACCGGCGGGCTGAAGAGGCCAGGGCGCCCTCAAAGAACTCTGGGGTTAGTCACCACATGGCTGGCTTGATCGGCCTTCGATTTTCCTCCCCCGCCTGGCGGGTGCCCACTTCGTCGGATCGGACGCTCTCGCCAGCGCGAGGGAGTCGCCTGTCGGCTGCCCATACCGCCAGCGCGCAGACCGCGAATCCGGTCCCGAGGATGCTGGAGCCCGCCCAGCCGTGAATGGTGAAGACGGCGGTGGTCGCGGCTGCACCGAGGGCGGGACCGAGAGAGTAGAAGACCATGTAGCTGCCGATGGCGCTGCTGGTGCGATCCGGGTGCGCGGCAGTGAGGTGGTGCTGATTGCTCACATGCACGGCCTGGACCGCGAAGTCGAGAATCACGCTTCCGACGACGAGGAGCCACAGTGTCCACGGCAGCTGCGCGATCGCTGCCCACGAGAGGACAAGCAGGACGAGAACGCCACGCCTTCGCCCCCGGCCAGACGCACTCCACCCTTGTCGACGAGCACGGAGCCCCTGTGCCGGAAATCGCCCCGACCAGCGCCTACGGCACCCCCCTCGGCACCGACACCACCCACGTGCAGAAGATCCGGTAGAAGGCAGACTCTCGACGCCCGTGAGAGCTCTCTCCTCCGCAAGGATCTCTCTGGCCACCGCGACCGCACGCTCAGGCGTGGCGGTTCCCCGCACCGATCGTGCCGTCGCTCACGGCTTCGACAGGGACGGCAACCCCCTCTCGATCGAAGGGGACGGGATGCTTCGCCCGGTGCCTGCTACACGAGACCGACCATCTCTTCGGTCATACCTATCTCGATCGACTCTCCAATCGGGATCACAAAGACGCGCTGCGACACATCGCAGAGCACCGTGAGGACGTCTTCGCCCAGCGCTATCGAGCCGCCAGTCGCAGAGGGATGGCCCAGCCGCCATGCCATCGGCCATCGCTTTCGCGCAAGCCGTCCGGACAGAATTGGGGATCCGCTCCACGGCCCCAGAGCACCCCAGCGGTTGACGTACCGGCGCTCGAAGTAGGCGCGGTGGGCAGCTGGTCATAGCCGGCCGGGGTCATGCTGGTGACCGTCTGCGGATCGAGACCGCTCGCCCGCGCGATGGTCTCGGTCTCCTGGTCGCCGAGCGAGATCGTCCAGTCGGACGGGGGACGCCCTTCAGATGGCCCCACTCCCGGATCGCTCTGGGAAACCACGGTGCCGCAGCACCTCGCCGAGCGGGGGTGCAGCCGTCGGACCAGGGCTCCAGCCACGAGCCGCGGGCCTAGCCCCGCAGCGGGGGGCAGTCGGACGGGGAGGGTCCGGACGCCCGCAGGCACGTCACCTTCTCGCGTGGGGATCGAGGGCGGCTGGTCAAGCGCTTCGCGACTCGTAGATCACATGGTCGTGCGTCTGTGCCGACCGATAGGTACCCGCGTAGTCGCTTCTGACCCCTGCACCAGCGGAACGTCCGCCAGAGTACGGCCGCCTCCAGGAAGCCGAAGACGCCGTACCCGGAGCTCGGTCTTCAACAGCCCCGCCGCTCGGCCACGGACGCTTACCGTCACAGCAGAACTGTCCATCATCACCCCACACCCCCGGGGCAGTTGCCCGTACAGCCACGGTGCCGGCAGACCGCTGTGGAATGGTTCGTACTGCACGCCAGTCACCCCGCAAGGGTGAACAATCTGACCTGTCAGTCTCAGAATCGTGTCCTAAAAGGACTTCACTTGAACATCGAGCCTGAGATCAGGACGCGAAACCTGAGACCCTACATGCGCCTACGTCAGGTCTGGGCCATGTCCACGAAACGGGAGTAGTGGCCCTGGAAGGCCACGGTGATCGTCGCCGTCGGACCGTTACGGTGCTTGGCCACGATCAGGTCAGCCTCGCCCGCACGTGGTGACTCCTTCTCGTACGCGTCCTCACGGTGCAGCAGGATCACCATGTCGGCGTCCTGCTCGATGGAGCCGGACTCACGCAGGTCGGAGACCATCGGCTTCTTGTCCGTGCGCTGTTCGGGTCCACGGTTCAGCTGGGACAGGGCGATGACGGGAAGTTCGAGCTCCTTGGCGAGGAGCTTGAGGTTTCGGGACATGTCCGAAACCTCCTGCTGGCGGCTTTCGGCCCGTTTGGCCCCGCCGGACTGCATCAGCTGCAGATAGTCGATGACCACCAGCTTGAGGTCGTTGCGCTGCTTGAGTCGACGGCACTTCGCACGGATCTCCATCATCGAGAGGTTCGGGGAATCGTCGATGTAAAGCGGAGCGGCCGACACGTCCGGCATCCGGCGGGCGAGCCGCGTCCAGTCCTCGTCCGTCATAGTGCCGGAACGCATGTGGTGGAGGGCCACCCGGGCCTCTGCGGACAGGAGGCGCATCGCGATCTCGTTACGCCCCATCTCCAGGGAGAAGATCACGCTCGGGAGATTGCTCTTGATCGAGCAGGCACGGGCGAAGTCCAGGGCGAGCGTGGACTTACCCATGGCAGGGCGAGCCGCGATGACGATCATCTGGCCGGGGTGCAGGCCGTTGGTGAGGGCGTCGAGGTCGGTGAATCCGGTCGGCACACCGGTCATCTCGCCGCTGCGGGAACCGATGGCCTCGATCTCGTCGAGAGCACCTTCCATGATGTCGCCGAGCGGCAGGTAGTCCTCGCTGGTGCGCTGCTCCGTGACGGCGTAGATCTCGGCCTGCGCCGAGTTGACGATCTCGTCGACGTCGCCGTCAGCCGCGTATCCCATCTGGGTGATCTTCGTACCGGCTTCGACGAGGCGCCGGAGAACAGCCCGCTCGTGGACGATCTCCGCGTAGTACGAAGCGTTGGCCGCGGTCGGGACGGACTGCACCAGGGTGTGCAGATACGGGGCTCCGCCGACCTTGGTGATCTCGCCGCGCTTGACCAGCTCGGCCGCCACGGTGATCGGGTCGGCCGGCTCCCCCTTCGCATAGAGGTCGAGGATCGCCGTGTAGACGGTCTCATGAGCCGGACGGTAGAAGTCATGCCCCTTGATGATCTCCACGACGTCCGCGATGGCGTCCTTGGAGAGCAGCATGCCGCCGAGGACGGACTGTTCGGCGTCGAGATCCTGCGGAGGCACCCGCTCGAAGCCGGACGAGCCGCCGTCCCAGCCGCTCTCCCGGCCCCGCTCGTGCTGTTCGTCGCGCCCCTTGCCCTCTCCGCGGCGCTGACGGGTAACAGGCAGACGGTCACTGGGACCGACATCGGCCCAGGGATCGTCCAAAGGCTCGGGAATGCTCACCGGGCCACCTCCTCCCGTCCGCTTCGCGGACCTAGCCGTGCCACTCTTTCTTACGGCACGGCACCGACAAACAAGACGCCCGACTCCGGTCCCGGCGCGTCAAGTTCTGCGGACTTCCAAGCCGGAACGGAGAGCGGGCGCCGCACCACGGTAGGCCGGTCCGCACCTTCAGCCAATCCGGTTATCCACAGGGCATGTGGATGACGGACCAGATGCTGTGGAGAACCCCTCAGATCCTGTGTACGGACCGGGGGACAGCACTGTGGACAAAGTCATACGCAGCCATCGACGACACGCCTGACCTGGCGTTTCTCAATCCACCGACTGTGGGGGAGAAAAACTTTCACCCACAGCTCAAGATCACCGAAGACAGCGTTCCGCCGAACCCGAAAACCCGAGGGAGGTAAGGGACTCTGGTCCATTGCATCTATTACCTGTGGAAGATTAGATTGGTCTCCATGATCCAGGCGTCCACGGCCCAGCCGCCCTCCCGCCGCCGGCACGACCGCGAGATCATCGCACTCGCCGTCCCCGCCTTCGGCGCGCTCGTTGCCGAGCCGCTTTTCGTCATGGTCGACAGTGCCATCGTCGGTCACCTCGGCACTCCGCAACTGGCCGGCCTGGCGGTCGCCGCGGCCCTGCTGACGACCGCGGTGAGCATCTTCGTCTTCCTCGCCTACGCCACCACGGCCGCGGTCGCCCGCCAGGTCGGTGCAGGAGATCTGGCATCCGCCATCCGCCAGGGGATGGACGGTATCTGGCTCGCTCTGCTGATCGGTGCGGCTGTCATCGCCGTCACGCTCCCCCTGGCACCGTGGATGGTCGATGTTTTCGGTGCGTCCGACACCGCGGCCCCGTACGCCATCACGTATCTACGGATCTCCAGTCTCGGCATCCCCGCCATGCTCGTGGTGCTCGCAGCGACGGGAGTGCTGCGCGGACTGCAGGACACCCGGACACCTCTCTACGTCGCCATCGGAGGATTCGCGGCCAACGGTGCTCTCAATGTCGGACTCGTCTACGGTGCCGGGCTGGGGATCGCGGGATCCGCATGGGGGACTGTCATCGCTCAGGTCGGCATGGCGCTCGTTTACCTGATCGTCGTGGTCCGCGGGGCCCGACGGCACGGGGCATCGCTGCGCCCTGATGCCGCAGGCATCCGGGCCAGCGCCCAGGCCGGCGTGCCCCTCCTGGTCCGCACGCTTTCACTGCGGGCGGTCCTGATGATCGCCACCGCCGTCGCCGCCCGCCTCGGTGACACTGACATCGCAGCACACCAGATCATCCTGTCGCTCTGGAGCCTCACGGCCTTCGCGCTCGACGCCATCGCCATCGCAGGGCAAGCCATCATCGGCCGTTACCTGGGGGCGAACGATGCCAAGGGCGCCCGCGAGGCATGCCGCCGGATGGTGCAGTGGGGGATCGTCTCCGGAGTGGTCCTCGGGGTGGTGATCGTCCTCACAAGGCCACTCTTCGTCCCGGTGTTCACCGGCGACGCATCCGTACAAAACACCCTGCTGCCGGCACTTCTGGTCGTAGCACTCTCCCAGCCGATCTCCGGCGTGGTCTTCGTGCTGGACGGAGTGCTGATGGGGGCAGGAGACGGCCGCTATCTCGCCTGGGCCATGGTCCTGACCCTGGCCGTCTTCGCCCCGGTCGCTCTCCTCCTCCCCAGCTACGGAGGAGGTCTCACGGCTCTCTGGGGGGCGATGACGCTGATGATGACAGTCCGGCTGCTGACGCTGTGGATGCGCATGCGGTCCGGCCGCTGGATCGTGACCGGCGCTACGCGCTGAAGCTCACCCGACCGGGCATCAATCGGCAAAGGCCGGTTTCACGTGAAACGACGAAGGGCCGCACCCCAGGGTGCGGCCCTTCACCTAGCTCTGCTGAGCTGTGCCCTTAGGCAGCAACGACCTCGATACCGAGCTTCGCGGCAACCTCGGGGTGCAGACGGACGGACACCTGGTATCCGCCGAGCGTCTTGATCGGCGAGCCGAGCTCGACGCGACGCTTGTCGACGTCCGGACCACCGGCAGACTTGATCGCCGAGGCGATGTCGGCCGGAGTGACGGAACCGAAGAGGCGGCCGGCGTCGCCGGAGCGAACAGCCAGACGGACCTTCACGGCCTCGAGCTTGGCCTTGATCTCGTTGGCCTGCTCGATCGTCGCGATCTCGTGGATCTTGCGGGCGCGGCGGATCTGCGCCACGTCCTTCTCGCCACCCTTGGTCCAGCGGATGGCGAAGCCACGCGGAACCAGGTAGTTACGGGCGTACCCGTCCTTGACGTCCACGACGTCGCCGGCGGCACCGAGGCCAGTGACCTCGTGGGTGAGGATGATCTTCATGATTCGGTCACCCTTCCCTTATCGCGCGGTGGACGTGTAGGGCAGCAGCGCCATCTCACGGCTGTTCTTGACTGCCGTGGCGACGTCACGCTGGTGCTGCGTGCAGTTGCCGGTGACGCGGCGGGCACGGATCTTGCCGCGGTCGGAAATAAACTTCCGCAGCATATTCGTGTCCTTGTAGTCCACGTACTGGGTCTTGTCCTTGCAGAACGCGCAGACCTTCTTCTTAGGCTTGCGCACAGGCGGCTTCGCCATGGTGTTTCTCCTGTGTGATCAAGAAGTGGGGTACGAGCAGCCCTAGAAGGGAGGCTCGTCCGAGTAGCCGCCGCCAGAGCCACCGGAGCCACCGGAGCCACCGGAGCTTCCGCCCCAGCCACCCCCGCCGCTCTGCTGGCCCCCGCCCTGCTGGCCGCCGGCCGGAGGGTTTGTGGCCCACGGGTCGTCGGCGGGAGCACCGCCGCCGCCCTGCTGGCCACCGCCACCGGGACCGCCGCCCCAGTTGCCGCCGCCCTGCTGGCCACCGCCGTATCCACCCTGGCCACCGCCACCGCCCTGGCCGCCGCGACCTGTGGTCTTGGTGACCTTGGCCGTGGCGTTCTTCAGGCTGGGGCCGACTTCCTCGACATCCAGCTCGTAGACCGTGCGCTTGACGCCCTCACGGTCCTCGTAGGACCGCTGCTTCAGCCGGCCCTGCACGACGACGCGCATGCCTCGCTGGAGCGACTCCGCGACGTTCTCCGCCGCCTGACGCCAGACCGAGCAGGTGAGGAACAGGCCTTCGCCGTCCTTCCACTCATTGGTCTGCCGGTCGAAGATGCGGGGAGTGGACGCGACACGGAACTTCGCGACCGCCGCACCGGACGGGGTGAAGCGCAGCTCGGGGTCGTCGACGAGATTGCCGACGACCGTGATGACGGTCTCGCCTGCCATGGGTGAACCTCTCGGCGGGGATTGCTTCTGGCTGCTTGCTACTCGAACCCGATGACCGCTGAGCTAGATGCTCAGTGGGTCTCGGGACGGAGGACCTTGGTCCGGAGGACCGACTCGTTCAGGTTCATCTGTCGGTCGAGCTCCTTGACGACCGCAGGCTCGGCCTGCAGGTCGATGACCGAGTAGATGCCCTCAGGCTTCTTCTTGATCTCGTAAGAGAGACGACGACGGCCCCAGGTGTCGACCTTCTCGACCTTTCCGTTGCCCTCACGGACGACGGAGAGGAAGTTCTCGATCAACGGGGAGACTGCTCGCTCCTCGAGATCGGGGTCGAGGATGACCATCACCTCGTAGTGACGCATGTGGAACCCACCTCCTTTGGACTCAGCGGCCACGGTCGTTCCGTGGCAGGAGGGTCGTGATGCGTAAGCAACAGCGTCTCCGAGTAAAACAGCCGCCACTGACAACGCCCGTCTTCGATGATCGAGGGGAGCCGCAGTGCTGACTCAAGGCAGACACCGGTGCAGACCGTACAGACTACCCGCAGACCGGCTTCCGGTTGAAATCCGGTGTTCAGGGCGCACAATCAAGACAGATGCGGTGTGAGAGGCGCTACATTCCACCGCCCTTCCCGCCAGGAGGTACTCCATGGCCCAGACAATCCGACCTGCCGACAGCAGGCCCGCTCCCCGCCGGACGGGCACGGCCCGCCCGGCCACCGGATCCCTCTTCGCGACGGACGGCAAGCCTCATCTTCTGCAGGAAGCACTGATGGTGGTGACCGGGGTCCTCGGCGTCCTCGCGTTCGTGACGGCGATCTTCCACAGCCTGCATCTGCTCAGCTCCTGGGCCGGTCTGATCGGCATCCTGACCGGCGCGTACGGGCAGTACATCTCCAGGACCACCTGGGAGCGGTTCGGTCTGATCATGGGGATCGGCGCATCCGCTGTCGGCTTCTACCTCGGCATGGCCCACGGCGGCCTCTTCGGCGGCGTCGTCACCTGACCGCGGAGCGCACCGGCCGAGCGGCCGCTGACCAGGTCCGCCGGCCCCACACAGTGCCCAGCCGGGCGATCCCGCGCGGGTGGCGCCCGGTCCGGTCCAGACGGGCCAGACCGGGCGCCCCTCGGTCACAGTAGGCTTCGGCGCGAGAGCCGGAGCCCCTGACCGATGGGGACACACCTGCCGAGGAGCCCCCCGCATGAGCCTGACCCTGAGGACCATCAGCCGAGAGCAGCACCTGGCGTACATCCAGAACCTGCCCTCGGCCAGTCACTGCCAGGTCCCGGCGTGGGCTGATGTGAAAACCGAATGGCGCTCGGAGAACCTGGGATGGTTCGACAAGAACGGCGAGATGGTCGGCGCCGGGCTGGTGCTGTATCGCCAACTGCCCAAGATCAAGCGTTACCTGGCGTACCTGCCCGAGGGGCCGGTCATCAACTGGTACGCCCCGAATCTGGACGAGTGGCTCCAGCCGATGCTCGCCCACCTGAAGCAGCAGGGCGCCTTCTCGGTGAAGATGGGCCCTCCCGTGGTCATCCGCCGCTGGGACTCGGTGGCCATCAAGTCGGGGATCCAGGACCCCGACGTGAAGCGGCTGCGTGACGTCGAGGCAAGCCACATCGAGCCGCGCGCCTTCGAGGTCTCGGACCGGCTACGGAAGATGGGCTGGCAGCAGGGCGAGGACGGCGGTGCCGGCTTCGGTGACGTACAGCCCCGCTACGTCTTCCAGGTGCCACTGGCCAACCGCTCCCTCGAGGACGTGCTCAAGGGCTTCAACCAGCTCTGGCGGCGCAACATCAAGAAGGCCGACAAGGCCGGCGTCGAGGTGGTCCAGGGCGGTTACGAGGACCTCGCCGAATGGCAGCGGCTGTACGAGATCACCGCTGTGCGCGACCACTTCCGGCCGCGTCCGCTCTCGTACTTCCAGCGCATGTGGTCGGTTCTCAACTCCGAGGATCCCAACCGCATGCGGCTGTACTTCGCCCGGCACAACGGCGTGAACCTGTCGGCTGCCACGATGCTCGTCGTCGGCGGGCACGTCTGGTACTCCTACGGCGCCTCGGACAACATCGGACGCGAGGTCCGTCCGTCCAACGCCATGCAGTGGCGGATGCTCCGTGACTCGTACGCGATGGGCGCGACCGTCTACGACCTTCGCGGCATCAGCGACTCGCTGGACGAGACGGATCACCTTTTCGGCCTGATCCAGTTCAAGGTCGGCACCGGCGGGGAAGCCGTCGAGTACGTCGGCGAATGGGACTTCCCCCTCAACAAACTGCTGCATAAGGCGCTCGACATGTACATGTCGCGTCGCTGACCGCATCCCCACCACCGATCTCAGCTCCTCTCTCACTCACACCGCAGCCACCAGAAAGGTTCCGGGCCTGCCATGGCGCTCTCCCTCTACGTCGACACCGTGCGCTGGCGGGCGCACCAGAAGTCCGTGCTCGACCAGTTCCCCGGTCTTGTCCCCGTCTGCAAGGGCAACGGATACGGCTTCGGACACGAGCGGCTGGCCGACGAGGCGATCCGTTTCGGGTCCGACACGCTGGCTGTCGGGACCACGTACGAGGCCGCTCGCATCAAGGACTGGTTCAGCGGGGACCTGCTGGTCCTCACGCCCTTCCGCCGGGGCGAGGAGCCGGTGCCGCTGCCCGACCGCGTCATCCGTTCCGTCTCCTCCGTGGACGGTGTGCACGCCTTGGTGGGCGCGCGCGTGGTCATCGAGTGCATGAGCTCGATGAAGCGCCATGGTGTGAAGGAGGAGGAGCTCGGTCAGCTGCACGCGGCCATCGAGGACGTACGCCTCGAGGGTTTCGCGTTGCACCTGCCGCTCGACCGCACGGACGGTTCGGACGCGGTCGAGGAGGTCATCGCCTGGATGGACCGCCTGCGCGCCGCCCGGCTGCCCCTGCACACGATGTTCGTCAGCCATCTGCGGTCCGAGGAACTGACACGGCTGCGGCAGCAGTTCCCCCAGACCCTCTTCCGCGCGCGCATCGGCACGCGGCTCTGGCTCGGCGACCACGACGCGACGGAGTACCGCGGCGCGGTTCTCGACGTCACGCGCGTCGCCAAGGGGGACCGTTTCGGCTACCGCCAGCAGAAGGCCGCATCCGACGGGTGGCTGGTGGTCGTCGCCGGAGGGACCTCCCATGGTGTCGGCCTGGAGGCGCCGAAGGCCCTGCACGGGGTGATGCCGCGCGCCAAGGGCGTCGCGCGCGCCGGGCTGGCCACGGTCAACCGCAACCTGTCACCGTTCGTCTGGGCGGGCAAGCAGCGCTGGTTCGCCGAACCGCCGCACATGCAGGTGTCGATCCTCTTCGTGCCCTCGGACGCTTCGGAGCCGAGGGTCGGCGACGAACTGGTGGCCCATCTGCGCCACACCACCACCCAGTTCGACCGCCTCGTGGACCGGTAGACCCGGCCCTCCGGTCAGTCGGAGGCCGCCCTGCCCGCCGTGCCCCACTCCACCCGCGGCCCCTCGACCGCGGGTGTGGCATGGGGAGCCGGATCATGACGCACCCGCAGGAGCGCCACCCGGTCCGGCGCCCCGTCGAGCACCCCGCCCGAAGGATCGTCGGACCCGTCACGCCGCACGGGATCCCGGTCCGGCCGCAGGATGTCCCTGACGATCACGGCGCAGAGGTAGAGCGTGCCCAGCAGATGCAGGGCGATGGCGACCTGGTAGCCCTCCTGCGGGAGCCCCTGGTGCTTGTCGCCGCTCGTCGTGTACGCGAGGTAGAACCAGATCCCAAGGAAGTACATGACCTCGCAGGCCTGCCACACGAGAAAGTCCCGCCAGCGGGGCCTGGCCAGCGCGGCCAGAGGGATCAGCCAGAGCACGTACTGCGGTGAGTAGACCTTGTTGGTCAGGATGAACGCGGCCACCACCAGGAACGCCAGCTGGGCGAAGCGCGGCCGGTGCCGGGCGGTCAGCGTCAGCCCCGCGATGCCCGCACACAGCACGATCATCAGCAGCACCGAGGCCGTGTTCACCGTGCTCACGTCGATGGGGCGGCCGGTGCGCTGGGTGATGATCAGCCAGAACGAGCCGTAGTCGATCTGCCGTTCCTGGCTGAACGTGTAGAACTTCTTCCACCCTTCCGGGGCGTACGCCATCACCGGAAGGTTCACCAGCAGCCAGGCCGCCGCCGCGCCGAACAGCGCCACCCCGTACGGCCGCCACTTCCCGGCGCGCCAGCACAGCACCAGCAGGGGTCCGAGGATCAGCACGGGGTAGAGCTTGGCGGCGGTGGCGAGGCCGATGAAGATGCCGAAGGTGAGGTTCCTGCCGCGGGACCACATGAGCATCGCCGCGGCGGTGAGCGCGACGGCCAGCAGATCCCAGTTGATCGTCGCGGTGAGCGCGGCCGCCGGGGCGAGGGCGACCAGAAGCCCGTCCCAGGGGCGGCGCCAGTGCGTACGGGCGACACACACCGCGATGATCACGGCGCAGATCATCAGCATGCCGGCGTTGACCATCCAGTACATCTGCTCGCGCTGCTGCACGGGGTCCGAGGACGGGGTCAGCGTCAGCCAGGACGCGACCTGCATGAAGACGCCGGTCAGGACCGGGTACTCGAGGTACGCCATGTCACCGCTGAGGCGGTCGACGTACGGCACCAGGCCGTCGGCGAAACCGCGCCCGACGTAGAGGTGCGGGATGTCGGAGTAGCACGCGTGCGTGTACTGGGAACTGGTGCCGCGGAACCATGCCCAGTCGTAGCAGGGGATCTTCTGCACCATGCCGAGCGCGAACATCCCGATCGCCACCAGCACGATGACACGCACCGGTGTGAGCGGTCCCGATCCGAACCGTGCCCAGCGGCCCGCAGGACCGCCGAACAGCTCACTGCCCGCTGCGGCGATCTCGTCCTGTCGCGTGGGCGGTACGACGGACGGCTCCTGGTGCACGCTCGTGTCTTCTGCGCTTGGCATGCCGCACATCCTGCCGTACGGCACTGTGTGCGGGCGTGGCCCGTGTCCGGAACACAGGAAAGGGCCGTCGGCACCTGGCAGGTGCCGACGGCCCTCGTCACGCGTGTCCGGCAGGCCCCTGACGGGGCCTCCGGAGGGCGGTGGCGTCATGCGCGCCGCCCTTGGGTGCTAGCCGCCGCCGCCGAACACTCCGCCGCGGTCGCTCTCCTCGCCCTCCGTCGTGCCTTCGGTCGTGCCTTCGGTCGTCCCGGCGTCCCCTCCGCCCTCCGTGGCCCCGGCATCCGTCCCACCGTCGGCGCCGTCGGTGGTGCCACCGTTGTCGTTACCGTCGGTCGCCCCGCCGTCCTGGTCGCCGTTCTTGCAATCCCAGTCGAGCGGAGCACACGTCGTCTCGCTCGGCGAGGGGGAGGGGGTCGTCGGAGTGGGGCTCGGCGACTCGGACTCTTCGGCCGACTCCGAAGGCTCAGGCGTCGGACTGGGCGACGGGGTCGGACTGGGCAAGACGCCGACGAGCTCGCCGTACGGTTCCGCCTTCGGGAACCGCACGACCTTTTCCCCCTTCATGGCTTCGGCCATGTAGTCGTGCCAGATCTGCGCGGGGAACGAGGCACCGTGAATCGACTTCTCGCCGCCGGTGCCGTACATCTCCAGGAACTGGCGGTTCTTCTTCGTCTCGTCGTCATCCATCCGGAACATGCTGACGGCCGTCGACAGCTGCGGGGTGTAACCGACGAACCAGGCAGACTTGTTGCCGTCCGTGGTGCCCGTCTTACCGGCCACGTCGCGTCCCGGGAGCTGGGCGGGCGTACCCGTTCCGTTCTCGACGACGTTCTTCAGCACATCGGTCACGTTGTCCGCGATGATGCTCGGGAACGCATCCTTCGTCTCCGTCTTGTGCTGATAGATGACCTCCCCCTTGTGCTTGACCTCGGTGACCGAGAAGGGCTCCCGCTGCTTTCCGCTGGTGGCGAAGGTGGCGTACGAGCCGGCCATCCGGATGGCACTCGGCGAGGACGTACCGATGGAGAACGAAGGGACGCTCGAGTTCGCCATGTAGTCGTCGTCACGCAGCCCCGCGTCGATGGCGGCCTGCTTCACCTTGTCGGTGCCGACGTCCATGCCGAGCTGCACGAAGGGGGAGTTGGCGGACTCCTGCATGGCGTAGCGGAGGCTGATGTCTCCGTAGTCCTTGTCCCCGTCGTTGGTCTGGAGCCACTCCTTGCCTTCTTTGTTCTGCCAGACCTCGCCGTTGTACTGGTTGATCTTCAGCTCGTTGTCGCCGTTGTAGATGCTCTTCGGCGAGACGGGGGAACGCTCCGAGTCGCTCTGCTCGGGGCCGAGCTCGGGATCGCGCTTGCCGTACTCCATGGCGGCTGCCAGCACGAACGGCTTCCATGTCGAACCGACCTGCGCACCGGTCGCGTCGGCGTTGTTGGTGTAGTGCTGCGTCGCGTCCTGACCGCCGTACGTGGCGACGATGGCGCCCGTCTTGGTGTCCACAGACGCTCCGCCGAACTCGACGTGCGTGTCCTTGTCGGGACGCTTTTCCGGGTCGATCTTGGCCTTGTACACCTTCGTGATCGACTTCTCGAGCTCTTCGACCTTCTTCTTGTCGAAGGTCGTGTGGATCTCGTAGCCGCCCTGGGACAGTTCCTTCTCCGTGACGCCCTCGTCGTTGTGCGCGATGAAGTACTTGGTGGCGAGGTCGACCAGGTATCCGGTCTGGCCGCCGAGCTTGGCGTCCTTCTTCGGCTTGATCGGCTCGGGGAACGTCGTGTACGTGGCGCGCTGCGCCGCGCTCATCTTGCCGTCCTTCACCTCTTCGTCGAGGATCCAGCTCCATCGCAGCTTGGCCCGCCTGGTGTTCTTCTCTGCGGTGGCATTCACCGGGTCCACCTCGGGGGCACCGGCGGGGTCGTAGTAGCTCGCGCCCTTGAGCAGCGTGGCCAGGAAGGCGCACTCGCTCGCGTTCAGCTGGGTGGCGTCCTTGTTGTAGTACGCACGTGCCGCGGCCTGCAGTCCCGAAGCGCCCCGGCCGTAGTAGGAGACGTTGAGGTACCCCTCCATGACCTTTTTCTTGCTCACCTGCTCACCGACCTTGAGCGTGATGAAGAGTTCCTTGATCTTCCGGCTCAGGGTCTGGTCCTGGGTGAGCATGGAGTTCTTCACGTACTGCTGGGTGATGGTCGAGCCACCCTGCGTGTCACCTCCCCGCGCCATGTTCCAGAAGGCGCGGGCGATACCCATGGGGTCGATGCCCCTGTCGTCCTCGAACGACTTGTTCTCGGCCGAGATGACGGCGTTCCGCATCTCTTCGGGAATCTGGGCGTACTCGAGCGACTGGCGGTTGACGGAACCACCGGTGGCGACCATCTGAGTGTCGTCGGCCCAGTAGTAGACGTTGTTCTGTGCTTTGGCGTCGTCCTTGACCTGGGGCGGAACCACCAGCGCGTACGCGATGCCGGCCGCACCCATCATCAGGCCCAGGAAACCCAGGCACAGACCGGAGACCAGCCGCCACGACGGGACCCAGCGGCGGAAGCCGTCCTTACCGGCCCGCGGGTAGTCGACGACGCGCTTCTTGCCGGAGTCGACACGACCTCGGCCGCGGCCTTCAGGACCGCTGCTGTCTCCACCTCCCCGCCGCCTGACTCCGCCGCGCTGGGCGGCGCGACGCGCTTCGGCGCGGCTGCCGTAGGCCGGCTCCTCGCCGTGCGCTGCGGATGGTGACGACGAAGTTGCCCTGCGTGACGAATCGGTGCGACGTCCAGCAGGTTGTTGGGCGGCTCGTCTGGCCGCTGCGCGCCCGCCACCTTGCGGGGGCGGCGTTTTGCGACGGTGCTCGCTCATCGAACGACTACTCCTCGGGCAGGCGAGAGCGCCTGGAAGCGGCAGTTGAGATCCGGTCCCCCCGAATTGCGGACGAGCCCTGCGGAAGGCTCACCCGCAGTACATCCGGCAGTCCGCGATTACTGACGCACGGAGGCGTCTCACGGTTCCCGGTGGTCTGCATGCCGCACAGACTACGCACGGTCAAAAACCTCCGGAGACCGAACTTCACCCCAAATTACGCAAGTCACTCCCTATGAATCGGGGATGTGACGCCGCTCACGAACCACCCCCTTGTCGAACATCACGAGTCGATCTATCGTGCTGATGTATCGAGTCGATACATCAGCACGGCATAGGGTGGGCCCAGCAGCCTGCGGAAGCACCAGGTGGAAGAGGAGGCGAAGGTGAGCAGACGCTCCGGCATCCTCGAATTCGCCGTACTCGGCCTGGTTCGTGAGTCCCCCATGCACGGCTACGAGCTGCGCAAGCGCCTCAACACGTCGCTGGGAATCTTCCGCGCCTTCAGCTACGGCACCCTCTATCCCTGCCTCAAGACGCTGGTCGCCAACGGCTGGTTGATCGAGGAACCGGGAAGTGTTCCGGCTTCGCCACCCGCCGCAGGCCGTGGGGGCGCCCCCGCATCCTCGATGGCCGGGCGTCGCGCCAAGATCGTCTACCGGTTGACGGCAGACGGTAAGGAGCACTTCGAGGAGCTGCTCTCGCACACCGGTCCGGACTCCTGGGAGGACGAGCACTTCGCGGCTCGTTTCGCCTTCTTCGGACAGACGGAGCGCGAGGTGCGGATGCGCGTGCTCGAGGGCCGCCGCAGCAGACTGGAGGAGCGCCTCGAGAAGATGCGCGCCTCGCTCGCCCGCACCCGCGAACGACTCGACGACTACACGCTTGAGCTGCAGCGACACGGCATGGAGTCCGTGGAGCGCGAGGTGCGCTGGCTGAACGAGCTCATCGAGAGCGAGCGGTCGGGACGGGATCAGCGACGATCCTCGCCCGAGAGCTCCAATCAGCACGACACATCAGGAGAAGCGGGCGGCCTGCCCCGGCACGGGGATGACACCCGGCCGGATCCGTCCGACGACACCAAGTGACATCCCCGCAGATCCGCAAGGCGTCATCGGGGAACACCGAGAACACACAGGGAGCAATCGGCATGGGTTCGGTTCGCGTAGCCATCGTCGGCGTGGGCAACTGCGCCGCCTCGCTGGTGCAGGGCGTCGAGTACTACAAGGACGCCGATCCGGCCGGCAAGGTGCCCGGTCTGATGCACGTCCAGTTCGGCGAGTATCACGTGAGCGACGTCGAGTTCGTCGCCGCCTTCGACGTCGACGCGAAGAAGGTCGGCCTCGACCTCGCGGACGCCATCGGCGCCAGCGAGAACAACACCATCAAGCTCGCCGACGTGCCGAACACCGGCGTGACCGTTCAGCGCGGCCACACCCATGACGGTCTGGGCAAGTACTACCGCGAGACGATCGAGGAGTCCGCCGACGCCCCGGTCGACATCGTCCAGATCCTCAAGGACAAGCAGGTCGACGTACTCGTCTGCTACCTGCCCGTCGGTTCCGAGGTTGCCGCGAAGTTCTATGCGCAGTGCGCCATCGACGCCAAGGTCGCGTTCGTCAACGCCCTCCCGGTGTTCATCGCCGGCACCAAGGAGTGGGCCGACAAGTTCACCGAGGCCGGTGTGCCCATCGTCGGCGACGACATCAAGTCCCAGGTCGGCGCCACCATCACGCACCGTGTGATGGCGAAGCTCTTCGAGGACCGGGGCGTCATCCTGGACCGCACGATGCAGCTGAACGTCGGCGGCAACATGGACTTCAAGAACATGCTCGAGCGTGAGCGCCTGGAGTCCAAGAAGATCTCCAAGACGCAGGCCGTCACCTCACAGATCCGCGACCGCGAGCTCGGTGCGGACAACGTCCACATCGGCCCGTCGGACTACGTGGCCTGGCTGGACGACCGCAAGTGGGCGTACGTGCGCCTCGAGGGCCGTGCCTTCGGTGACGTCCCGCTGAACCTGGAGTACAAGCTCGAGGTCTGGGACTCCCCGAACTCCGCCGGTGTCATCATCGACGCCGTGCGCGCTGCGAAGATCGCCAAGGACCGCGGCATCGGCGGCCCGATCCTCTCGGCTTCCTCGTACTTCATGAAGTCCCCGCCGGTCCAGTACTTCGACGACGAGGCCCGCGAGAACGTCGAGAAGTTCATCAACGGCGACGTCGAGCGCTGATCCAGCCGGTCACTGCTTCAACGGCACATCTCCATGTGGGGGCCCCGGGCAATCCGTCCGGAGGTCCCCCACATGTGTGACCCTTGCGCACATGCCTGTCGTGCGTGATCTGGGCGTGCTCCTACGCCTTCGGAACTTCCGTCGCCTGCTCGCTGTACGGCTTCTCTCCCAGTCGGCCGATGGCGTCTATCAGGTCGCGCTCGCCACCCACGTCGTCTTCGCACCGGAAAAGCAGACAACGCCGGGTGCCATCGCGTCCGCCATGGCTGTGCTGCTGCTGCCGTACTCGCTGATCGGACCGTTCGCCGGAGTCCTGCTCGACCGCTGGCCCCGGCGCCAGGTCTTCCTGTACGGAAACCTGCTGCGAGCCGCTCTGGCCTGCTGCACGGCCCTGCTGCTCCTGAGTTCCGTCCCGGACTGGCTGTTCTACGCCTCTGCCCTCTGCGTCACCGCGGTCAACCGTTTCGTACTGGCGGGACTGTCGGCAGCCCTCCCTCGCGTCGTCGACACCGAACGGCTCGTCCTCGCCAACTCCCTCTCCCCGACGGCCGGCACGTTGGCCGCCACTGCGGGCGGGGGCCTTGCCCTGGCCATCCGGCTGCTGACAGACGGGTCCGATGCCGCTGTAGTCCTGCTGGGCGCGATCCTCTACCTTCTCTCGGCGCTGGTTTCGCTGGCCTTGCCCCGCACACTCCTCGGACCGGATCGGGGCCTGCGCCACGTGCCGCTACGGGAGGCGCTCACCACTACCGCACAGGGGCTCGTCGCGGGGTTGCGCCATCTGGCCGAGCGAAGGGACGCCGCTCACGCACTGGCGGCAATGACCGTGATGCGCTTCTGCTACGGGGCACTGACCGTGATGGTGCTGATGCTGTGCCGCTACGCCTGGTCCGACACCGAGGCCGACGGCTTGGCCCTCCTCGGCCTCGCGCTCGGCTCTTCCGCCGCGGGGTATTTCGTGGCGGCCCTGATGTCTCCGTGGGCGGTCGGGCGCTTCGGGCGGTACGGCTGGCTGGCGGGCTGCGCCGGGGCAGCTGCCCTCCTGGAGCCGGCGCTCGGGCTTCCGTTCACCCTTACCCCGATGCTGGCGGCGGCCTTCGTTCTCGGGCTCGTGACCCAGGGGGCGAAGATCGCGACGGATACCGAGGTGCAGACCTCCGTGGACGACGCCTACCGCGGCCGGGTCTTCTCGCTCTATGACGTGCTGTTCAACGTCGCCTTCGTCGCCGCTGCGGGAATGTCCACCCTCGCGCTACCCCCTGACGGGCGGTCTGTCGTCGTAGTGCTCACCGTGGCCGCGCTCTACGCCATTGTTTCGGTGGCCATGCTTCGCCGACGGCGGGTGAGCATCGCGCTCCGGCACGCCCGCACCAAGAAATGAGGGGCGTTGTTTCACGTGAAACAACGCCCCTCATCGCGCAGCCCCGCATCACTTCCCGGCGCACCGCTGTGTTTCACGTGAAACACAGCGGGTTCCTCAGCCCTGGGCGGCCCACCACTCCTTGAGCGCCGCGATCGCGGTATCGCGCTCCATCGGGCCGTTCTCCAGCCGGAGCTCCAGCAGGAAGGAGTAAGCCTTGCCGATCACGGGCCCGGGCGCCACCCCCAGGATCTGCATGATCTCGTTGCCGTCCAGGTCGGGCCGGATCGCCTCCAACTGCTCCTGCTCCTGCAGCTGCCCGATTCGCTCCTCCAGCCCGTCGTAGGTACGCGACAAGGCATTGGCCTTGCGCTTGTTCCGCGTCGTGCAGTCGGAGCGCGTCAGCTTGTGCAGCCGGCTCAGCAGCGGTCCCGCGTCCCGCACGTACCTGCGCACCGCGGAGTCGGTCCATTCCCCGTCGCCGTATCCGTGGAAGCGCAGATGCAGCTCCACCAGCTTCGAGACGTCCTTGACCATGTCGTTGGAGTACTTGAGCTCGGTCATCCGCTTCTTGGCCATCTTGGCTCCCACCACTTCGTGGTGGTGGAAGGAGACGCGGCCGTCCTTCTCGAAGCGCCGCGTCCTCGGCTTCCCGATGTCGTGGAGCAGGGCCGCGAGGCGCAGCACCAGGTCCGCACCGTCCTCCTCGAGATCGATGGCTTGCTCCAGGACCGTCAGAGAGTGCTCGTAGACGTCCTTGTGGCGGTGATGCTCATCACTTTCCAGACGGAGCGCGGGGAGCTCGGGCATGACCCGGTCGGCCAGGCCCGTGTCCACGAGAAGCCCCAGTCCCTTGCGGGGGTGAGCGGAGAGCAGCAGTTTGTTGAGCTCCTCCCGGACCCGCTCGGCCGAGACGATCTCGATGCGTCCCGCCATGTCCGTCATGGCCTTAACGACGTCGGGGGCCACCTCGAAGTCCAGTTGCGCGGCAAAGCGTGCGGCGCGCAGCATGCGCAGCGGGTCGTCGGAGAAGGACGCCTCCGGTGTGCCAGGAGTGCGCAGTACACGCTGCGCCAGGTCATCGAGGCCGCCGTGCGGGTCGACGAACTCCTTCTGCGGCAGCGCGACGGCCATGGCGTTGACAGTGAAATCACGGCGCACGAGGTCGTCCTCGATCGAGTCGCCGTAGGAGACCTCAGGCTTGCGCGAGGTCCTGTCGTACGCCTCCGACCGGTAGGTCGTGACCTCGATCTGGTAGCCGTCCTTCTGCGAGCCGACGGTGCCGAACGCGATTCCGACCTCCCAGACCGAGTCCGCCCAGGGCCGGACGATCTTGAGTACGGCCTCCGGGCGGGCGTCGGTCGTGAAGTCCAGGTCGTTTCCGAGTCTGCCGAGCAACGCGTCGCGGACCGACCCACCGACCAGGGCAAGGTTGAATCCGGCTTCCTGGAATCGGTGAGCGAGGTCATCGGCGACGGGGGACACCCGCAGCAGTTCGCTGACTGCGCGGTGCTGCACCTGGCTCAGTGCACGGGGGCTGTCTTCGTTGGCATTCGGCACAACAGAAAAGGGTACGTGTACCGACCGGCCCGGGCGTCATCGTTTCTTGCGGCCCTGCGAGACTCTCCCGATCATGTGGCACGGTCCCCGGCACTCAGGCGTCCGGCACATCGTTACCATGCGGGGACGCAGAGACCGGCAGGGCCGGTACAAGCTGACGACGACGAGGGACGGGTACGCGTGGCCGAGGCGGAAGACTTTCAGGGGATGAATCCCTCCCCTGCCCGCCGGTGGCTCCGGCAGGCAGCCTCGTTGATCGTCGGGGCACCGCTGATCGCCGGCCTCCTGGCCGGTCCCGCAACACCCTCGGCCCAAGCCGAGGAAGTGTCGAAGGCGCCCACCGGATCGCGCACCGTCGACGTGTCCCTGGACACGCTCGCACCCAGCGCACCGGTCGAAGGCGACACACTCATCGTCTCCGGCACCCTCACCAACAAGGGCAGGAAAGCGGTCACGAACGCTGAGGTCGACCTGCGCGTCGGGCCGCAGCTGTCGGACAGAGGGGCTGTCGACGAGGCCGCCAAGCGCACCGGATATCTGCCCGGCAGTGACCCGGCCAAGCTCGGCGACGCGTACACACTGAAGGTTCCCGAGCTCTCGTCCGGGATCAGCCAGGACTTCACCCTCTCCGTCCCGGTGGACAAGCTGGACCTGGACGCCGAGGGCGTCTACCAGCTCGGGGTATCCCTTACCGGCCGGACCACCGACTACGCCTACGACCAGGTGCTCGGCATCCAGCGGACCTTCCTTCCGTGGCAGCCGGAAGACGCCGAGAGCAAGACCAAGCTCACTTTCCTCTGGCCGCTGATCGCATCAGCACACGTCACCGCCGAGACAGGCTCCGACGAACAGCAGACCCCTGTATTCGCCGATGACGACCTGGCCCTCGAGCTCGCTCCGGGCGGCCGCCTGGAACAGTTGGTCTCACTGGGGCGGCAGCTCCCCGTGACGTGGGTGATCGATCCGGACCTGCTGGCCTCCGTCGACGCGATGACGAAGAACTACCGCGTCAAGGTCGGTGACACCACAGTCGCGGGGAAGAATCAGGCCATCGCCAAGAAATGGCTCATGGATCTACAGGCGGCCGCCAAGGACGGGAAGGTGGTGGCCCTGCCGTTCGCCGACCCCGATCTCGCGTCCATCGCCCACCGCGGCAAGAACGTTTCGGGTGCCCTCAGTCACCTGCAGACGGCAACCGAGGTCGCGGCCACGACGGTGGAAACCGTCCTTCACGTGAAGCCGTCCACCGACTTCGCCTGGCCGGTGGACGGTGCGATCGATCCCTCGGTCGTCGACGTCGCCACCTCAGCCGGTGCGCACAAGGTGATCGCCCGCAGCGACAGCCTCAAGGAGACCGGCGGGCTGCCCTACACACCGACCTCGGCCCGGCCGATCGGCGGGGGCACCACCGCCGTCGTCTCCGACTACCGGCTCTCCACCGCGTTCACCGGCGACATGGCCAAGGCCGGCGCCTCGACACTCGCCGTCCAGGAATTCCTGGCTCAGACGCTGACCTTGACGGAGCAGGCCCCTGACAGCGAGCGCAGCATCGTCGTCGCCCCGCAGCGGACTCCCGACGCCGCCCAGGCACAGACCATGGCTCGCGCCCTGCAGGCCCTCACGGCCGAACACTGGACGCAGCCCCTCGACCTGACGGCGGCGGCCGAACAGAAACCCGATGCCCGGGCCACCACCAAGGTGCCCCGGGCCTCCAAGTACCCGAAGAAGCTGCGAAGCCAGGAGCTGCCCACCCAGGCGTTCCAGGACATCAGGACGACACAGGACTCGCTCAACCGTCTCCAGGTCATCCTCACGCAGCCGGACCGGGTGGTCACCCCCTTCGGGAACGCGATCAACCGCTCCGTGTCGACGTCATGGCGCGGGAGGCCGCTGGAGGCCCAGCGGTACAGAGATGCGGTCCGCACCTATCTGCAGGGCCTCACCAATGAGGTCCAGCTGATCTCGAAGTCGGATGTGACCCTGTCCGGACGCAGCGCCACGATCCCGGTGACCGTGCAGAACAAACTGGTTCAGGGTGTCGATCACCTCGTGCTCCGTCTGACGTCGAGCAACGCCACCCGTCTCAAGCTCAACGACGGCGGAGCTGTCGCCGAACAGCCTGTCGACATCGCGGGCGGACACAGCCAGTCCGTAAAATTCGACGCCTCGGCCAATGCCAACGGCCAGGCACAGGTCACCGCACGGCTGTTCACCGCGGACGGCGCTCCGTACGGCGAAGCGATGACCTTCACGGTAAAGGTCTCGGAAGTCACACCGACGGTGCTCCTGGTGATCGCCGGCGGTCTGCTGCTGCTGGTCCTGGCGGGCATCAGGATGTACACCCACCGCAAGCGCACCGTGGCCGCCGGCGCGGCGGAGAACAGCGACGGCGAACCCGAGCAGCCGAGTGACCCTACGCCGGACACCGGTCCGGGAAGCGGAAACCCCTCGGGCCCGGGTGAGAAAGTGGACCGTTGAGCGATGTCTGTCGTGGCCTGTCGGCCGGGGACAATAAGGTGGGGTTTCGATGAACGCGCCGTACGACGGTGACCGCGGCCAGGGCGCGGGCGGAGCAGGTTCTTCCGGCGGTCCGCCGGTACCACCGGGCACCGGCCAGGGCGGGGAGGTAACCGACCCCTACCTGCAGCACGCGTACGACCACGATCCGTACCGTGCTCAGGACCTCGTCGCGCAGGATCCGGTGGCCGAGGCACTCTATGACCGCGCTTCACATCCGCCACCGCCTCCGGGCACCTATCAGGAGCCGCAGGCCCTCTATCAGCAGCCTCCGGCAGCCCAGCACGCCCCTGACCCTCGTATCTGGGCCCAGACGCCGCCACCGGAGCCCGCAGGCCCTTCCCGGCACCTGCCGTACGGCGACAACGCCGCGACCACCCAGTACGTAGGCGTGGACGACCTGGTCACGCAGGCTTCCGGCGACCGTGGGGAACAGGACGCCTTCGCTCACCTCTTCCGTGACCAGGAAGGGTCGGGCCGGCCTCCCGGTCCTTCTCCCGAGCCTGAAGCGGCTCCGCCCGTACCGCCTAAGTCCGGCGGGCGGGCCGCTGGGATACTGAAGTCCAGCGCACTGATGGCGGCGGGCACCCTGGTGTCCCGGCTCACCGGCTTCGTCCGCAGCCTCGTGATCACTGCGGCGCTGGGCGCGGCTCTGCTCGGTGACAGCTTCACCATCGCCTACACCCTGCCGACGATGATCTACATCCTGACGGTGGGCGGCGGACTCAACTCGGTCTTCGTCCCCCAGCTCGTCCGGTCCATGAAGGACGACGAGGACGGCGGCGAGGCCTTCGCCAACCGGCTGCTGACGCTCGTCATGGTCGCCCTCGGCGTGATCGTCGGTATCGCCGTCTTTGCTGCTCCGTGGCTCATCCACATGATGTCCCCGACCATCGCCAACGATGCCGCGGCGAACAGCGTGGCCGTCGCCTTCGCCCGCTTCTGCCTGCCGACGATCTTCTTCATGGGCGTCCATGTCGTCATGGGCCAGATCCTCAATGCCCGCGGAAAATTCGGCGCGATGATGTGGACCCCGGTCCTCAACAACATCGTCATGATCTTCACCTTCGGCCTGTTCATCTGGGTCTACGGCTCCTCGGCCGAATCCCGGATGGGCGTGGAGACGATCCCTGCCGAAGGTGTCCGTCTGCTCGGCATCGGTACGCTGCTCGGTCTTGCCGTCCAGGCCCTGGCCATGATCCCGTACCTCCGGGAGGCCGGATTCCGCTTCCGTCCCCGCTTCGACTGGAAGGGACACGGGCTCGGAAAGACGATCAAGCTCGCCAAGTGGACGGTTCTCTTCGTTCTGGCCAACCAGGCCGGCGTCATCGTCGTCACGCAGCTGGCGACCGCGGCCGGCAAGCTGTCGGGCAAGGACGGTACGGGCTTCCTCGCCTACTCCAATGCCCAGCTGATCTGGGGCATGCCTCAGGCCATCATCACGGTCTCGGTCATGGCAGCCCTGCTGCCCCGCATCTCCCGCGCCGCCCATGACAACGACCCCGGGGCTGTCCGCGACGACATCTCACAAGGTCTGCGCAATTCGGCGGTGGCCATCGTCCCGGTCGCTTTCACCTTCGTCGCGCTCGGTCTCCCGATGTGCACCCTGCTCTACGCTTCCAGTGGCACCGAGGCCGCACGGTCCATGGGCTTCATCCTGATGGCGTTCGGCCTCGGCCTCATCCCGTACTCCGTGCAGTACGTCGTGCTCCGCGGCTTCTACGCGTACGAGGACACCCGCACCCCCTTCTACAACACGGTCATCGTCGCAGCGGTCAATGCCGCGGCCTCCGCCCTCTGCTACGTGGTTCTTCCGGCCCAGTGGGCAGTCGTGGGGATGGCTGCCTCCTACGGGCTGGCCTACACGGTCGGCGTCGGTATCGCCTGGCGACGACTGAGCAACCGGCTCGGCGGCGACCTCGACGGCGCCCGTGTGGTGCGTACCTACGCCCGTCTCTGCCTGGCCGCGATCCCCGCGGCAGTGGTCGGCGGCGGGGTGGGTTTCGCTCTCCTGACGGCCCTGGGTGACGGAGCCGGCGGTTCGGTGGTGGCACTGGTCTGTGGCAGCGTCGTCCTGCTGGGCATCTTCTTCGTCGCTGCGAAGAAGATGCGTATCGAGGAGCTCAACGGCATGGTCGGCATGGTCCGGGGACGGCTCGGCCGCTGAATGCGCTTCGAACCGCACAACCATCGCTGGACACCGCGTGTCGTGCATAGCGCCGGAGTGTGGGCACAATTGGCGTGACTGTGGCGAGCTGGCTGGCATCGCGCAACGGATGGGGAGGCAGGAACGACGGTGGCGGAACGTAGCACGGCCGCTGTCGACGTGGCCGACAACAGCGGCGACGAGCCGCTGACCGCCAAGGCGGACGCGGCCACGACCGACGGGACGGCACATACCCAGAACGAAGAGGGCGCAAGCCCGCAGGACGCGCCGAGCGGACATGACAGCTCGGACGCCGTACCGGCGTCACCCGACCTGCACAGCGGTCACAAGCTGGCCAGTCGGTACCGGCTCGAGGAGTGCGTCACCCGGCTGGACGGATTCAGCAGCTGGCGCGCTGTCGACGAAAAACTACGGCGCGCGGTGGGTGTGCATCTGCTGCCCGCCGATCACCCGCGCGCCCGCTCGGTGCTGGCCGCGGCCCGCTCCTCCGCGCTTCTCGGTGACCCTCGCTTCGTCCAGGTCCTGGACGCCGTGGAGGAGGACGACCTCGTCTACGTCGTCCACGAATGGCTCCCCGACGCCACCGAGCTCACGGCGCTGCTGGCCGGTGGCCCTCTGGAGGCCCACGACGCGTACCAGCTCGTGAGTCAGATCTCGCAGGCCATGTCCGCCGCACACCGCGAAGGGCTCGCACATCTGCGTCTCACGCCGGGCGCCGTACTGCGCACCTCGACCGGCCAGTACCGGATCCGCGGTCTGGCCGTGAACGCCGCACTGCGCGGCATCACCGCCGACCAGCCCCTGCGCACGGACACCGAGGCCATCGGCGCACTCCTCTACGCCGCCCTGACCCGGCGCTGGCCCTACGAGAGCGACGCCTACGGCCTCTCCGGGCTCCCCAAGGACCTGGGCCTGATTCCCCCGGACCAAGTGCGTGCCGGCGTCCACCGCGGTCTGTCGGAGCTCGCCATGCGCGCGCTCGCCAACGACGGCGCCACCGCGTCGCGACAGGAACAGCCGTGCACCACCCCGGATGAGCTGGCGAAGGCCGTCGCGGCCATGCCACGCGTTCTCCCCCCGGAACCCGCCTTCACCGCGCCGCCGGAGTACCAGCGCACGACCTATCAGCAGGGCACGTACGGGCGCCCGTCCTCGCGCCCCGGCTCCACCGCCCAGCCTGTCATCTCAGTCCCTCCGCCCCCTCTCCAGAGCCGCACGGGCAAGGCGCTCAAGTGGGCGGTGTCCGCGCTGCTCATCGCGGCTCTGGGCCTCGGTAGCTGGCAGCTGGCAGAGACCGTCCTGAACCGGGACAACGACTCCGGGGAGCCGACCCCCACGCAGTCCTCCGAAGACGGGAGCGACAAGAAAGCAGTCGAACCCGACAAGCCTGTCAGCATCGCCACCGCCCGGGACTACGATCCTCAGGGCACAGACGGCTCGGAGAAGCCCGCGTCGATAAAGAATGCCTACGACGGGGATGCCAGCTCGTACTGGAGCACCGACGGCTACTACACCTCCGCCTTCGGCAACCTCAAGGACGGCGTGGGAATCGTCCTCGACCTGGGCAAAGTGCAGGAGGTGGGCAACGTCGACGTGTCCTTCCTCGGCGGCAGCACCTCGGTCGAACTGAGGACCGCCGACGGCTCGTCCATTCCGCAGTCACCCGACGGGTTCACCGCGGTCGCGCAGGGCTCCGGGACAAAGGTGTCCCTCAGGCCCGACAAGCCGGTGCAGGCGCGGTACGTTCTGGTCTGGCTGACCAAGGTTCCGCTGAGTAGTGACGACGGCAGGTACCGAGGCAAGATCTCGGACATCAAGATCACGAGCTGACGGCACCAGGGGAGGGGGCTCACCGTTGGACAACAGATTCACCGACATCAGCGATCAGGATCTCCTGGCCCAGCACGTCGCCGGCGACCGGGACGCCTTCGGTGAGCTCGTCCGGCGGCACCGTGACCGGCTCTGGGCCGTGGCCTTGCGCACACTCGGCGACCGCGAGGAGGCCGCCGACGCCGTGCAGGATGCCCTTGTCTCCGCGTTCCGTGCCGCCCACACCTTCCGCGGCCAGTCCGCCGTCACCACGTGGCTGCACAGGATCACGGTGAACGCCTGTCTGGACCGTGCCCGCAAGACGGCCTCGCGTAAGACCTCTCCGGTCGACGACGCCGAGCGGCTCGATCAGCTCATGGAGCCGCATGAATCCGCCGAGGCCCCCGCTGAGCGGCACGACCTGCACCGCGAGCTTCTGGCCGCGCTGGCCACCCTGCCTGCCGAACAGCGCGCCGCTCTGGTCCTCGTGGATATGCAGGCCTACCCCGTCGCCGAAGCCGCTCGCATCCTCGGCGTACCGACCGGCACCGTGAAGAGCCGCTGTGCGCGAGGCCGGGCCAGACTGCTCCCCCTGCTGACCCATCTACGCAGCAACAGAGGAGACAGCAGCAAGGATGGCTCCATGGAAAGGAACCGGACGCACGGGACATTCGTCCCACCGGCGTCAGCACCGAGAGACGCAGGCGACGGTGACCCTGCAGCTGTGAAGGGCGGAGGTGAGCTCGCATGACATCCACAGCCGACACGACTCAGCACCCGGACGTCTCTGAGATCTCGGACCTCACCGAAGGCCTCCTCCCTCCACCCCGCGAGGAGGCGCTCCGCCGCCACATCGACGCTTGCGGAGACTGTGGCGACATCTACGCCTCCTTGGAAGAGGTCCGCTCGCTCCTGGGGGCGATGTTGCCCCTGAGCGAGCCCATGCCTGAGGACGTCACCGCCCGGATCGACGCGGCGCTGACATCGGAGGCAGCGTCTGCCGCCAAGGTGCCGGACACGGCGATGCCTGTTCCACGTGAAACATATGAAGCGCCGACGGAGGTCGCGACCGCGCCCCGGCCCGTCGGCCGTCCACGCGGCGCCACTGGCCCCGGTCGGGGTCCGTCACGCCGTCGGCGCCGCACGCTGATCCTCGGCACCGCCTTCGGGGCGGCGGCGGTCGCCATGAGCGTCTTCCTGCTCCAGTCTCTCCGACCGTCCCAGGATTCGGCCGACACGATGGCCGACCGAGGAGCCAGCGCTGCGCAGAAGAGCCAAGGGGACTTTTCCCAGGGCACACTCGAAGGCCGCGTCCATACGCTCATGAGCGAGACAAGGGCTTCCGAGGCTCCGGGCTATGACCCGGACAAACCGTCTCTCGACGCCAAGTCGTCCCCGGGGGACCCGTCCCCCGACGGGGCGTCCCCCCGTACTCCCCTCCGCGCCCCCATCGTGGATGTTCCCCCCTGCGTGCAACAGGGAATCGGCCGGAACGCGCCCGCCCTCGCTATCGACGAGGGCACCTACCAAGGGACAGCTGCATTCCTTGTCGTGCTGCCCCATGCGACCGACTCAAGCCGCGTCCAGGCCTACGTCGTCGACGCAGCCTGCGTGAAGTCCACGCCCGCGGCAAAGGGACAACTCCTGCTCACGCACTCCTACACACGCCCCTGAGGGCCTTGCCGGCAGCCGGACCGGTATTTCGGGAATGCATGCCCCTTAGGATCCGTTGGGTGGGGTGAGAGTCGTGGAACCGACCCCAGTAGGCAGCAGGCAGTCCGCAGAGACGAGGAAGAACCCGTGAGCGACGTCCGTAATGTGATCATCATCGGCTCTGGGCCGGCTGGTTACACCGCCGCCCTGTACACCGCTCGCGCGTCGCTGAAGCCCCTGGTGTTCGAGGGTGCCGTCACCGCCGGCGGCGCGCTGATGAACACCACCGACGTGGAGAACTTCCCGGGCTTCCAGGACGGAATCATGGGCCCCGAGCTCATGGACAACATGCGCGCCCAGGCAGAGCGTTTTGGTGCCGAGCTCATCCCCGACGACGTGGTCTCCGTCGACCTCTCCGGAGAGATCAAGACCGTCACGGACACCGCGGGCACGGTCCACCGCGCCAAGGCCGTCATCGTCACCACGGGATCCCAGCATCGCAAGCTCGGTCTACCCAACGAGGACGCGCTCTCCGGGCGCGGTGTCTCCTGGTGTGCCACCTGCGACGGCTTCTTCTTCAAGGACCAGGACATCGCCGTGATTGGTGGTGGCGACACCGCCATGGAGGAGGCGACCTTCCTCTCCCGGTTCGCCAAGTCCGTCACGATCGTTCATCGCCGCGACTCCCTGCGCGCCTCCAAGGCGATGCAGGAGCGTGCCTTCGCTGATCCGAAGATCAAGTTCGCGTGGGACAGCGAGGTCGCCACGGTCCACGGCGACCAGAAGCTCTCCAGCCTCACCCTGCGCAACACCAAGACGGGCGAGACCTCCGAGCTTCCGGTGACGGGCCTGTTCATCGCTGTGGGACACGACCCCCGCACGGAGCTCTTCAAGGGCCAGCTCGACCTGGATGACGAGGGCTACCTCAAGGTCGAGGCCCCCTCGACGCGCACCAACCTGAAGGGTGTCTTCGGCGCCGGCGACGTCGTCGACCACACCTACCGCCAGGCCATCACCGCCGCCGGGACCGGCTGCTCGGCAGCTCTCGACGCAGAGCGGTTCCTGGCCGCGCTCTCCGACGAGCAGCTCGCCGAACCGGAGAAGACCCCGGCAGTCTGACTGCTCCCCCGAACCCCCACACCCCGCGAAGTTAAGGAGGCCGCCGTGGCCGGCGCCCTGAAGAACGTAACCGACGACTCCTTCGATGAGGACGTCCTGAAGAACGAGAAGCCCGTACTGGTGGACTTCTGGGCCGCCTGGTGCGGCCCCTGCCGTCAGATCGCGCCTTCGCTGGAGGCCATCGCGGCTGAGCACGGCGACCAGATCGAGATCGTCAAGCTCAACATCGACGAGAACCCGGCCACTGCGGCGAAGTACGGCGTGATGTCCATTCCCACCCTCAACGTGTACCAGGGTGGCGAGGTCGCCAAGACCATCGTCGGCGCCAAGCCGAAGGCCGCGATTCTGCGCGACCTCGAGAACTTCATCGTGCAGAAGTAGCGACTGACTGTTTCACGTGAAACGGGCCCACCCCGAAGGGTGGGCCCGTTTTGCATGCTTCTCAGTAAGCGGTCAGGGTACTCAGAGAGGTCGCAGCGCCGGCTCCTTCTGTACGGCGCCCAGCAGCCTGTCCAATGCCAGCTCGACGTCTTCCTTCCAGGAGAGCGTCGTGCGCAACTCAAGTCTCAGCCGGGGATACACGGGGTGAGGGCGCACCGTCTTGAAGCCGACCGCGAGCAAGTGATCCGCCGGCAGGACACAGGCCGGCTCCTTCCACCGTGCGTCGCCAAAAGCCTCGATCGCCTTGAAGCCCCGTCGGAGCAAGTCCTTGGCGACTGTCTGTACCATCACGCGGCCCAATCCCTGCCCCTGGAAACCCGGCACAATCAGCGCGGTCATCAACTGCACGGCGTCGGGGGATACCGGGCTGGTGGGAAACGCCATGGCCCGGGGAACGTACGCAGGCGGTGCGTAGAGAACGAAGCCGGCTGCGACATCGTCCACGTAGACGACCCGCCCGCAGGAGCCCCACTCCAGGAGCACGGCGGAGATCCAGGCTTCTTTCTCGAGCTCAGGCCTGCCTGCTTTTACCGCAGCTTCCCCGCTGACCGGATCAAGTTCCCAGAAGACACACGAGCGGCAACGTCTGGGGAGATCCGGAAGGTTGTCCAGTGTGAGCGGTACAAGCCGACGCCCCATGTAGGCGGTTCCTCGCTTCCTTCGCCCGCCGCATCACGTGCGGCTGCCAACGCACTCCGTTCTCGGAACAGGCTGCCGAAGAACCCCCCGACAGCACCAAGCCCCAACCCGACTGATACCAGGTGGCTGCGATTCACTGATCGCACGGCCCCCGCCTCCTCTGCGGTGAATCGCGGTGGTGGATACGCCATACCAGAACGCATCGTATCCACCCAGAGGTGATGGGAACACCGAGAGACGGCAAAGGGCGGGCCGAGTTCCGGAAGAACTTCCCAGAACTCGACCCGCCCTTTGCCGTCCAGCAGAGTCAGGCCTCGTCGGCCTCAGCCTGCTCTCCCTCGACGCTCTGTTCCGACACGCGTTCCTCACCAGGAGCAAGGCTGCCGAGAATGCGGTCCAGATCCTCCATCGAGGCGAACTCGACGACGATCTTTCCCTTCTTCTGCCCTAGATCGACCTTCACCCGCGTCTCGAACCGATCAGAAAGGCGCGAAGCGAGATCGGTCAGAGTGGCTGCGCCCCTGCCGTCGGCCTTGGGCTTACGGGGCTTCGCGGAGCTCGTGGGCTTGGATCCGAGAAGACGCACGATCTCCTCGACCGCGCGCACCGACAGTTCTTCGGCCACGATGCGGAGAGCCAGGCGATCCTGTTCCTCGGAGTCGTCCACCGACAGCAAGGCCCTCGCATGACCGGCCGAGAGAACCCCTGCCGCGACCCTGCGCTGCACCGGCGGGGACAGCCTCAGCAGACGCAGCGTGTTCGACACCTGGGGGCGGGACCGGCCGATCCGGTCCGCCAGCTGGTCATGCGTGCACTTGAAGTCCTTCAGCAGCTGGTCGTACGCCGCCGCCTCCTCCAAAGGATTCAGCTGAGCCCGGTGCAGGTTCTCCAGGAGTGCGTCGAGGAGCAGCTTCTCGTCATCGGTCGCACGGACGATGGCCGGGATGCGCTCCAGACCTGCTTCGTCGCACGCCCTCAAACGGCGCTCACCCATGATGAGCTCGAAGCTGTCCTCGGCAACCTTGCGTACGACGACGGGCTGGAGGAGACCGACCTCCTTGATGGAGGTGACCAGTTCTGCCAGAGCGTCCTCGCCGAAGACCTCGCGGGGCTGCCTGGGGTTGGGCGTGATCAAATCTAGGGGAATCTCAGCGAAGTACGCTTCGGTGCCATCGGTCTGACCAACGGCGGGCTCCACATCCTCGACTGGCGAGCTCGGCTCCGGGATCACCGCTTCTGAGGGGAGCGCGGCCAGTTTCGCAGCGGCCACCCCACGACCGGCGGTCATGACGGGAGCCGTACCCACTGCATGCGTACCGGAGGTCGGATCTGCGATCTGTTTCTCCTGCGGAGCTCCGGGAATCAGTGCACCGAGTCCACGCCCCAGCCCTCTACGACGCTCGCTCACTGCATGCCCTCCGAATGGCTCTGCCGACTGTTCTGGACGCCCGTGTGGGCCGGCTCGCCCGCAGGTGCGTGCTGGGCCTCGTAATGCACTCCGACGCCTCTCAGTGCGATCTCACGGGCCGCCTCGAGATAGGACAGAGAGCCGCTGGAGCCCGGATCGTACGTCAAGACGGTCTGCCCGTAACTCGGCGCCTCCGAGATGCGCACGGAGCGCGGGATGCTGGTTCGCAGCACCTCCTTACCGAAGTGGCTGCGCACCTCCTCGGCTACCTGTGAAGCAAGCCTGGTTCGGCCGTCGTACATGGTGAGCAGGATCGTCGAGACGTGAAGGTCAGGGTTCAGGTGCCCCCGGACCAGGTCGACGTTGCGGAGAAGCTGGCCGAGGCCCTCCAGCGCGTAGTACTCGCACTGGATCGGGATGAGCACCTCTGCTCCGGCCACGAGGGCGTTCACCGTCAGCAGGCCGAGCGAGGGCGGGCAATCGATGAGGATGTAGTCCAGTGGCTGGTCATACGCCTGGATCGCCCTCTGCAGCCGGCTCTCCCGCGCGACAAGCGACACCAGCTCGATCTCCGCACCGGCGAGATCGATGGTCGCCGGTGCACAGAAGAGACCTTCGACGTCCGGGACGGGCTGGACCACCTCGGAGAGCGGCATGCTCTCCACAAGGACGTCATAGATGGAGGGCACTTCTGCGTGATGGTCGATGCCCAGAGCCGTGGAGGCATTCCCCTGCGGGTCGAGGTCCACCACCAGGACACGCGCACCGTGCAGTGCGAGCGAGGCGGCAAGGTTGACCGTCGAGGTCGTCTTGCCCACCCCGCCCTTCTGGTTGGCCACGACCATGACGCGTGTTCGGTCGGGTCGCGGGAGGCCCTCGCCGGCGCGGCCAAGGGCCTCGACCGCCAACTGAGCGGCACGACCAATAGGTGTGTCGTCCATCGGTGGCGGTGTTTCACGTGAAACACCGTCCCCCAGGGACTCGGTACGGGGACCGGGGACCGGGTCGGTCATCGGTCCCGCGATGTTGGCGTCGGACCGCAAGGATTCACTCTCCTCGACTTCAGGCTCGCAATGAACAGAGCCTGCCATGCTTTCGGGGTCACGAACCAGCGAGGCCATCTGTTCTGTGGACGAATCCGGTTCTGTGGACAACTCGGTAGCCCGTACGGGCTTGCGGTTGCGCGGCGCGCCAGCCGCGCGACCGCGACCGATGATTCCCTGCAGCAGAGAGCGACGTTTCACGTGAAACACGATGCCCCTGCAGTACAGCGGCAGGCTCTCGACACTCCGCATGCGACACATATCGCTGCTTGCATGGAGCATCAGCACAAAGAGCCTCATGCGCATGAAAAGCAAATAAACCAGGCTGGCCTAGCTCACGTTCATCGACGGCGTCGCGTCCGGCCCACCCGTGCGGCCTTGGCCCGTTTTGCGGCGAACCTCACACCGCCCGGGCTCTCTCCAACCACCACGCGCACCACCGTGGACGCAGGATCCACCAGGCCCTCACCGACGTGGAGCACCTCGGTCTCCACCACTCCCAGCTTACTCAGAGCGGCGCGAGCTCCCTGGATCTCCTCCTCGGCCGTGCCCCCCTTGAGCGCCAGCATCTCGCCGTACGGGCGGAGCAGAGGCACGCCCCATCCGGCCAGCCGGTCGAGCGGGGCCACCGCCCGGGCCGTCACTACATGGACGGGCTGCAGCGTCCCGAGCACCTCTTCGGCCCGGCCGCGGACGACCGTCACATGATCCAGCCCGAGGAGCTCGACGACCTCCTGAAGGAAGTTCGTGCGACGCAGCAACGGCTCCAGTAGCGTGATCTTCAGGTCAGGTCGTACCAGTGCCAACGGGATGCCGGGAAGACCAGCGCCCGAGCCCACATCGCACACCGTGACACCGGCGGGGACCACTTCGGAGAGCACCGCACAGTTCAGCAGGTGGCGTTCCCACAGGCGGGGAACCTCGCGAGGACCGATCAGTCCCCGCTTGACGCCCGCATCCGCGAGCAACTCCGCGTACCTGACAGCCTCTGGAAAGAACTCACCGAATACCGCCTGCGCCTCCTTGGGCGCCTGAGGGAGCTCTGCTTCCTCCGTCACGGGGACCGTCCTTCCGTACCGCACTAGCACGCTGACTATGAGGCTGACAAAGATCGGCCCCGCCTGCGAACAGACGGGGCCGATCGTACAAGGATCCGGTCAGGCCGGGAGAACGACGACGAAGCGCTGCGGCTCCTCGCCCTCGGACTCGCTGCGCAGACCTGCTGCCGCGATCGCATCGTGCACGACCTTGCGCTCGAACGGTGTCATCGGCTCCAGCTTCACCGGCTCACCCGTGCTCTTGACCTCATCCGCGGCCTTGGCGCCCAGCGCGGCCAGAACCTCACGCTTCTTGGCACGGAAACCGGCGATGTCCAGCATCAGGCGGCTGCGGTCGCCTGTTTCACGGTGAACTGCCAGCCGCGTCAGCTCCTGGAGCGCCTCCAGCACCTCACCGTCGCGGCCCACAAGCTTCTGCAGGTCACGCGCCGAGTCGCTGATGATCGAGACCGCAGCCCGGTCCGCCTCCACATCCATGTCGATATCGCCGTCGAGGTCAGCGATGTCGAGCAGGCCTTCGAGGTAATCAGCCGCGATCTCCCCCTCCTGCTCCAGGCGAGTCAGAGTGTCGCTGCCCTCAGCGGCCGTGGTGGTGGTGCCTTCCGTCACGGATGGACTCCTTCTTACTTCTTGGACGGGTGCTTGGGCCGCTGCGGGCCCTTGCGCTGTCCGGACTTGGCTTGGCGTGAGGAGCCGGACGCGGCGGGCTTGCCCGCCGGCTTCGGCTTGTCGTCCTGCGATGCGTCCTGCTTCTTCAGCGAGGTCTTGGATTCCGAGCCCGTGGAGCCGGAGTCCTTCGCCGTGCCGGGATGCGTGGCAGCGGTGTGCCGCTTCGCCTTGGTCTGGCGCTTGGGCTGCTGCCGCTTGGCCGCAGCCCCGCCCTCGGCTTCAAGGACGGCGGCTTCGCTCTTCGCGACTGTCCCGTCATCCTGGGCGGCGAGACCCAGCTTGGCCAGACCGGTGATGAACTTGCGCTCGATGTCGTTGCGGTCGGGTCCCTTGGCAACGATCCGCTTGACGGTGTTGCGCCGCGTCCTGCCACGCACCTCGCCATGAGACGTCACGCTCTTCAGCAGGCGACCCAGGTACTGGTCCTGCGCCTTGCTGCCCGGCGTCGGGTTCTGGTTGATCACGTACATCTGCTGACCCATGGTCCAGACGTTCGTGGTCAGCCAGTACACAAGGACACCGACGGGGAAGTTGATGCCCATGACGGCGAAGATGACCGGGAAGATGTACATCAGCATCTTCTGCTGCTGCATGTACGGGGTCTTGACCGTCAGGTCGACATTCTTCGTCATCAGCTGGCGCTGCGTGAAGAACTGCGAGGCGGACATCATCACGATCATGATCGCGGTCACGACACGGACGTCGGTCAGCGAGGCGCCGAGCGCCTGGACCTTCTCTTCGCTGTCCATGAACTTCGCAGCCAGCGGAGCGCCGAAGATGTGCGCCTGACGGGCGCTGTCCAGCAGCGGCTGGTCGATGACGCCGATCGTCTTGCCCGAGGCGATGGCCGAGAGCACGTGGTAAAGGGCGAAGAAGAACGGGGACTGCGCCAGGATGGGAAGGCACGAGGAGAGCGGGTTGGTACCCGTCTCCTTGTACAGCTTCATCATCTCTTCGGACTGACGCTGCTTGTCGTTCTTGTAGCGCTCCTGAATCGCCTTCATCTTCGGCTGGAGCACCTGCATGTTCCGGGTCGACTTGATCTGCTTGACGAACAGCGGGATCAGACAGATCCGGATCAGGATGACCAGGGACACGATGGACAGGCCCCAGGCCCACCCCGTGTCATCGCCGAAGAGCGCTCCGTACAGCTTGTGGAACTGGACGATGACCCACGAGACGGGTGTGGTGATAAAGCTGAACAGACTGGCAATCGTGTCCACTAATCAGGCTCCTTGAGCTTTGGGCGAGGTCTCCGTGGCCGGGCTCAGGGGTTCGGATACCGACCCCCCGGAAGGCACATCGGCGGCGGAGGCCCCGCCCTTGCCGCCACGCAGACAGCTGCGCAGCAGTTCGTGCCAACGCGGACGTTTGCGTGGCGGTACGTGATCCACGCCGCCGGGTGACCACGGATTGCATCGCAGGATGCGCCATGCGGTCAGCGCTGTTCCCTTGATGGCACCGTGCCGGTCGATCGCCGTATATCCATAGTGGGAACACGACGGGTAGTAGCGGCAGACGGGCCCCAGAAGCGGGCTGATCGTCCACTGGTACAGCTTGATCAGAGCCAGCAGCGGGTACTTCATCGCGCACCCCCTCCCAGCAGCCGCTGAAGAGCGGCGTCCAGGTCTCGGGCCAGCTGTGCATGGTCGGCGTCACCCGATCCGGGCAGCGCTCGTACGACAACAAGGCTACCGGGGGGCAGCTGAGCAAGCCGATCGCGGACCAGATGGCGAAGCTTTCGCTTCACCGCGGTGCGAACGACCGCTCCACCCACTGCTTTGCTGACAACGAAACCCGCACGTGGCGGGGGAGCACTCTCCCCTGTCACGTGCGGGTCCGTAACACCGCTGCGTAGATGTACGACGAGTAGCGGGCGTCCGGCCCGACGTCCCCGGCGTACAGCGGCTGCGAAGTCCTCGCGCCGCCTCAGCCGATTCTCGGTAGGCAGCACGTCATGACCTGGCCGCGATCAGGCGGACAGGTTGGCGCGACCCTTGCCACGGCGGTTCGCGAGAATCGCGCGGCCGGCACGGGTACGCATCCGCAGGCGAAAGCCATGGGTCTTGGCGCGACGACGATTGTTCGGCTGGAAGGTGCGCTTGCTCACTCGGGGGCTCCAGAAATGATTCGTGTGTTGGCGGGACATCGCCTGGCTGTCACCGTGCGCCCACGAGGAACTCGCGTAAACGCCTTAGTGCACCGCTTCACAATCACAGATCGTGATGTTTGCCCATCGGAGGCAGGCGGCAGCAGCCATCGACAACTCGACCTGGTCACGGTACGCGCGGCTGCGCCGTCCGGTCAAACCAGGTCCGCACCACCCCTTGCTGTACACAGCCTGTGGACAACAACTTGAACCGCGCGGGTCGGCCTGACTACCGTGGCTGAACTCCGGTTCTTTCCCTTCCTGCCTGCCGGGCCTCACCCGACCCGACCCATCCCGTCCCGAGAAGTACACATTCGTGGGACATGCGAGAGAGCGTGCCTTGTGGCTGACGTACCTGCCGATCTTGCCGCAGTGTGGCCGCGAGTGCTGGAACAGCTCCTCGGGGAGGGCCAGCAGGGCATCGAGCCGAAGGACAAGCAGTGGATCGAGCGCTGCCAGCCTTTGGCACTCGTCGCCGACACCGCGCTACTGGCCGTGCCCAACGAGTGGGGCAAGCGTGTCCTCGAGGGTCGGCTCGCACCGCTGATCAGCGAGACGCTCACCCGCGAGTGCGGACGCCCGATCCGGATCGCGATCACCGTCGACGACTCCGCCGACGAGCCTCCTGCTCCGCCCGCGCCCCCGATGCACCAGCCCCACCAGGGGCAGCAGTCCCACCGCTACCAGGGGCCGCAGCACGACGAGCTTTCGCGCAACGACGGATACGACGGCTACGGCCCCAGGCCCTCGGACGACGGCATGCCTACGGCCCGTCCCGCCTACCCGGACTACCAGCAGCACCGCCCCGAGCCCGGCGCCTGGCCCCGGGTCCAGGAGGACCGCTCCTGGCAGCCCCGGCATGGCGGGTACCAGGACCGCGACCCGTACGCGAGCCCGCGTCCTCAGCAGCCGCAGCACGACTACCGTCCGCAGCCGCCCGAGCACCAGGGCTACGAGCCGCGGGACAGCCGCGACCGCCACGATATGCAGGACCAGCCGCCCCAGCACCGCCAGTCCGGCCCCGGGACCGGGAGGAACGGCGGCGGCCCCATGGGCACCCAGTCCGCGCCTCCGCCCGGCACCGGCGAGCCGCACGCCCGGCTGAATCCGAAGTACCTCTTCGACACCTTTGTGATCGGGGCGTCCAACCGCTTCGCGCACGCGGCGGCGGTCGCCGTCGCCGAGGCCCCCGCCAAGGCGTACAACCCCCTCTTCATCTACGGGGAGTCGGGGCTCGGCAAGACCCACCTGCTGCACGCCATCGGGCATTACGCGCGGAGCCTCTACCCGGGCACCCGGGTGCGGTACGTGAGTTCCGAGGAGTTCACGAACGAATTCATCAACTCGATCCGCGACGGCAAGGGCGACACCTTCCGCAAGCGCTACCGCGACGTGGACATCCTCCTGGTCGACGACATCCAGTTCCTGGCAAGCAAGGAGTCGACGCAGGAGGAGTTCTTCCACACCTTCAACACGCTGCACAACGCCAACAAGCAGATCGTGCTGTCCTCGGACCGTCCGCCCAAACAGCTGGTGACCCTCGAGGACCGTCTGCGCAACCGGTTCGAGTGGGGGCTCACCACCGATGTGCAGCCGCCGGAGCTGGAGACGCGTATCGCGATCCTCCGCAAGAAAGCCGTGCAGGAGCAGCTCAACGCCCCACCGGAGGTACTCGAGTTCATCGCCTCCCGCATCTCGCGCAACATCCGGGAGCTGGAGGGGGCGCTCATCCGCGTGACCGCCTTCGCGAGCCTGAACCGGCAGCCGGTGGACCTCGGCCTCACCGAGATCGTGCTCAAGGACCTGATCCCGGGCGGCGAGGACTCGGCCCCCGAGATCACCGCGCCGGCCATCATGGCGGCGACCGCGGACTACTTCGGACTGACGGTGGAAGATCTCTGCGGATCCTCGCGGAGCCGCGTACTGGTGACGGCGCGCCAGATCGCGATGTATCTGTGCCGCGAGCTGACGGATCTTTCCCTGCCCAAGATCGGCGCCCAGTTCGGCGGACGCGACCACACCACGGTGATGCACGCCGACCGGAAGATCCGCGCCCTGATGGCGGAGCGGCGTTCCATCTACAACCAGGTCACCGAGCTCACCAACCGCATCAAGAACGGCTGAGGCCGGAACAGCAGCCAGCCCGCCGTACCGCGCGCCCCGGGCGCCCCGCGAGGACCGCATGACGTCCTCATGGGGCGCCCTTTCTTCGTCCCCGGATGCTGAGAGAGGGCTCCAGGAACCGACGTACAGCGTCACCGCGACAGCCTCCGGGGCCATGCCGCGCACCCGATTCGGGTCTGGTCCACGGCCTGCGGGACGGCTGAGGCCGTGTGCTCTGTTCGAATACAGGCCTCGGACCAGCGCTTCTCCACAGAAGAACGCGGAATCCGGCGTCCACAGCCTGGGGACTGCGAAGTTGTCCAGATTGCGTCCACAGGGCCGACTGTCGATACTCCATCAGGCCAGGTCAGGTGCCTGGGGATTTGTGGTCAACAATGATCCACAGCCTGTGGACAAAAATTTCGTCCACAGGGTCGCGATGATGTTGTCCACCGTCGGCCCACAGGAGTGCCCCTGTTGTCCCCAGCTTCTCCACACCCCTGTCCACTGTTCGGCAACACAACACCCGCTTTCACCGCCGAGAGTGAAAGGCGTCACACAAGGGGCCTCGGTTGAGCTGTGGGGAACGTGGGTAAAGCTGGGGACAGCCCTGGGGAGAAGTCCCCCTGCCCTGTGCATCGAGTGTGCAGAACTTTCGCGTGTCCACAGAAACGCCTGGTTGTCCACCGGTGCCACCCACAGGGTCGGTGGACAAAAAACAGGGTCTGACCTGGGGAAATGACGTTATCCACGGTTTCCACAGGGCCTACTACTACTACCACTCAGAGTTAGCCAGGAATCCGCTTCGAAGTGGGGCCTGTGCACAACTCGAGCGGCGAGCTCGGCGAACCTCCTGGTGCGACTTGACCCCGAGCAGCAACGAGTGTCGGTGCCGTACGTCAGACTGGACCCCGGTGGTCTCCCCAGCCCTTGGGCAGGGAGCCCCGGTCAGACGACGAAGGCCAGCAGGGCGAGCGAGCAACAGCAGGAGGCGGTTCCGGTGAAGATCCGGGTGGAGCGCGATGTACTCGCGGAGGCGGTGGCCTGGGTGGCCCGCAGCCTCCCGGCCCGTCCGCCGGCGCCCGTTCTCGCGGGCCTTCTGCTGAAGGCTGAGGACGGCGCCCTCAGCTTCTCGAGCTTCGACTACGAGGTCTCGGCCAAGGTCTCCGTGGACGCGGAGGTCGAGGAGGACGGCACGGTGCTCGTCTCCGGCCGGCTGCTCGCCGACATCTGCCGCGCCCTGCCGAACAGGCCGGTGGAGATTTCCACCGACGGCGTACGGGCCACGGTGGTCTGCGGCTCCTCGCGCTTCACACTCCACACCCTGCCTGTGGAGGAGTACCCGGCACTGCCGCAGATGCCGACCGCCACGGGCACCGTCCCCGGTGAGGTCTTCGCCTCCGCTGCGGCGCAGGTCGCCATCGCGGCCGGGCGTGACGACACCCTGCCGGTCCTGACCGGCGTCCGGATCGAGATCGAGGGCGAGACCGTCACTCTCGCTTCGACCGACCGCTACCGCTTCGCAGTCCGTGAGTTCCTGTGGAAGCCGGAGAACCCCGACGCCTCGGCTGTGGCCCTGGTGCCCGCCAAGACGCTCCTGGACACAGCCAAGGCGCTGACCAGCGGTGACACGGTGACCCTGGCCCTGTCCGGCTCGGGCGCGGGTGAAGGGCTCATCGGTTTCGAGGGCGCAGGCCGCCGTACGACCACGCGGCTGCTCGAGGGCGATCTTCCGAAGTACCGGACCCTCTTCCCCACCGAGTTCAACTCGGTCGCGGTCATCGAGACCGCCCCGTTCGTCGAGGCCGTCAAGCGTGTGGCCCTCGTCGCCGAGCGGAACACCCCGGTGCGGCTGAGCTTCGAGCAGGGCGTGCTGATCCTGGAGGCCGGCTCCAGCGACGACGCACAGGCTGTGGAGCGTGTCGACGCCGTGCTCGAGGGTGACGACATCTCGATCGCCTTCAACCCGACCTTCCTGCTGGACGGGCTCAGCGCGATCGACTCCCCGGTCGCTCAGCTCTCCTTCACGACGTCGACCAAGCCGGCCCTGCTCAGTGGCCGGGCGGCCGTCGACGCCGAGGCGAACGACTCGTACAAGTACCTGATCATGCCGGTCCGCCTCTCCGGCTGATCCGGCGGTCGTTCCTGTCATGGCAGTTTCCGGCGGGCAGGCTCAGCGCAGAGCGGGCCCACCGTGCTGCACCCCGCCGTGCTGTCCCGGGCCGGGCGTAGGCTCGGCCCTGGGTACGAATCGGCACAACGCGTAAGGAATCTCTGATGGAGCTCGGTCTCGTCGGCCTCGGCAAGATGGGCGGCAACATGCGCGAGCGCATCCGCCGCGCAGGGCACACGGTCATCGGTTACGACCGCAACCCGGACGTCGCCGATGTCCACAGCCTCGAAGAGCTTGTGGGCAAGCTCAAGGGTCCGCGCGTCGTGTGGGTGATGGTTCCGGCGGGTGCCGCGACCCAGTCCACCATCGACGAGCTGGCCGAGTTGCTCTCCCCGGGCGACGTCGTCGTGGACGGTGGGAACTCCCGCTGGACCGACGACGAGAAGCACGCCGTCGAGCTGGGCATCAAGGGCATCGGCTTCGTCGACTGCGGCGTCTCCGGCGGCGTCTGGGGCCTGGAGAACGGCTACGCCCTGATGTACGGCGGCGAAGCCGCGAACGTCGAGAAGGTCCAGCCGGTCTTCGACGCCCTCAAGCCCGAGGGTGACTACGGTTCCGTCCACGCGGGCAAGGTCGGCGCCGGCCACTTCGCCAAGATGGTCCACAACGGCATCGAGTACGCCATGATGCAGGCCTACGCCGAGGGCTGGGAGCTCCTGGAGAAGGTCGACTCCGTCACCGACGTGCGCGAGGTCTTCCGCTCCTGGCAGGAGGGCACGGTCATCCGTTCCTGGCTGCTCGACCTGGCGGTCAACGCGCTGGACGACGACGAGCACCTCGACCAGCTCCGTGGCTTCGCAGCCGACTCCGGCGAGGGCCGGTGGACGGTCGAGGCCGCCATCGACAACGCGGTTCCGCTGCCCGCGATCACAGCGTCCCTGTTCGCCCGCTTCGCCTCGCGTCAGGACGACTCGCCGCAGATGAAGATGATCGCCGCGCTGCGCAACCAGTTCGGCGGCCACGCGGTCGAGAACAAGAAGTAGGACCGCGGGGCGCGGGCAGCCCCGGGGCACAGCGGAACACAGCAGAGCACGCAGTCGGAAGGGTCGGCGACCATGCACGTCACGCATCTCTCGCTGGCCGACTTCCGCTCGTACGCCCGGGTCGAGGTTCCTCTCGACCCGGGCGTCACCGCGTTCGTGGGGGCCAACGGCCAGGGCAAGACCAATCTGGTGGAGGCGGTCGGCTATCTCGCCACGCTCGGCAGCCACCGGGTGTCGTCCGACGCCCCCCTGGTGCGGATGGGTGCGGAGCGCGCCGTCGTACGCGCTGCGGTCACCCAGGGCGAGCGTTCGCAGCTGATCGAGCTGGAGCTCAATCCGGGCCGCGCCAATCGGGCCCGTGTCAACAGGTCGTCGCAGGTCAGACCGCGTGACGTCCTGGGGATAGTACGGACGGTGCTCTTCGCCCCGGAGGACCTTGCGCTCGTGAAGGGTGACCCGGGCGAGCGCCGGCGCTTTCTGGACGAGCTGATCACGGCGCGCTCCCCCCGCATGGCCGGAGTCCGATCCGACTACGAGCGGGTGCTGAAGCAGCGGAACACCCTGTTGAAGTCCGCCGCCATGGCCCGCAGACACGGCGGCCGGTCGATGGATCTGTCCACGCTGGACGTGTGGGACCAGCACCTGGGCCGTGTGGGGGCGGAGCTGCTGGCGCAGCGGCTGGACCTGATCGCGACCCTGCAGCCGCTGGCGGACAAGGCGTACGCGGACGTCGCCCCCGGCGGTGGACCGGTGACGCTGGAGTACCGCAGCTCGGTCGGTCCCGATGTGGAGCCCGCGCGCAATCGCGAGGAGCTGTACGAGCAGGTGATGACCGCACTGGTCCAGGCACGCAAACAGGAGATCGAGCGCGGCGTGACGCTGGTCGGTCCGCACCGTGACGACGTGGTGCTGGGCCTGCGCGGAATGCCGGCGAAAGGGTACGCGAGCCATGGCGAGTCCTGGTCGTACGCCCTGGCGCTCAGACTGGCTTCGTACGACCTGCTCCGCACCGAGGGCAATGAGCCGGTGCTGGTGCTCGACGACGTGTTCGCCGAGCTGGACGCGCGCCGTCGCGAGCGGCTGGCGGAGCTCGTGGCCCCCGGCGAGCAGGTGCTGGTGACGGCCGCGGTCAACGATGACGTACCGGGTGTGCTGGCCGGTGCGCGGTACGAGGTGTCCGCCGGGGCGGTGGAGCGACGGTGAGCGGTCCGGACGAGCGGGGTGGACCCACGCCGCGGCGGGTGAAGCAGCCCGACGTGTCGGGTGTGGATCTGGCGCGCGTGGCCCTGCGTGCGGCGAAGGAGCAGGCCCGTGCGCGGGGCGCCGCGGCTCAGCAGAAGAAGCAGGCCAGGCGAGGCGGCGGTCTGCGGTCGGGCGCCCGGTCCGACGGCCGTGATCCGCTGCCGTTGGGATCGGCGATCAACCGGCTGATCACCGAGCGGGGCTGGGAGACCCCGGCGGCCGTCGGGGGAGTGATGGGCCGCTGGCCCCAGATCGTCGGTGACGACCTGGCCAATCACTGTGTGCCGGTGCGCTACGACGAGGATCCGGTCGAGCGGGTGCTGACCGTGCAGTGCGATTCGACGGCGTGGGCGACACAGCTCCGGCTGCTGGCACCTCAGCTGGTGGCCCGGCTGAACACGGATCTGGGCCACGGCACCGTACGGATGATCAAAGTTCTCGGCCCCGGCGGTCCGCAGCGCAGATTCGGCCCGCTCCGGACGCCCGGGAGCAAGGGACCCGGCGACACCTACGGCTGAGCAGGTCTTTTCCTCCTCCGGAGCCCTCAGGCACCGGCTCACGCCGGGGACGACATGGGGGCGTTTCACTCGCCTATGTCCTGATCTGCCGACGACGCGACCTTTCCGGTCTGTACGGCTATGTGGGGGTTTGGGTCCCGTGAGGGACGTGGGGCGTCCCTCACCGTAGCGGGAGGTTGACAGCCCGAAGCGCGCAATGCCCTCGTGAGCCCCCCGGGGCCCCTTCCCGAATATGGGGAGTCGTCAGCCGCTCATTCAGGGCGGCACATGCGTACTCAGGCACCGGCAAACCCCCATTCATGTCGGCGCTACCGGTAGACTGATGGACAATCCCGCTTCCTCGCGGGAGTCGTCGATACAAGCCGAACGACGCAGCCGCTCCCGCCTGCCGGAGAACGGCCTGTGCTGTGCCAGAAAGGGCGCTTCGTGGCCGATTCCGGCAACCCCAACGAGAACATCCCGTCCACAGCCGGTGAGCACGGCGAGGTGACCGCCTCGTACGACGCCAGCGCGATCACTGTGCTCGAAGGCCTGGACGCGGTCCGCAAGCGACCCGGTATGTACATCGGGTCGACCGGTGAGCGCGGTCTCCACCACCTCGTGCAAGAGGTTGTCGACAACTCGGTCGACGAGGCGATGGCCGGGCACGCGGACACCATCGACGTCACGATCCTCGCCGACGGCGGGGTGCGCGTGATCGACAACGGCCGCGGTATCCCCGTCGGGATCGTGCCGTCCGAAGGCAAGCCGGCCGTCGAGGTCGTGCTCACCGTCCTGCACGCGGGCGGAAAGTTCGGGGGCGGCGGCTACGCCGTCTCCGGTGGTCTGCACGGCGTCGGTGTGTCCGTCGTCAACGCCCTGTCCACCCGGGTCGCCGTCGAGGTCAGGACGGACGGCTACCGCTGGACCCAGGACTACAAGCTCGGTGTCCCGACCGCCCCGCTGGCTCGGAACGAGGCCACGGAGGAGACGGGGACGACCGTCACCTTCTGGGCCGACGGCGATGTCTTCGAGACGACCGACTACTCCTTCGAGACGCTCTCGCGCCGATTCCAGGAGATGGCGTTCCTCAACAAGGGACTCACGCTCAAGCTCACCGACGAGCGGGAGTCGGCGAAGGCCACGGCCGGCGCCGACAGCGCCGAGGTGGTCGACGTCCCCGACGAGGAGTCGACCCGCACGGTCACGTACCACTACGAGAACGGCATCGTCGACTTCGTCAAGTACCTCAACTCCCGCAAGGGCGAGCTCATTCACCAGTCGGTGATCGACATCGAGGCCGAGGACAAGGAGCGACTCCTCTCGGCCGAGATCGCCATGCAGTGGAACACGCAGTACACCGAGGGCGTCTACTCCTTCGCCAACGCGATCCACACGCATGAGGGCGGTACGCACGAGGAGGGCTTCCGCGCGGCGCTGACCTCGCTGGTCAACCGCTACGCGCGCGACAAGAAGCTGCTGCGCGAAAAGGACGACAACCTCACCGGTGAGGACGTCCGCGAGGGTCTGACGGCGATCATCTCGGTCAAGCTGGGCGAGCCCCAGTTCGAGGGGCAGACGAAGACCAAGCTCGGCAACACCGAGGCGAAGACCTTCGTCCAGAAAGTGGTCCACGAGCAGCTGACGGACTGGTTCGACCGGAACCCCAACGAGGCCGCCGACATCATCCGCAAGGGCATCGCGGCCTCCACGGCCCGTGTCGCGGCCCGCAAGGCGCGTGACCTCACCCGGCGCAAGGGGCTCCTGGAGAGCGCCTCGCTGCCCGGCAAGCTGAGCGACTGTCAGTCCAACGACCCGACGAAGTGCGAGATCTTCATCGTCGAGGGTGACTCCGCCGGTGGTTCGGCGAAGTCCGGCCGTAACCCGATGTACCAGGCCATCCTGCCGATCCGGGGCAAGATCCTGAACGTCGAGAAGGCCCGGATCGACAAGATCCTGCAGAACACCGAGGTCCAGGCGCTGATCTCGGCCTTCGGCACCGGGGTCCACGAGGATTTCGACATCGAGAAGCTCCGCTATCACAAGATCATTTTGATGGCGGACGCCGACGTCGACGGTCAGCACATCAACACCCTGCTGCTGACTTTCCTGTTCCGCTTCATGCGGCCGCTGGTCGAGTCCGGGCACGTGTACCTCTCACGCCCGCCGCTCTACAAGATCAAGTGGGGCCGTGACGACTTCGAGTACGCGTACTCGGACCGCGAGCGCGATGCCCTGGTGACGCTCGGCAAGCAGAACGGCAAGCGGATCAAGGAAGACTCGATCCAGCGCTTCAAGGGCCTGGGTGAGATGAACGCCGAGGAGCTGCGCGTCACCACGATGGATGTCGACCACCGTGTGCTGGGCCAGGTCACCCTGGACGACGCGGCGCAGGCCGACGACCTGTTCTCGGTGCTGATGGGCGAGGACGTCGAGGCGCGGCGCTCGTTCATCCAGCGCAATGCCAAGGACGTCCGCTTCCTCGACATCTGAGTCGGCCGTACAAGCAAGCCGCAGTGCGAAAGGACTTTGACCAGCAATGGCCGACGAGAACACCCCTGTGATGCCCGAAGAGGAGCCCGCCGTTCCGGGCGTGGGCATGCGTGTCGAGCCCGTGGGGCTCGAGACGGAGATGCAGCGCTCCTACCTCGACTACGCGATGTCCGTCATCGTGTCGCGCGCGCTGCCCGACGTGAGGGACGGTCTGAAGCCCGTCCACCGCCGGGTGCTGTACGCGATGTACGACGGTGGCTACCGGCCCGAGAAGGGCTTCTACAAGTGTGCCCGCGTCGTCGGTGACGTCATGGGTACGTACCACCCGCACGGCGACTCCTCGATCTACGACGCGCTCGTGCGCCTGGCACAGCACTGGTCGATGCGCATGCCGCTGGTGGACTCCAACGGCAACTTCGGCTCCCCGGGTAACGACCCGGCCGCGGCCATGCGGTACACCGAGTGCAAGATGATGCCGCTGTCCATGGAGATGGTCCGGGACATCGACGAGGAGACCGTCGATTTCAAGGACAACTACGACGGCCGCAACCAGGAGCCGGTTGTTCTGCCGGCCCGGTTCCCGAACCTGCTGATCAACGGCTCGGCAGGCATCGCGGTGGGTATGGCCACGAACATTCCGCCGCACAACCTGCGCGAGGTCGCCGCCGGTGCGCAGTGGTACCTGGAGAATCCGGAGGCTTCGCACGAGGCGCTCCTGGACGCTCTGCTCGAGCGGATCAAGGGCCCTGACTTCCCGACGGGCGCGCTCGTCGTCGGACGCAAGGGCATCGAAGAGGCGTACCGCACCGGACGCGGCTCGATCACGATGCGCGCGGTGGTGGCGGTCGAGGAGATCCAGGGCCGGCAGTGCCTGGTCGTCACGGAGCTTCCGTACCAGACCAACCCCGACAACCTCGCGCAGAAGATCGCCGACCTGGTGAAGGACGGCAAGGTCGGCGGCATCGCGGACGTCCGTGACGAGACGTCCTCGCGCACGGGCCAGCGACTGGTCGTCGTGCTGAAGCGTGACGCTGTCGCCAAGGTCGTGCTGAACAACCTCTACAAGCACACCGATCTGCAGTCGAACTTCGGCGCGAACATGCTGGCGCTCGTCGACGGGGTGCCGCGCACGCTGTCGATCGACGCCTTCATCCGGCACTGGGTGACGCACCAGATCGAGGTCATCGTCCGGCGTACGAAGTTCCGGCTACGCAAGGCCGAGGAGCGGGCGCACATCCTGCGCGGCCTGCTCAAGGCGCTGGACGCGATCGACGAGGTCATCGCGCTCATCCGCCGCAGCAACACCGTGGAGATCGCGCGTGATGGCCTGATGGGCCTGCTGGAGATCGACGAGCTCCAGGCGAACGCGATCCTGGAGATGCAGCTGCGCCGCCTGGCCGCGCTGGAGCACCAGAAGATCACCGCCGAGCACGACGAGCTCCAGGCGAAGATCAACGAGTACAACGAGATCCTCGCGTCGCCGGCTCGGCAGCGTCAGATCGTCAGCGAGGAACTGGCTTCGATCGTCGACAAGTTCGGCGACGACCGGCGCTCCAAGCTGGTGCCCTTCGACGGCGACATGTCGATCGAGGACCTCATCGCCGAGGAAGACATCGTCGTCACCATCTCGCGCGGCGGGTACGTCAAGCGCACCAAGACGGACGACTACCGCTCGCAGAAGCGTGGCGGCAAGGGCGTGCGCGGCACGAAGCTGAGGGAAGACGACATCGTCGACCACTTCTTCGTGTCGACGACGCACCACTGGCTGCTGTTCTTCACGAACAAGGGCCGGGTCTACCGGGCCAAGGCGTACGAGCTGCCGGACGCCGGCCGGGACGCGCGTGGCCAGCACGTCGCCAACCTGCTGGCGTTCCAGCCGGACGAGCAGATCGCGCAGATCCTGGCGATCCGTGACTACGAGGCGGCGCCTTACCTGGTCCTGGCGACCAAGGGAGGTCTGGTGAAGAAGACCTCGCTCAAGGACTACGACTCGCCGCGTTCCGGTGGCGTCATCGCGATCAACCTCCGGGAGACGGAGAGCGGCGCGGACGACGAGCTGATCGGCGCGGAACTGGTGTCGGCCGAGGACGACCTGCTCCTCATCAGCAGGAAGGCCCAGTCGATCAGGTTCACGGCGACGGACGACGCACTGCGCCCGATGGGCCGTGCCACCTCGGGCGTGAAGGGCATGAGTTTCCGCGAGGGCGACGAACTGCTGTCGATGAATGTTGTCCGGCCCGGTACGTTCGTGTTCACTGCCACTGACGGCGGGTACGCGAAGCGCACCGCTGTCGACGAGTACCGCGTCCAGGGTCGTGGCGGGCTGGGTATCAAGGCCGCCAAGATCGTCGAGGATCGTGGTTCGCTGGTCGGCGCGCTGGTGGTGGAGGAAGCGGACGAGATCCTCGCTATCACGCTCGGCGGTGGTGTGATTCGTACGCGAGTCAATGAAGTCAGGGAGACGGGCCGTGACACCATGGGCGTCCAACTGATCAATCTGGGCAAGCGCGATGCCGTCGTCGGTATCGCGCGCAACGCCGAGGCCGGTCGTGAGGCCGAAGAGGTCGACGGGACCGATGAGGCCGAAGGCGCCACGGTCGAGGCCCATGCCGAGAACGTGGTCGAGGGCACAGTCGAGGGCACGGAGCCTTCGGCCGGGGAGCACGAGGAGTAGAGCGTGAGTGGAGCCACGGGCGCCGATTCGGCCGCTTCCGGAGCTGGAGCGAACGGTGCCCGTGGCTCTGCCACGGACTCCCAAGGGGGCACTGTGACGGACACTCGGGGACCACAGCCGCAGTACGAGGGGTACGCCACCGGGCCGTTGCCCGGCGAGCGGGAGCCCGCAGCGGCTCAGACGGGGCCCTACCACCCGCCGCAGGCGTACCAGTCGCCTGCGGGCGGTACGCAGGGCGGAGGCACACAAGGCGGTGTAGCGGGCGGCACGCAGGCGACCCGGCTGCCGCGGACGGGGGCGCGGACCACTCCGCGTACCCGTAAGGCGCGTCTGCGGGTGGCGAAGGCCGATCCGTGGTCGGTGATGAAGGTCAGTTTCCTTCTCTCCATCGCGCTCGGGATCTGCACGGTGGTCGCGGCCGCCGTCCTGTGGATGGTGATGGACGCGATGGGCGTCTTCTCCACCGTGGGCGGCACCATCAGCGAGGCCACCGGCTCGAACGAGAGCAACGGCTTCGATCTGCAGTCGTTCCTGTCGCTGCCGCGGGTCCTCATCTTCACGTCGGTCATCGCGGTGATCGACGTGGTGCTGGCGACCGCACTGGCGACGCTGGGCGCCTTCATCTACAACCTGTCGGCGGGCTTCGTGGGTGGCGTGGAGCTCACTCTCGCCGAGGACGAGTAGGACGCCGGGTATCGATTTTGGGACTGGCCCCGACGTGCGCTAATCTTCAGAAGTCAGCGCAGCAGCGCGGCGGGGCTATAGCTCAGTTGGTTAGAGCGCATCCCTGATAAGGATGAGGCCACAGGTTCAAATCCTGTTAGCCCCACCATTGCAAAGGCCCCCCACCGTTACCGGTGGGGGGCCTTTGACGTCTACGTCTGACATCAGCCGGTCAATGGGTCTTCCGAGGCGGGCATGGGCTCAGACGGGGTCTTCGTCGAGCACCAACATGATGTGCTCCTGCTCGCCGTACCAAACCGCCCCGGCTCGCCGGAAGCCGTGCTTCTCCAGCAGTCGCACCGAGCCGGTGTTCCCGACGAAGGGGTCGGCGTGCAGGGGACGGGCCTTTTCCCGCTCCAGGAACAGCTCCAGTGCCTGCGTACCGACGCCCAGTCCCCAGTACTGCCTGCCGAGCCAGTATCCGATGAAGCGCCGGCCCTCGCCCGACCACGCCACCACGTTGCCCGCCAGCGCTCCGTCGACGGTGACGGCCTGTACGAAGACGGTGGGGTCCCCAAGAACCTTTGTCGTCCAGTGGGTCATGAAGGCTTCCCGTTCCCGGGGTGGGAACTTTGACCGCTGGACGGCCTCAGGATCGTGTTCCTGCGCGAAGAATTCCTCCAGATCGGCCTGTCCGACGTCTCTTAGACACACATGAGCGCTCATGTCGATGGAGCTTGTCACCACCCACTGACACTCGGCTGACATCAACGGCTGACACCAACAGATGCGGGCAGCACCGACCGACGCCGTACCGCAACGGACCGGCATCCAAGGACACCGGCCGGTCGGCCGACGTCGCCCCGTTGCGTTCCATCGCGCGGAAGCGGCTGCGTATCGGGGCGCGAAAAAGGCCCCCGCCGGTGTGAACCGGACCAGGGGCCTGGGTGGCGTTCGCGCCGCCCTCAGGGTGGCAGCGGGGCCGAGTCCCCGGCAGGTGTGGCGCCGTGGGCGGACTGGGTGCTGTACGTCGTCCGAGCGGCGTCCGTGGTGTCGGCGGACAGCTGGCGGCCGGCCGGCGAGGAGCCGTGCGCCTCGGCGCGGATGCGCTGTTTCATCGTGGGTGGCAGCGCCCTGTCACGCGGAAGGGTCCATCGCACCGACGGGGTGGTCGCGGTTGCCGGTGCCGCATCCGTGTGCTTCTGGTTCGTGACCGTCGGCTCCGCGGCCGTGGCCTGGGCGGTGGCAAGGCCCAGCGACGCGAGAAGTGCGAAGAAGGCGGTGACGAAGGCGGTCCAGATGCTCTTGGCCCTGAAGGTGCTCATGGCCCCTCGCTTTCAGGTGGTCCGGTTTGCTTACCCTTTCGATGATGTGGATCCGGCCCTCGAACACCGGGACCGACGCCCCCGGTGCGCCGATCTTCCGATGAACACCACTCTTATGGTGCAACCGGCTCGGAAAAGCTGTTCCCGGGGCGGTGAGCGGCCTCGGCGGGGGCCCGGAAGGGGCGGCGAGCGGGTTCCGGGGAGGTCACCGATCGGTATCGGCCGGTGTGTATAGTCGGGCGGCAGAAGTTCCTTACGTCAAGGAAAGACGAGGTCGCGCGGTGAAGAAGCTTCTCCTGGTCGCACTGGCCGCCATCGGCGGGCTCCTCGTGTACCGCCAGATCCAGGCGGATCGCGCCGAGCAGGATCTGTGGACGGAGGCGACCGACTCCGTGCCCGCAGGTTCAGGTGTGTGAGACGGAACAGTCTGCTAGAAGCCCCGGCCGCCGAGCGGCCGGGGCTTTCTGCTGTCCTGAGTCCGCTGTTGCGCGGCAGTGACAGTCGCCTCTCTGGGTTCACCAGAGCAAATCATTGGATCGCATGAGCAAAGCGACGTTGGTGTACAGGTGGCCGCGAGGGACCCGGTGGGCGCACACCCGGCTTCCGCGCCCGGTGAGCCCGCTGGACCGGGCCGCTTAGCTCTCCGGGCCCCAGCACGGAACTCCCGCGCTGACGGCGGAGCTCGGGGGTACGGAACGGGCGACGGCGGCATTACGACGGGGGCCGCAGACAGCGGTGGTGCGGGCGGGGCAGGATGGACCGGCATCGCGACGGCTGCCGGAGCGGGCGCCGCGGCCGTCCTGATCGCGGGGCTCCTGTTCGTACGCAGCCGACGCAGAGCAGGCACGCAGACGACGAGGGGAAACGCGTGAACAGGCAGCGCAACAGGGGCCGGGTGACGCTCGCGACGATCGCGGCGGTGTGCGCGGTGGCGGCGTTGCCGGGTCAGGCGCACGCGGCCGACGGCCCTGCGGCGTACACCTTCGACCCCGCGGCGACATCGGTCCCGGGCGCGGAGACGAACGCCGAAGCGGAGGAGCTGAAGCCCGGGGCGGTCTACAGGAGCTCCATCGAGCAGGGGCAGAAGCTCTACTACCGTCTGGAGCTCGACGACACGACCGATGCGTACGTCTCCGCCGTGGCAGTGCCGAAGGCAGGCGGAAAGGTCGCCTACGGGGACGGCATCACGATCAGCATCAGGGACCTGGACGACAACCAGTGCAGTTCTGAGGACGCGGACTTCGAGTCGGCGGAGTTCCCGCGCCCGATCACCGCGTACGCCCACCGGACCGTGGAGAAGGACAGCAACACCTGCGAGGCGGGCGGCACGTACAACGTCCTGATCGAGCGGGAGAGCAAGGCGACGTCGTCCCCGGCGGTCTGGGGCCTGGAGCTGCGCTTCGAGGCCGAGCCGGCGCTGAAGGACGGCGAGTCGCTGCCGACCGAGGCACCGGAGAACTGGCCCTCCGCCTCGCCGGTGCCGCCGGCCGGAAAGCAGGAGCGGTCCGGTGGAAGCAGCTTCTACGACGCCACCGGGCTGGAGTCCGGCGAATGGGTCACCTCCATTGCGCCCGGTCGGACCCGCTTCTATCGGGTGCCCGTGGACTGGGGCCAGCAGATCTTCGCCACGGCCGTGCTGAGCAACAGCAAGAAGTCCACGGAATACCTAGGCAACGCCCTGGTGATGGCGCTGGACAACCCGGCGGGCGGGCATGTGGACAACGCGATGCTGTCGTACTCCGGGGCGTCCAGCTCAGTGGCTCTGGACCCGCTGCCCCCGGTGGCGTACGAGAACCGCTACGCGGCGGCGGCGGACGTCAGCGCCATGCGCTTCGCCGGCTGGTACTACCTGTCGGTGACGCTCTCGCCCGAGGTCGCGGAGCATTACGGCGACGAGGCCATCGGGCTGACGCTCAAGGTGAAGGTCGTCAACGACAGAAAGCCGTCGCCCTACCAGGGGGACGCCGGGGTCTTCGGGGTCACGGACGACGACAGGGAGATGGCCAAGAGCGGCGGGAGCGCGCCCGAGGCCGTCAGGAGCGCCACCATGACGATGGTGGCCGCGGCGGGCATCGGCGCGGGTTCCGTGCTGGTGCTGGGGCTCGGCGTCTGGACCCTGCTGGCCAGGCGCCGGGCGGTTCCCGCCGCCGTGCCGCCGGGTCCGGGCGGGCAGTCGCCGTTCGGCGGCCCGCCGCAGGCCCGGTAGGACGCTCAGGCCTGGGTGAGTGCCCAGATCCCCACCGCGAAGCAGATCAGCGCCACCACCAGCACCGGGACCGCCACCTTCGGGGGCGGTCCCGGCCGCTTCGTGGAGGACGGCTGCGGGGCTGCGTCCGACGGAACCTGAGGGTTTCGGGCCGTGTGGGCGCGGGTGGCCGCCGCCCCGTACGGCACGGCGGCCGTAGCGGCCTGGGCGAGGCCTCGGGCCGCGTCGGCGGCGGCGTAGGGGTACGCCGGGTGGCCGGGGAGCGGGGCGGACGGCGTCCGCGGCTGCGCGGGGTGCGGATGAGGTGCGGGGGGCTGCGGGGGTGGAGCGAGATGGAAGCTGCCCGTCTCCGACATCGACGAGGGCGGCGTGTACGGCTGTTGTACCGGCGTGCCCTGCGGCTGTGGGTACAGCTGTTGTCCGGGGCCCTGCGGCGCGTACGTCTCCTGGGGCGGCTGCGGTGCGGGAATCGTGCCGCCCACGGCCTGTGCGGGCGTCTGAGGCCCGTTGCCAGGCGTTTCGGGGGCGCCGGTCCCGACGGGGCCGTCGGGACCGTATCCCGCGGGCAGCGGGCCGATCTGGTCGAACACCTCCACCGGTTCGTCGCCCGGTCCTGCTTCCGGCAGCATCTCGATCGCGGCCGTCAGCGCCTTGCGCGCGCCCGTGGCCGTACGGAAACGGGCGTGCGGGTCCGGCTGCAGCAAGCCGGCCAGGACCTGCCACAAGGGCTCCGGCACCCCTTGGGGCGCGCTCGGGGTGCCGTGCGTGGCGAAGTACTCGATCAGCGCCTTGGAGTCGGGCTTCTGCCCCTGGAGCAGATAGAGCGCGACGAGACCGACGGCGAACAGATCCGCCGGGAAGTCGGGCTCGGCTCCCATCATCTGCTCGGGCGCGAAGTAACCGGGCGTACCCACCACATAGTTGGTCTCCGTCAGCCGTGGCTCGCCCTTGCGCATCGAGATGCCGAAGTCGGACAGCCGCAGATGCGGGCGGTCCGTACCGGTGGCCTCCATCAGGATGTTGGCCGGTTTGATGTCGCGGTGCACGACCCCCTCGGCGTGCACCGTGGACAGCCCGGACAGCAGCTGATCGAGCAGGAGACAGACGAACCGCGGGGGCAGCGGGCCGTAGTCGCCGATGACATGGGCCAGCGAACCGCCGCTGACCACATCCATCGTGAACAGGACCTTGTCGTCGTCGGCGGCCCAGCTGGCCGGAGCGAGGACATGCGGATGCTCGATCCGCAGCGCCTGCTCACGGACGAAGCGCAGCAGCGTGTGCGCGTCACTCTGCTGCAGGACCTTGGCCGCCACATACCGGCGGCGCCGGTGGTCCCATGCGCGCCAGACGGCGCCGACCCCGCCACGTCCGATCGGATCGACCAGCTCGTACCGACCAGCGAAGACCTCACCCATTGCGCTGTGCCCGCTCCCGTTCCCGTTTCGGTTCGTGCCCCGGCTGCCGGGATACTGCCACGGCTCCGCCGCCCCGGGGCGGCCCCGGGGCCTGGAGTCCGTTCTAGCTCTGGTGGCCTTCGTAGTGCGCGACCGCGTCCGCGGTGCGTCCCGCTCCGTACACCCGGAGGAACTCTGCCAGTTCGGGGTGGACCGGGGTGAGGGAGTCCGCCGCATCGATGATGTCGCCGGCCGCCGCGACCGACCGCAGCAGCGACTGGATCTCGCGGACCACACGCCGCACGGTGGGTGCCCCACCGGTGCTGGAGGTCTGGCCCGTGTTGGTCAGGACCGAGCCGCCCTGCGACTTCTTGATCTCTTCCATCCGGTCGGTGGCCTCTCCCGCACTGACGCTGCCGTCCGCCACCTGGCTGGCGAGCTCCTGAAGTGCCTGGACCCGCTGGACGACCGCGGGATTGCCGATCTTGGCCCGCTGCCCGCTCATCAGCTGGGAGAGCATGGGGGCGGACAGCCCGAGCACCGCCGCGAGGCGTGCCTGGTTGAGGCCGAGGTCATCTATCAGCCGTCGGAAGAGTGCCCCCAGAGGCTCCCCGTACCAGCTGCGCTGGAGCTCCCGGGCTCTAGCCGTCGCCTCTTGCTGCGCTGCGTCCATTGCGTCTCCCCTTCGCTGCGGCTTCGCTGCTGCGAACCTTGTCGTGCATCTTACGGAGAGCCACTGCGGGCCGGGAGCCCCAATCCTTTTGCAGGATTCGGGGGGTCACCCGGTACTCTGTTCTGCGACGGACTTCGCGGCATGGATGTGTCCTGTGGTGTCCGTATTCCGGGGCCTTAGCTCAGTTGGTAGAGCGCTGCCTTTGCAAGGCAGATGTCAGGAGTTCGAATCTCCTAGGCTCCACTTGCTCCACTCCGAGTGCCCTCCGACCCGCATGACGCGGAGCGGAGGGCATTTTCGTGTCCATGGGCCGGCACCTTCGCGACTTCGGGCAGAGGCACGCCGGGGTCAGGTGCCCTGACGTCCCCGCAGCTCCTCCACGGCGGCCCGGGCCGCGGCGCCGATCACCGCGTCGGCGCGCGGCAGCTTGGCGTCGGATCGGGCGGCCTGGGTGAAGACCACGGCGGTGTAGGTGCTGCCGTCCGCGAGTTCGACGACGCCCGCTTCGTGGCGCATGGCCCCGAAGCTGCCTGTCTTCCCGTAGACGGTGACATCGTCGTAGGGGAATCCGGAAGCGAGCCGGTGTGTCCACGGCTGCCTGCGCATCACGTCGCGCATGAAAGCGCAGCGATCGGCGGACGCGGCCTGTCCGGTCCAGATCGCTCGCAGAAGCCGTGCCATGTCCGCCGGTGTGGTGGAGGCCTTGAACGCCGGGTCGTACACACCCGAGGGCACGACGGTGTCGTTGTCCGCCACATGTGCCAGAGCCGCGTCCAGAGTGGGGGCGCCCGTCTCGGCGACCAGCCGGCTGAACGTGGCGACGACTCCCCCGTGGATATGGGTGTCGGGCATGCCCAGTTCCGCGCACATGGCGTCGACCACGTCCGGGCCGACCGCCCGGAGGACGGCGTCGGCGGAGGTGTTGTCGGAGATGGCCATCATCAGGATGACCATGTCGCGCAGTGACAGGGTGACGGGGTCGTGCAGGATCGAGATGCCGGTCGGGCCGGGCACGCGCTCGTCCGGGTCCAGCGTCAGCCTGTGACTCGGGTCGATCAGCCCCGCGTCCGCGAGGCGGCAGAAGGCGACCATCAGAGGCACCTTGTAGACCGACCCCATGGGCAGCCGCTCGCCGGGATCGACGGCCACCCGGGCAGACGGACGGTGCAGTTCCGCCACGTGCAGCCAGCCTCGGACACCCGCGTCGTCGAACATGCCGCGGATGGCCCGCTCCGCACTGCCGCCGGTCCTCCTCCCGCTCACTTCGCCACCCTCCGGGTCAGGGCGTCCTCGATCAGTCGTGCCGTCTCAGCGGTCTCCTTCGAACCCGGACGCCGTGGGTCCCAGGCCACCCGCAGGCGCAGGGGGAGCGGTGGGTCCGTCGCTGATCGCCGCTCGACCTCTGTTGCCGTCAACGTGGCGTCCGCCGTGACCAGGAGCGCCTGACCTGCCGCGACCAGGGCGAGGCCGGCGCGTTCGTCGGAGACCACCACGGTGTCCACGCGCCGTCCGCGGCTGGCCAGGGTGTCGACGAAGAGGTCGTGGGCCGCGGGCGCTTCGGCACGCGGCCGTACGGCGACGGGCAGGCGCGACGCCAGGGCGTCATGGGCGCCGCTCCGTCCGGCGGGGGCGAGGATCCAGGTCGGCAGCAGGATCACCCGACCTGCGGCGAGACCGTGCAACACGGAGGGATGGCGGATCACGGCGATGTCGAGCCGCCCGGCCGCCACGTCGTTGAGGAGTGCGGAGGTCGATGCCGTCACCATGCCGATCCGTGTGCGTTCGCCGGCCCGGACCGGCGAGGCCGCCACGTCGGCCGCGAGGGGCGTGGGGACCTCTGGTGTCAGCCCGAGCCGCAGGCGCCTGCCGTCGGCGTGCTCGCGGGCACCGGTCTCCCTGAGTTCCGCGAGTGCGGCCAGTGCTCTACGGGCGTGAGGAAGGAGCAGAGCCCCCTCCTCGGTGAGGGACACGCCTCTATCGCGGTCGAACAGGCGGACCCCGAGCAGGGCTTCCAGCCGACGCAGGCCCTGCGACAGAGGCGGTTGGGTGATGCCCACCCGTTGAGCGGCAGTTCCGAAGTGCTCTTCCTCCGCCAGCGCGACGAAGATTTCCAGATGCCGTTCCGTCAGCACTTTTCCTCCTGAAGTGCAGCGATACAGCCTGCGAATCAGCGTGATGCCGAAAGCGTATTCGACATGCGGCGGGAGGGCGGGCTTGACTCCGGAAAGGGGGCAGGCCGGGCCGGTTCGGGTAAGGCCGTAGCCGGGCTGCAGTCGAGCGAAGGCGCCCCCGACGCCGGGGGACCGCCTCCGGCCAGCTGATCAGGCCCCACTCGGAACGGAGAACACCGTGACGCGCACCGACAGCCGGAACAGGTCCGCCCCGCCGCGGGGGCGGTCGCGGCGCATGCGGATACCGCTCGGCATCGCCGTGACTCTTCTCCTGCTCGCGGGAGGGGGCTATGCCGCCTTCGATCTTGTGGGCGGCGATACTCAGGAAGAAGACGCGCAGGTCACGTCCGCCCATGAGCCCCTGGCGGCATTCCTCGCCGCGTGGGCCGGGCACGACGCGCGGAAGGCGGCGAGCTACACCGACACACCCGACGGGGCGGCATCGCTTCTCACGTCCGTACTGACCAACCTCAAGCCCTCCAGGACCACCATCGACGAGGGCGAGGGCCGGAGGGAAGGGGAAGGGAAGGTGCGCTTCCCCTTCACCGTGACCATGGTGGTACCCGGCGCGGGCGACGTCACGTGGCGCTCCCACGCCCAGGTGAGCGACATCGCAGGGACGTGGAAGGTCGAGTTCACCTCGCCGGTGATCCATCCGGAGCTGGAGCCGGGGCAGACGCTCGCGCTCAAGAGCGCCGGCAAGAGGGCGCAGATCCTCGACGCCGAGGGCGACCCGCTGCGTGCGGAAAGTCTGGTCGGAACCGTCGACCCGGCCAGCGGCAAGGGCGCATCAGGCCTGGAGGCCCGCTACGACGATGTCCTGTCCGGGGGGAGGAAGGCGGGCAAATCCCTGGTGGTCGCGGACCGGCAGAGCGGTCGCGCGGTCAAGGAGCTCACCGAGGCAGCCCAGGCCGAAGGCCGCCCGGTGCACACCACCATCGATCCCCGCGTACAGAAGGCGGCAGCCGATTCCCTGACCGGGGCCGAGGTCCACGCGGCCATCGTCGCCATAGACCCGCGCACCGGTCACATTCTCGCCGCGGCCAACCGGCCCGGCGGTTTCAACCGCGCCCTCGAAGGACGCTACCCACCCGGCTCCGTCTTCAAGGTCGTCACGGCAGCGGCTCTCCTGAAAGGCGGTATGACGGTGGAAAGCGCCGCTCCCTGCCCGAAGTTCGCACGGGTCGACGGGCAGCGCTTCGAAAACCAGAAGCAGTTCGAGCTGCCGTCCGGCTCGACCTTCGCCGACGCTTTCACGCAGTCGTGCAACACCTACTTCGTCGACGCCCGCGACCGGCTCTCCGAAACCGGCCTGCGCGACACGGCCCAGGCCTTCGGGATCGGCGGCAGCTGGGACGTGGGCACGACCACGTATGACGGCAGCGTTCCCGTTACGACGAGCGACAACGACAAGGCCGCTGCCACCATCGGCCAGGCACGCATTCAGGCGTCCCCGCTGGTCATGGCGTCCGTCGCGGCCACCGTCAAGACCGGGACGTTCAACCAGCCCGTGCTGGTGCCGGACGCGGTGAAGAAGAAGTACCGGGCCCCGGCAGAACTGGATGGCGGAGTCGCCGGCGAGCTCCGTGAACTGATGCGTGCCACCGTGACCTCCGGTTCGGCCCACGCGCTCAAGGACCTGCCCGGTCGACCCCACGCGAAGACCGGAACCGCCGAATACGGCAGCGGCATACCGCCTCGCACCCACGCCTGGATGATCGGGTATCAGGGTGACTCCGACCTCGCGTGGGCGGTTCTCCTGGAGGACGGCGGTTCCGGCGGCGCCGACGCCGGACCGGTCGCCGCGCGGTTTCTGCGCAACCTGACCCGCTGAGCAGAAGCCGGCAGGGTCCGAACGAAGACCTCTGAAGGGAAAAGCCCACACCTCATGAGCACCCGACCCCCTGTCTCCCGCCGTGCCGCATTCGCCACGCTGGCGGGGATCGCGACCCTGCCGCTCTCCGGGTGCAACGCCTCCCCGGCATCATCCGGTTCGCCACCGTCCGCTTCCACGTCCTCCGGCTCGACGCCCTCCGCCTCCATGTCCGCCGAGTCCCGTACCGAGCGCGCGTTCGCCGAGCTGGAGCGGAAGTACGACGCCAGGCTGGGCGTCTACGCACTCGACACCGGCAGCGGCCGGACCGTCACCCACCGGCCCGATGAACGCTTCGCTTACGCCTCCACCTGCAAGGCACTGCTCGCCGGCGCGGTGCTGGACAGGAACTCGCTCCGCCAGCTCGACCGGCTCGTGCGCTACAGCCGTGACGACCTCATCAGTAATTCGCCGATCGCCGAGCGGCATGTTGCCACCGGGCTGACTTTGCGTGAGCTGTGCGATGCCGCCGTCCGTTACAGCGACAACGCCGCGGCCAACCTCCTTTTCCGGGAGCTCGGAGGCCCTCAGGGACTGCAGGACGCTCTACGCGGGCTCGGCGACGACGTCACCCGCTGCGACCGCTATGAGGTCGCGCTCAGCGATGCGGTGCCTGGTGACCTCCGAGACACCAGCACCCCCCGCGCTCTCGTCGACGACCTGCGCGCATACGTCCTCGGCACCACGCTCCCCGCGGACAAGCGCGCCGTGCTCACCGACTGGCTCAAGCGCAACACCACCGGTGACCACACCATCCGTGCCGGTACCCCTGACGGTTGGCTCGTCGGCGACAAGACCGGTTCGGGCGGCTACGGCACCCGCAACGACATTGCCATCGTCTGGCCCCCCGGCGCCGCTCCCATCGCTCTCGCTGTCCTCTCCCGCCGCGACACCAAGGGCGCCGGACGCGATGATGCACTTCTCGCCCGTGCCGCCGAAATCACTTTCGAGGCAGTTGTCTGAGCAGTGGTCCGATGTGAACCGCGTGGGCGTGCGGCTGCCTTGCCATGCGGTCTGCGTGCTCTTCCTGTTTCACGTGGAACAGGAAAGGCGCCCCGTCTCTGTTTCACGTGAAACAGAGACGGGGCGCCTGGGGACCGTGAAGTCGTCCGGCGCCCCTTCCAGGCGGCCTTCGCGGGCGGACCGGGCCAGCGGTGATCTCCTCAGGTGCGACCGTCGTGGTCGGTGCCGTCCGCCTGGTCCGATTCGCCTTCGGCGTCGTCCTGCTTGGCTCGGACCTCCGGGTCGAGCACGGTCCGGCCGCTGCCGTCGACCGAGGTCAGCGGAGTTCGTTCGTCACCCACCTCGGTAGGAGCGGGCGGCTCGACCAGCCAGTCCGGGTTGGCCTGCTTGTCCCACCACTTCCAGGCGGCGAAAGCTCCGCCGGCCAGGATGCCCAGCACGAGAAACCCCTTGGCCGCTCGTCCAGCCTTGGCTCGCCGCTCGTGCTTCCTTACGAGCTTCTGGATCTCCCTGGCCGTCACCTGGCCTCGGAGCGCGGCCAGCGCGGCCGTGCTGCGGGCGGTGGCCTCCTCGGCCATGGGCCGGCTCGCGGCCACCGCGTACTCGACACGCGGCACGGTGTAGTCCGCGGCGGTGCGGGCGGCGCTACGCGTCCGGCAGGCCGCCTTGTGCGCGGCCTCGTCAACCTTGGGAGGCACGTGGGTCATTGCCTGCTCGATACGTGGTGCGAGATGCGCGCCGTACTGGACGCGGGCCTGCGCGGCTGCCTTCGACACCTTGGGTGCGAGCCGTGCGCGAGCCTCCTGTGCGTAGTGCGCGGCCTGTTCCTTGGCCGTGTCGGCGTAAGGCGCCACCACTTCCGCGGCGTGCTGCGCGCTGTCCTTCGCCGAGTAGGTTGCGGCGCGCACGCTGTCGATGCGGGTCACGGGATCCTCCTCCTTGGTGGCGGGTAGGTACTCCGCCTATCCACCCAATTCGAAATCATGCCCGCTGAGGCCTGAAGCGCCATGCGGGACGGGCATCCGGGTCATGAACGTGATTCTCGGGCAAAGAGGTGCAAGGGGAGCGTGCGGACGACGATGCCACGGTTCGTGTCGGAGCGCTCCGTGTCGCCGTGCACGTGGCTGTGCCGATCCCGCAGGAAGTGTGGAAAAAGTGCAGAAAGGAGGGCAACAAGGTGAGTGCCGCTCCCCTCAGGGCGCTGACCGGGCTGGGGCGGGATGCTCCGTGCGAGGATCGGTCGTCCAGCGGAGACTTACGGAAGGCAGACCGTGGCCGAGCAGCTTTACGCCACTTTGAAGACCAATAAGGGCGACATCGAGATCCGGCTTCTGCCGAACCACGCGCCGAAAACGGTCAAGAACTTCGTAGAGCTCGCTGCGGGCGAGCGTGAGTGGACCAATCCCGAGACCGGCGGGAAGTCCACCGACAAGCTGTACGACGGCACTGTCTTCCACCGCGTCATCAGCGGTTTCATGATCCAGGGCGGCGACCCGCTGGGCAACGGCACGGGCGGCCCCGGGTACGAGTTCGGCGACGAGTTCCACCCCGACCTCGCGTTCAACAAGCCGTATCTGCTGGCGATGGCCAACGCCGGTCCGGGCACCAACGGCTCGCAGTTCTTCGTGACCGTGTCGCCCACCGCTTGGCTGACCGGCAAGCACACGATCTTCGGCGAGGTCGCCGATGAGGCGGGCAAGAAGGTCGTGGACGCCATCGCCGCGGTTCCGACCAACCCGCGCACCGACCGTCCGCTCCAGGATGTGGTGATCGAATCCGTCGTCATCGAGATCCGCTGACCGGGCGGAGCGGCCGGTCAGCGGGGTCGATGACCCGATGGGCCGTGGTCCCGGCCCGGGGAACCAACCGCCCTGCTCATCCGTACTGTTACATAACGGGCGAGCGGGGCGGCCGCATGTGTGCCGCCTCCACGGACGAGGACCGAAGGGGCCGTGACCGATGGAGCAGCAGCCGCCGAAAGACCGGGACAGGTCCGTGGCTGCGGGCGGTCCCCCCACGTGTTACCGGCATCCGGACAGGGAGACGGGGGTCCGCTGTGCGCGGTGCGAGCGGCCGATCTGTGCGGACTGCATGGTCGAGGCCTCGGTGGGCTTCCAATGCCCGGAATGCGTCCGCGAGGGTTCCGGTACGGGCCACCACACCGCGGCGAACCGGCCTCGGACCCTGGCGGGCAGCAGTGTCGTGAACGACCCGAGGCTGATCACCAAGATCCTTCTCGGTATCAACCTCGCCGTCTTCGTCGCGGTCCTGATCGCCGAACGGTCCGGGTACCCGCTGGTCGAGGATCTGCTGCTGTTCGGCCGCGCCTACTCGGGCGATCTGTCGGCCGGAATCGAAGGAGTGGCCGAGGGGCAGTGGTACCGGCTGCTGACGTCGATGTTCCTGCACCAGGAGGTGTGGCACATCGCGTTCAACATGTTGGGGCTGTGGTGGCTCGGCGGCCCGCTGGAGACCGCCCTGGGTCGTGGCCGCTACCTCGCGCTGTACCTGCTCTCAGGGCTCGCGGGCAGCGCGCTCACCTATTGGATCGCCGACCCCGCACAGGGCTCGCTCGGTGCTTCGGGTGCTGTCTTCGGCCTGCTGGGCGCCACTGCCGTGCTGATGCGCCGGATGAACTACGACATGCGGCCGGTGATCGCGCTCCTCGTGGTGAACCTGATCTTCACCTTCAACCCATGGGGTGCGATCGCCTGGCAGGCGCATGTCGGTGGTCTGGTCGCCGGGGCGCTGATCGCCGTCGCCATGGTCCACGCGCCGCATGAGCGCCGGAATCTTGTGCAGTACGGCGCCTGTGCGTTGGTCCTCGTGGTGGTCGTGGCGGCCGTCCTCATCAGGACAGCGGCGCTCACCTGAGCGGAATCCGTTGCTCCAGGCGTGCAGTTGTCCACAGAGCGTGCCGAATCTTGTGCACGACGCGTGGAACAGGTGTGCCCCTTGTCGCTGAACTGGGTTCTACCAGTCAGGACAAGGGGCGTACCGGCCCGCGCTGCGTAAGTGAGTAGTCACACCAGCGTCAACGTGGAGGGAGGTTATCCACAGATCGTCTGACCTTTTCCCCCGCCTGTGGATAACTCTGTGGGTAACTTCAGGGCAGAGCTACTTCCACTGCGTGGAAACGCCGAAGCCGCCGGCGATGAAGCCGAAGCCGACGACGATGTTCCAGTTGCCGAGAGCGTCGACCGGCAGGTCGCCCTCGGTGACGTAGAAGACCACGATCCAGGCCAGACCGATGAAGAAGAGCGCCAGCATCACCGGCGCCACCCAGCTCCGGTTGGTCAGCTTTATGCTCGTCGACTGCTTCGCCGGCGGAGGCGTGAAGTCTGCCTTCTTGCGGATACGTGACTTCGGCACGAGGGACTCTCCTGTCGATGCGCTGCGTGACCGCGCAGGGATCTGTGGCTGGCGCCGGGGCGCAAGGGGGAATGCTGCCTCCCCGGGGCGTCCGTTAGCGTAGTGCTTCCGTGGCGCCTAAGGAGATAAGGGTACGTTGAGTAATTCTGCCGAATCTCATCGAGGCCCGGCCCGGCGCGTGTACCGATGGCCGGTCCAGGGTCTCACCGCTGCCGTTTTCGCGTTGGCCGGGCTGATCTTCGTCACCAGTGCCAATACGGCCAAGGGGACCGATATCCGTACCGACTCCTCTCTGCTGAAGCTCTCCGATCTCATTCAGCAGCGCAGCGAGAAGAACGCGGAGCTGGACGAATCGACCGCTTCCGTGCGCGCGGACATCGACACCCTCGCCCGGCGGGACGACGGGAGCACCCGTGCCGAGGACGCCGAGCTCGAGGCGTTGGAGAAGGCCGCCGGCACCACGGAAGTCGCCGGTGAAGCGCTCGCCGTCACGCTGAACGACGCCCCGCCGAACGCCACCGCCAAGCCTGGATACCCGGAGCCACAGCCCAACGACCTGGTCATCCACCAGCAGGATCTGCAGGCTGTCGTCAACGCTCTCTGGGAAGGTGGGGCCCGTGGGATCCAGGTCATGGACCAGCGGCTGATCTCGACCAGCGCGGTGCGCTGCGTCGGCAACACGCTGATCCTGCAGGGGCGGGTCTACTCACCTCCCTACAAGGTCACCGCCGTCGGTGACCGGGGAAAGCTGAGGCAGGCGCTCGACGACTCCACGGCGATCCAGAACTACCAGCTGTACGTCAAGGCGTACGGGCTGGGATGGAAGGTCGAAGAGGATGACAAGCTGACACTCCCCGGCTATTCGGGCACCGTCGATCTCCATTACGCACAGCCCGCGGAGTAGGTCGCCGGGCACCCCACGCGTACAGGTGCCCGTGCGGCACGCGCAGGGCTGTGCCGGACACCGGGCAGCGGCTTTCCACAGGCGACCCACGCCTGCGCCCCGGCCGTTTAGTCTGGTGCCGTACCGAATGGAGGCAACAGCATGTACGGCTGGATCTGGCGGCACCTGCCGGGCAACGCATGGGTGCGGGGGTTCATCTCGCTCGTGCTGGCCCTTGGCGTTGTCTACGCGCTCTTCCAGTACGTCTTCCCCTGGGCGGAGCCACTGCTTCCGTTCGGTGATGTGACGGTGGACGGCGAAGACACCAGCGGAGCGGGGCACGGCCAGTGAGCGCACGCATTCTCGTCGTCGACAACTACGACAGCTTTGTCTTCAACCTCGTCCAGTACCTCTACCAACTCGGTGCCGAGTGCGAAGTGGTGCGCAACGACGAGGTGACCACGGCGCACGCCGACGACGGCTTCGACGGGGTCCTTCTGTCGCCCGGGCCCGGTGCACCCGAGCAGGCGGGCGTCTGCATCGAAATGGTGCACCACTGCGCGCGGAGCAGGGTCCCGGTCTTCGGCGTCTGCCTGGGAATGCAGTCGATGGCCGTCGCGTACGGCGGTGTGGTGGACCGCGCGCCGGAGTTGTTGCACGGCAAGACCTCCCCCGTACTGCACGAGGGCAAGGGGGTGTTCGCCGGTCTGCCGTCCCCGTTCACCGCGACGCGTTACCACTCCCTCGCCGCCGAGCCGGCGACGGTTCCGCCTGAGCTCGAGGTCACCGCACGTACCGCCGACGGCATCATCATGGGCCTGCGCCACCGCGAACAGGCCGTGGAGGGCGTGCAGTTCCACCCCGAATCGGTACTCACGGAGCACGGCCACCTGATGCTCGCCAACTGGCTCGAGCAGTGCGGTGACGAGGGAGCCGTCGGGAGATCGGCGGGGCTCGCCCCGGTGGTGGGCAAGGCCGCCGCGTGACCTCGCTCCGCCCCCACGCCGGGCAGGAAGGCCCGTACGCGCAGGGAGCGCACGAGCCCGACGGCACGTTCGAGGCGGCGGTGGAGCAGCTCGCGGATCCGCTGAACGATCCGTTGCCGGGGCAGCTCGCGGATCCGCTGGGCGATCCCCTGCCGGGTCAGCACGCCTCGTCCTGGTTCCGGGCGGATACCGAGCAGGCCGACGGCGGGGCCCAGCAGATGCCTCAGGCGGCGGCTCAGGGGCCGGCGGAGCCCCCGGGCGAGTGGTACGACCCGGAGGGGTATCAGGGGGACTGGTACGGGCGCCAGGGCCCGCAAACCCCCGAACAGGGCAGGGTCCAGGCTGCGGCGGTGGCAGCCGAGCCGGTAGCACCTGACCCCGCGCCGGTAGCGCCTGACCCGGCCCCCGAGCCCTTCCTCACCGGCGTCCCTCCGGCCACGGGCGACGAGACCGTCGCCCTGCGGACCGCCGATACGCCGCGCGTGTCGCGGCCGGCCGGGTCCGGGGCCTCGGAGTATGCCCCCGAATTCCCGCCGACAGGCGGCCGGGCCGAGCGCCGGCGGGCAGCCAAGGGGCGTGGCAGACGACGGGGTGAACCCGCGCGTGCTGCGGAGCCCGGGGCGTCGGAGCCCGCGGTCCCGATGTCACGGCTGGAGGCCCGGCGCGCGGCCCGTGCCGCCAAGGACAGCCCCGCCGTCGTGGCCAGCCGGGTCGCCGGCGAAGTGTTCATCACCTTCGGCGTGCTGATGCTCCTGTTCGTCACGTACCAGCTGTGGTGGACCAACATCCGCGCCGATCAGATCGCCGGCCGGGAGACAAGCAAGATCCAGGACGACTGGGCGAACGGCGAGCGCAGCCCTGGCACCTTCGAACCCGGTCAGGGATTCGCCGTCATGCACATCCCCAAGCTGGACGTGGTCGCGCCGATCGCCGAGGGCATCAACAAGGAGAAGGTCCTCGACCGTGGCATGATCGGTCATTACGCCGAGGGCAAGCTGAAGACCGCGATGCCTTCGGCGAAGCAGGGGAACTTCGCGGTGGCGGGTCACCGCAACACCCACGGTGAGCCCTTCCGCTACATCAACAAGCTGAATCCGGGCGACCCGATCGTCATCGAGACGCAGGACGCTTATTACACGTACGAGATGGCCAGCATCCTTCCGCAGACGTCGCCGTCCAATGTGGCCGTGATCGACGAAGTCCCCCCGGGCTCCGGGTTCACCGGCCCGGGCAGGTACATCACGCTGACGACCTGCACCCCGGAATTCACGAGTACGTACCGAATGATCGTATGGGGCAAAATGGTCGACGAACGACCGCGCAGCAAGGGGAAGCCCGACGCGCTCGTGGGCTGAACATCATCACGACAGGGACGGTGCGGTGGCAGCGAGGACCGAGCACGAAGAGCGCACCGACGAACCGGTGACCCCGGTACGGCGCAGGAGCCGCCATCCCGTCGCTACGGCGGTGAGCCTCTTCGGTGAACTGCTGATCACCGCCGGGCTGGTGCTGGGCCTGTTCGTCGCCTACTCACTGTGGTGGACCAATGTGCTCGCCGACCGTGAGGCCGACAAGCAGGGCAACACCGTCCGCGACCGCTGGGCGGGCGGCCCGGGAGCCCTGGACACCGGGGAGGGCATCGGCTTCCTGCACGTCCCGGCCATGAAGAACGGCGAGGTGCTGGTCAAGAAGGGCACCGACACCGAGACGCTCAACAACGGCATCGCCGGCTACTACACGGACCCTGTGAAGTCGGCCCTTCCCTCGGACGCGCAGGGCAACTTCTCGCTCGCCGCGCACCGGGACGGGCACGGTGCCAAATTCCATAACATCGACAAGGTGAAGAAGGGCGACGCGGTCGTCTTCGAGACCAAGGACACCTGGTACATCTACAAGGTCTACGCGGAGCTTCCGGAGACATCGAAGTTCAACGTCGCCGCGATCGCCCCGGTGCCCGAGGAGTCGGGCGTGAAGAAGGCGGGCCGATACATCACGCTGACCACGTGTACCCCCGTCTACACGTCGAAGTACCGCTACATCGTGTGGGGCGAGCTGGTGCGGACCGAGAAGGTGGACAGGGACCGCACGAAGCCGGCGGAGCTGCGGTAGTCACGGACGAACGCAGAGGACCCCGGCCACCTCAGCGGTGACCGGGGTCCTCTGCGTTCGTCCGTACGGCGCCGGGCGGGTCAGTCCTCCGAGCCGGACGAGCCGCCGAAGATGTTGCCGCCCCCGTTCCCGCCCGTACCGCCAAGGGTGGTGAGGGTGACCGTAGAACCCTTGGCCACCGTGGAGTTGGGCCCGGGGTCGGCCTGCACCACCAGGGCGTTCGGCTTGTCGGACGAGTTGGGTGCGAGTGCGACCACGAGGCCCAGGCCCTCGAGCATGGCCTTCGCCTCCGAGTACCGCTTGCCCATGACGTCACCCGGGACGGTGACCTGCTCGGGCGGGGCCGGACCCTTGGAGACCTTCAGGACGATCTGAGCGTCCTTGGCCTGCTTGCTCGGCCCCTCCGGGGTCTGGCCGACAACCATGTCCTTCGGCTGTTCGGAGTCGACGTCCTGCCGGACGATGTTGGTGAAGCCGATGCCCCGGAGCTGGGATTCCGCTTCGGCGTACGTCCGGTTGAGAACCGGCAGATCGAGCAGCGACTCCTTGGCCACCGTGATCGTGACCTCGCTTTCCTTCTCGACCTTCGTACCGCCCTCGGGGTCCTGCTTGGTGACTGTGCCCGGATTCGCCTCGGACTCCACGGCGGTGACCTTCACCGTGAAGCCCTCGTCCTCCAGCTTCTTGCGGGCGCTGTCCTCGGACTTCTCCAGGACGTCAGGCACCTCGATCTTGGGAGCTCCGGTGGAGACGACGACCGTCACGGTCTCACCCGTCTCCATCTGGCCGTCCGGGGACGGGGTCTGGCTGCAGATCTGATCCTTCTCCTGAGCCTCGCAGGGTTCCTTGGAACCGACCTCCAGCTTGATCTCGGCGTTGTCCGCGAGTTTCTGCGCCTCCGCGACCGTGGAGCCGATCATGTTCGGCACGTCGAACTTGTCCCCGCTGCCGGTGCCCTCGTTGGAACTGAAGATGTAACGGCCGATCAGGATCGCGCCGATGAGCACCAGAACGCCGGCGACGACCAGGAGGATCGTCGAGGTGTTGCTCTTCTTCTGGCGCCGGCGCCCCGGCCGGTCGTCGTAGCCGTAGCCGCCGTCGTCCGGATTGACCGGGGGCAGCATGGACGTCTGGGCACCGCCCGGGTCTGCCGACCGCAGCGCTGTGGTGGGCTGCTCGTTGCCGTAGGCGTCGTATCCGCCGTAGCCCGCCGCGCCCATGGCCGCTGTGGCCGCGACCGGCTGGCCGTCGAGGCAGGCCTCGATGTCGGCGCGCATCTCGTCGGCCGACTGGTAGCGGTAGTCCGGGTCCTTGGTCAGCGCCTTCAGGACGATGGCGTCCATTTCGGGCGTGATCTCGGGGTCGAAGTTGCTCGGAGGCTGCGGCTCCTCGCGTACGTGCTGGTACGCGACCGCGACGGGTGAATCCCCGACGAACGGGGGCCGGACCGCGAGCAGCTCGTAGAGCAGGCAGCCGGTGGAGTACAGGTCGGAGCGTGCGTCGACCTGCTCGCCCTTGGCCTGCTCGGGGGAGAGGTACTGGGCGGTGCCGATGACCGCGGCGGTCTGGGTCATCGTCATACCGGAGTCACCCATGGCGCGGGCGATACCGAAGTCCATGACCTTGACCTGGCCGGTGCGCGTCAGCATGACGTTCGCCGGTTTGATGTCGCGGTGGACGATCTGCGCGCGGTGCGAGTACTCCAGTGCCTGGAGGATCCCGACCGTCATTTCGAGGGTCCGCTCCGGCAGCAGCTTGCGGCCGGAGTGCAGGAGTTCTCTGAGCGTCGACCCGTCTACGTACTCCATCACGATGTACGGGATGGAGACGCCGTCGACGTAGTCCTCGCCGGTGTCGTAGACGGCGACGATCGCGGGGTGGTTGAGCGAGGCGGCAGACTGGGCCTCACGGCGGAACCGTGCCTGGAAGGACGGGTCGCGGGCGAGGTCGGCCCGGAGCGTCTTCACAGCGACGGTGCGGCCGAGCCGGGTGTCGTGCGCGAGGTAGACCTCGGCCATGCCACCACGGCCGAGCACCGAGCCCAGCTCGTACCGGCCGCCGAGGCGACGCGGCTCTTCCATAACTGATCCAGCCCTCTCCGTCAGTCCCGACCGCACCCGTGTGTGGTCCGGCGGTGCGCTGTTCGCGCATACGCTACCGGGCGCTCCCGTCGCGATCGGCCCGCACCCGTCAGCTGATATCCGACCGGTATCCCAATGTGCTGGTGTGGACAGAAGTTGTGACGGGTGTCACTACTTTCCGTCGAGTACCGCCTTCATCACGCTCTTGGCGATCGGTGCGGCCAGACCGCCACCGGAGATGTCGTCCCGGTTGGCGTTGCCGTCCTCGACCACCACGGCGACGGCGACCGGGGAGCCGCTGTCGGTCTTGGCGTACGAGATGAACCAGGCGTACGGCTTCTCGCTGTTGTTGAGGCCGTGCTGTGCGGTACCGGTCTTGCCACCGACAGTGACGCCGTCGATCTGCGCGTTGGTTCCCGTGCCGTCCTTGACCACGGTCTCCATCATCTGCTGCACCTTCTGGGCGTTCTCCGCCGAGAGCGGCTGGCTCAGCTGCTCGTTCTCGTGCGTGTAGATGACGTCCAGGTTGGGGGCCTGACGCTGGGCGACCATGTACGGCTGCATGAGCTTGCCGTCGTTGGCGATCGCGGACGCCACCATGGCCATCTGGAGCGGAGTGGCGCGGTTGGACGCCTGGCCGATGCCCGCCATGGCGTTCTGCGGCGGGTTGTCCTTCGGGTAGACGCTGGCGTCGGCACGGACCGGAGTGAAGACCTCTTCGTTGAAGCCGAACTTGTCGGCCTGTTCGATCATCTTCTCGTTGCCGAGGTCATCGCTCATCTTGCCGAAGACGGTGTTGCAGGACCAGCGCAGGGCTTCCCGGAGCGAGGCGTTCTTGCAGGGGATGCTGCCTTCGTTCTGAAGCAAGTTGGTGGACTGCGGGAGACGCCAGGGCAGCGGGGAGTTCGTCTTCGCGTCGATGTCGGAGTAGAGGCCGTTCTCCAGCGCCGCGGCGGCCGTGACGACCTTGAACGTGGAGCCGGGCGGGTAGGTCTCCCGCAGGGCCCGGTTCAGCATCGGCTTGTCCTTGTCGGCCAGAAGCTTCTGCCGGGCGTCGGAGTCCTTCATCGAGTTGCCCGCGAAGACCGAGGGGTCGTACGAGGGCGTGCTGGCCAGCGCCAGGACGGCGCCGGTCTGCGGGTCGAGCGCGGCAACGGCGCCTTTCTTGTCGCCCAGCCCCTCGAAGGCGGCCTTCTGGGCGGCACCGTTGAGGGTGGTGACGATGTTCCCGCCGCCCTTCTGCTCACCGGTGAACATCGAAAGGGTGCGGTCGAAGAACAGGTCGTCACTGTTGCCGGTGAGGATGCCGTCCTCGATGCTCTCCAGCTGTGAGGAGTCGAAGGCCTGCGAGGAGTAACCGGTGACGGGGGCCCACATGGGGCCGTTCTTCCAGACACGCTTGTACGTGAAGTCGCTGTCCGTGGTCTCGACCGAGCCGGTGACGGGTTCGCCGTCGACAATGATGTTGCCGCGCTCGTGTGCGTAGCGCTCGATCTGTACGCGGCGGTTGTGCTCGTTCGCGTTGAGCTCGTCGGCACGGACGTACTGGATGTAGTTGGTGCGTACCAACAGGGCAAGGACGAGGATGCCGCAGAAGATCGCGATCCTGCGGAGCGGCTTGTTCACGGTCGTACCACCTGGGTCATCTCGGCATCCGATGACGGTGCGGGGGCCGGGGCCGGCCGCCGGGCTGTGTCGCTGATTCTGATCAGGATGCCGATGAGGGCCCAGTTGGCGATGACGGACGAGCCACCGGCCGCGAGGAACGGCATGGTCATACCGGTCAGCGGGATGAGTCCCATGACACCGCCGGCGACGACGAAGACCTGGATGGCGAAGGAGCCGGAGAGGCCGATCGCCAGGAGCTTGCCGAACGGGTCGCGGGCGGCGAGTGCCGTGCGGACACCGCGCTCGACGATCAGGGCGTAGACGAGAAGGACCCCCATCATTCCGGCGAGGCCGAGTTCCTCCCCGACGGTGGCGAGGATGAAGTCGGAGTTGGCGGCGAAGCCGATCAGGTCGGAGTTGCCCTGCCCGAGACCGGTGCCGAGCGTGCCGCCGGAGCCGAAGGCCATCAGGGACTTTGCCATCTGCTCGCTCGCCGCCTCCTTGCCCCAGCCCGCGAAGGGGTCGAGCCAGGCGGTGACGCGGTCCTGGACATGTGGCTCGAACGTGGCCACACCGACGGCACCGGCCGCCGACATCAGCAGGCCGAAGACGATCCAGCTGGTGCGCTCGGTGGCGACGTACAGCATGACGACGAACATGCCGAAGAACAGCAGTGAGGACCCCAGGTCGGTCTCGAAGACCAGGATGAGGATCGAGAACGCCCAGACCATGAGGATGGGGCCCAGGTCGCGGCCTCGGGGCAGATAGAGACCCATGAAGCGGCGGCTGGCGAGGGCCAACGCGTCGCGCTTGACCATGAGGTAACCGGCGAAGAACACCGCGATGATGATCTTCGCGAACTCTCCCGGCTGGATCGTGCCGACGCCAGGAATCTTGATCCAGATCTTGGCGCCGTTCACGGCGGGGAAGAACATCGGAAGGATCAGCAGAAACAGCGCGACCAGCATGGAGATGTAGGTGTAGCGCTGCAGGATGCGGTGGTCCTTGAGGGCGATGAGGACGCCGACCATCAGGGCCACACCGACCGCGGAGAACATCAGCTGCTTGGAGGCGGCCGGGGCGAACGTCGAGATTGCCTGGAACCTCTCCGACTGGTCCAGACGCCAGATGAGGGCCAGACCCAGCCCGTTCAGCAGAGTCGCCAGCGGCAGCAGCAGCGGATCCGCGTACGGTGCGAATCTGCGGACGGCGAGATGCGCTATTCCGCCGAGCAGGGCGAGCCCGAGCCCGTACCCGAGCATGCCGGCGGGAAGTTCGCCGTTGAGGGCGAGGCCCACGTTGGCGTACGCGAACACCGAGATCAGAACGGCGAAGGCGACCAGCGCCAGCTCGGTGTTACGGCGGCTCGGCGCGTCGATCGCGCCGATCGTGGTGGTGTTGGTGACAACGCTCATGTGCTGAAGGCCCCCTACGGCTTACTGCTTACCGCACTGCAGGGCCAGCTTCTTCTCTTCCTCCGAGAGGCTGGGGCCGGGAGTGGGAGTCGCGGTCTTGGTCCCCTTGGCGGGAGACGTGGCTGACGTGCTGTCGGAGGCGTTGCCGGTCTCGCCCTTGTCCTTGGCGGCATTGGTGTCCGCTTCGGACGCGCGGCGCTGCGCGTCCTTCTTGCAGGCGGAGGCCTGCGCTTCGAGCTCGCTGATCTTCTTACGGGCATCGGTGAGGTTGCCCTGGGAGATGGTCGCCTCGACCTGCTTGCGCCAGTAGGGCGGGAGATACTTCAGTTCGATCTTGGTGTCCTCTTCGACCTTCGAGAGGGACACCCAGGCGAGGTCCTGGCTGATTCCGCGGAAAAGCGCGACGTTGTCGTCCTTCGCGCCCACGTAGAACTGCGTCTGGGTCCAGCGGTATCCGCCGTAGACGCCACCGCCGATGACGGCCAGCGCGAGCACGATGTAGAACGACCTCTTCAGCCATGTGCGACGGCCGCGGGGCTTGACGAAGTCGTCGTCGGCGTACGAGTCGAAGGCGCCGTCCGGACCGGAGCCGTAGCCCATGTCGTCGCCGCTGCCGGGAGGGCCGAAGCCACCGGCCGGCGGGGGCACGGGACGGCCGAGGCCGGCCGCGCGTCCCGCCGGTGTCTCCATGGCCCGGCCGTCGTTCGCTTGGGCGGCCTGGTTCTCGGCGACCGCGCCGACGATGACCGGCGTGTCGTTGAGCTGCGCTGCCAGGGTGTCGTTGCTGTCGACGTCCAGGACGTCGGCGACGATGCAGGTGATGTTGTCCGGGCCACCGCCACGCAGGGCGAGCTGGATGAGGTCCTGGATGGTCTCCTGCGGGCCCTGGTAGCTGGCCAGGGTCTCTTCCATCGTCTGGTGCGAGACGACGCCGGAGAGTCCGTCCGAGCAGATCAGATAGCGGTCACCGGCGCGGACCTCCCGGATGGAGAGATCGGGCTCCACGTGGTCGCCGCTGCCCAGGGCCCGCATCAGCAGGGAGCGCTGCGGGTGGGTGGTGGCCTCTTCCTCGGTGATCCTGCCCTCGTCGACGAGACGCTGCACCCATGTGTGGTCCTGGGTGATCTGCGTCAGGACGCCGTCACGCAGGAGGTAGGCACGGGAGTCGCCGACGTGGACGAGGCCGAGGCGCTGACCTGTCCAGAGCAGGGCGGTGAGCGTGGTGCCCATGCCCTCCAGCTGGGGGTCCTCCTCGACCATGACGCGCAGCTGGTCGTTGGCCCGCTGCACCGCCGTACCGAGCGAGGTGAGGAGGTCGGAGCCCGGCACGTCGTCGTCGAGCTGGACGAGCGTGGAGATCACCTCGGAGCTGGCGACCTCTCCGGCCGCCTGGCCGCCCATGCCGTCGGCGATGGCGAGAAGGCGGGGGCCGGCGTAGCCGGAGTCCTCGTTGCCTTCCCGGATCATGCCCTTGTGCGATCCGGCGGCGAAGCGCAGGGACAAGCTCATGCGCACCTCGCCCGTCGGTTCGGGGTACAGCCGGTCTCGAGCCACACTGCCCACCCTCCGGTCGGGAGCCGGGCCGGGTCCGTCGTCAGGACCGCTGCGGCTCGCTCGCTCCGCTCGCTCATTGTCGTACTACTTCCGCAGCTCGATGACGGTCTTGCCGATGCGGATCGGCGCGCCCAGCGGAACAGGTGTCGGGGTGGTGAGCCGGGTCCGGTCGAGATAGGTGCCGTTGGTGGACCCGAGATCCTCGACGATCCACTGGCCGTCACGGTCCGGGTAGATCCTGGCATGCCTGCTGGACGCGTAGTCGTCATCCAGCACGATCGTTGAATCATGCGCCCGGCCCAGGGTGATGGTCTGGCCCTGGAGCGCGACGGTGGTGCCGGTGAGCGTGCCTTCGGAGACGACCAGCTTGGTGGGTGCCCCGCGGCGCTGGCGCCCGGGCTGCTGGCGCTGCTGAGGCGGCGCTGCTTGTTGTTGGCGCCCCTGCTGCGGGCGCGCGTCACCGGCAGTGCGGCGTGAGCCGCGCTGCGTGACGCGCGTACCGAACAGGTCGCTGCGAATGACCTGCACGGCCACGATTACGAATAGCCACAGAACAGCTAGGAAACCTAGCCGCATGACCGTCAGGGTCAGCTCTGACATTGCCCCCGCTTCACCCTTCGGCTTGCCGGTAAACGATGGTGGTGCTGCCCACGACGATCCGCGAGCCGTCGCGGAGCGTAGCGCGGGTGGTGTGCTGCCCGTCCACCACGATGCCGTTGGTGGACCCGAGATCCTGGATCGTCGAGGGCGTTCCGGTCCGGATCTCACAGTGCCGGCGCGATACGCCGGGGTCGTCGATCCGCACGTCGGCGTCGGTGCTTCGTCCCATCACCAACGTCGGGCGGGAGATCTGATGGCGGGTGCCGTTGATCTCGATCCAGCGCCGCACCTGGGCGTCCGGCGCGGGGCCGGACGCGGCCGGCGGGCGCCAGTCGCCGGAAGTGCCTCCGGAGCGCCCGGCACCCGGCGGTGGGGCCGGGGGCATGGGCGGGGCGGAAGCCGGCGGGTAGCCGTAACCGCCCTGCCCTTGAGGGGCGCCTGGACGGTTGGGCTGGGCATGGGGAGCGGGGCTCTGCTGGCCCTGCTGTGACGAACTAGACGCCAGGGTCCGGCTGCGGACGCGGTAGAGACCCGTGTCGAGGTCGTCCGCCTTCTCCAGGTGGACCTTGATCGGCCCCATGAAGGTGTACCGCTGCTGCTTGGCGTAGTCACGTACGAGGCCGGACAGCTCGTCGCCGAGCTGGCCGGAGTACGGGCTGAGTCGCTCGTAGTCCGGGGTGCTGAGCTCGACGATGAAGTCGTTGGGCACAACGGTCCGCTCGCGGTTCCAGATCGATGCGTTGTTGTCGCACTCGCGCTGGAGGGCTCCCGCGATCTCGACCGGCTGCACCTCGGACTTGAAGACCTTGGCGAAGGTGCCATTGACCAGACCTTCGAGACGCTGCTCGAAACGCTTCATGACTCCCATGGGGCACCTCCTCCGGTGTCGTCATCCCTGTACTGCTTACTGATCGTATCCACGCGTCGGGAAATCGGCTGGTTCCCCTTGTCTGCACAGTGGATGAGTGTCACCCCTCACACGGATCGTAGAGGTGACCTCCTGACAGTGTCCCGCACTCCGGGTGCACTCAGGAGGAGTGGGGCCGGGCTTTCCGCGTTCCCGGTTCCTCTGGTGGGTCCGGCGAAACAACGGATGTGAATCCACCCTGTCCAGCGTGCTAATCTTCCGAATGTCGCCAGGCGCTCACACCACACGGTGAGAGAGTCTGAAAACACCACTCATGCGCGAGTGGCGGAACGGCAGACGCGCTGGCTTCAGGTGCCAGTGTCCTTAGGGACGTGGGGGTTCAAATCCCCCCTCGCGCACAACAGGCAGTCGCTTGCGATTACCAGGTTGGTTCGACAGAACCCCCGTACCGGAGAGATCCGGTACGGGGGTTCTTCGTTGTGTGGTGCCTTCGGCGTGTCCAGATGCGCGTGCTGTACGTGCATGCTGTTTCACGTGAAACGTCGGTTCCGTGCCATAGGGGCGTTTCGGACAGTCCGCCCGTGAGGGCTGCGTCAGGCGGCGAGACGCGCTGCCAGGGCCTTGGCCTTCTCTGCCGCGTCGGCGAACGCCTGGGTGCGGGATGCGTCGGCAAGAGGCACGAGCTCGGCCATCTCGGGCTTCGAGTGGGCCATCGTCAACTCCGCGACGATGAAATCGACCTCGGCCCCCAGCATGCCCGTCAGCACCTTTTCCAGGTAGTTCTGGACGAAGTCGAAGTCCTCGCGAGGGGTGCCGGGGGCGTACGAACCGCCGCGGCTGGCCACGACTGTGACGGGCGTGCCGGCGACGGGGCCGTCCGGGCCCGCGTTGTGGCCGACGATGATCACTTGGTCCAGCCATGCCTTCAAAGTGGACGGGATGGAGAAGTTGTACATCGGCGCACCGATGAGAACGGCATCCGCAGCGGTCAGTTCGGCGGCCAGCTCCCCGCGCAGCGTGTCCTCGGCGCCGGCGGCTACGGCCGAGGCGTCCAGGTGGGGCAGAGGATCTGCGGCGAGGTCGCGGTACACGACCTCGCCGTCGGGGTGCTGCTCGCGCCACGCCGTGACGAAGGCGGCGGTGACCTCACGGGACGTGGAGCCCTGGGGGAGAACGGCGGAGTCGAGGTGCAGAAGCGTGGCCATGGGGATTCTCCGTGCAAGTTTGGGGCGGGCGGCTCGGTGTGGGCTCGCGGGTGACAGTCGTGAACACGGTGAGCGCGACCGACCTGGCTTCGAAGTACGCAGTCTTTGAGTACGTACCTATTAATAACACAGTCACTTACTTTTTATTAGCCCCTCACTGTGACGCAGTACGCTGGAGGCATGGCGGATCACAGCGACAAGACCTGTCGGCAGGTGGATGCGAGCATCACCCGCGTCTTCGAGCTGTTCGGGAAGCGCTGGACGGGCCCGATCGTCTCGGTGCTGATGCAGCAGCCGGTGCACTTCGCGGAACTGCGGCGAGCGATTCCGGGTATCAGCGAGCGGATGCTCTCGGACCGGCTGTCCGAGCTGGGGGCGGCCGGCCTCGTGGCGCGTGAGGTCGATGAAGGGCCCCCGCTGCGGGTCGCGTACCGGCTGACGGAGGCCGGCGCCGCCATGGAGCCCGCGCTGAAGGCGCTGGGGCAGTGGGCGGATGCCTATCTGGCCGGACCACGAGGCTGCTGACCGGCTGTCGGCTTGTAGCGCGGCAGATACTCCGGACGTCCTCGAGATCGTTCGATGCCGGGAGTGCCCACACGTCGGCTCTCGAGTTGTCCACAGGGGCAGACGGTTGCCACGGGGCGGCTGTACCGTCATCCGCAGTTGATGTTGGTCGGACGGAACGGCTGGACGAGGGCGGGGGAGGCGGCGCTCCATGGGCGTGGTCGAGGCGACGGTGCAGCGGGCAGCAGGGGCCGGGCGCATCCCGGTCGTCCCGGGATTCGCGCGACGGGCGGTCGACGGCGTGCGGCCGCCCGGGGCGGGGGCGGCGTCCCCGAAGGCGGCCGGCAAGGCGCTGAGGCTCGAGGTGCCCCGGTCCGCGCACAGTTCCCTGGTCCTGCCCACCGGCAGGCCGGACGCGGTTCAGGCGGTCGAGGAGTCGAATCGCGGCCGGGTACCCGGCCTGACACCTATACGGGTAGGACGGATGGCGGCGACGCCGTTCGCGTTTCTGCGCGGCTCGGCCGGGTTGATGGCACACGACCTGGTGGGCACGCCGGTCACCGGGGTGGGTGCCCAGCTCTGCGGTGACGCGCATGCAGCCAACTTCGGACTGTACGGCGACGCGCGCGGCAACCTGGTCATGGATCTCAACGACTTCGACGAGACCGTGTTCGGACCGTGGGAGTGGGACCTCAAGAGGCTCGCCACCTCGCTGGTGCTCGCGGGCCGGGAGGCGGGCGCGGACGAGGCCACCTGCCGACAGGGCGCGTACGACACCGTGGGCGCCTACCGGCGCACGATGCGTCTGCTGGCCGGCTTGTCCGCACTCGACGCGTGGAACGCCATCGCGGACGAGGAGCTCGTCTCGCACACCGACGCGCGGGACCTTCTCGGGACGCTGGAGCGGGTCTCCGCCAAGGCGCGCAACAACACGAGTGCCCGCTTCGCCGCCAGGTCCACAGAGGAATGTGAGGACGGCGGGCGTCGCTTCGTCGACGCATCACCCGTGCTGCGCCGGGTGCCCGACGCGGAAGCGGCGGCCGTCGCGGCGGGGCTCGAGGGCTACCTCGGGACGATTTCGGAGGACAGGGTTCCGCTGCTGGCGCGCTACGCGATCCATGATGTGGCGTTTCGGGTGGTCGGCACGGGGAGCGTGGGGACCCGGTCCTACGTGGTGCTCCTGCTCGACCACCGTGGCGAGCCGCTGGTACTGCAGGTGAAGGAGGCCCGTCCGTCCGCGCTCTCCACTTATCTCCCGGAGGTCGGCTTCGAGGTGCCGGATGTGGTGCACGAGGGCCGCCGGGTGGTGTTCGGACAGAAGCGGATGCAGGTGGTCAGCGACATCTTGCTCGGCTGGGCCGAGGTCGACGGCAGGCCCTATCAGGTACGGCAGTTCAGGAATCGCAAGGGCAGTGTGGATCCGGCCGCGCTTGCGGCGGACCAGGTGGACGACTACGGGCGGATGACCGGGGCGCTGCTGGCCCGGGCCCATGCGCACAGCGCCGATCCCCGGCTGCTCGCGGGTTACTGCGGGAAGAACGCCGAGCTGGACGCGGCGGTGGCAGATTTCGCCGTGACGTACGCGGACCGGACGGAAGCGGACCACGCCGAGCTCGTCCGGGCTGTCCGAGCCGGGCGAATAGACGCCGAGCTCGGCGTCTGAGCTGTTCTGCGACCACCGTGTGTCTTCGCAGCACGGGCCGTGGCCATACGCTGGACGGGTGACCCACGAAGCCGCCGGGGTGCCGACCACCCGGAACGACGAAGACCGGCAGAACCAGGACCGGCAGGATGAGCCGCAGCACACGCACGATGCGCCGCAGGCGGGTCCCGCCGCAGGCGACGCGGCGGCGGGTGAGAGCAGTGTTCCTCGGCCCGAGGAGCGTCTCGCCAAGGCGGTCCGGGTCGCCGAGCAGGCGCTGATCGAGTTCGAGATCGCGGTGGAGACCTTCAGGGTCGAGGTGGAGAACTTCTCCCGGCTGCACCATCAGAAGCTCGGCCCCATGTACGCACGTCTTGACGAGCTCGATGCGCAGATCGCGGAGGCGCGGGCCGCGAAGTCCGGCGATCCGGAGGATCTGCGCAAGGCTCAGGAGGCGCGGGCGATCGTCATGCCAATGCCTGGCGTCGACGAGCTCTTCCACGACTGGATGGACTCGGACGGGCTCTCGCCCGAAGCCTCGGCCATGCTCACCGAGCAGCCCGTGCGGCCGCCGAAGCGGGTCAGGCCGGGCGAGGAGGCGCGCAAGCTCTACCGGGAGCTGGCCCGTCAGGCCCACCCGGATCTGGCGCCGGACGAGCAGGAGCGGACACGGCGGGACGAATTCATCGCTCGTGTCAACGCGGCCTACGGACGCGGCGACGTGGCATTGCTGAAGGAGTTGGCCGCCGAGTGGGCGGCGGGGCCTGTGGCGCGGGAGCTGCAGCTGAGCGAGAGCGAGGAGCTCTACGCACGGCTGGACTGGCTCAGTCGTCGTAAGGAGCTGCTGACGGTTCTGGCCAAAGAGCTGGAGGACAGCGCGATCGGTTCGATGCTGCGGATGGCGCCGGACGACCCCGACAGGCTGCTCGAGGACATCGGTGAAAAGCTTCTGGCAGACGTGTCCAAGCGTGAGGACGAGCTGGCAGGGCTGGTGCAGTAGCGTTCCGGATGACCCGGCGCGTACGTACGAGAGAAGGCATATCCATGAATTTCGCTCCGCTGCCCTCGGTGGACGTCGCGGCGGTGCCGGTTGACGGCTTCGTGCTGGACGTCCGGGAGGACGACGAGTGGGCGGCCGGGCATGTCGACGGCGCGCTGCACATTCCCATGAGTGATTTCGTGGGCCGCTTCGGCGAGCTGACCGAGGCGGTCGAGGACGGCCGTCGCGTGCATGTGATGTGCCGCGTCGGAGGTCGGTCCGCCCAGGTCACGCAGTACCTGGTGCAACAGGGCATCGACGCCGTGAACATCGACGGCGGCATGCTGGCCTGGCACGGGGCCGAGCGGCCGATGGTCACGGAGAGTGGGAACGCAGCTTTCGTCCTCTGAGGGCCTTGCCCGCACGGGCACCGGCCGGTGGCCGTGCGGGCAAGGCATGAAGTGGCCGTGCGGGCAAGGCATGAAGTGGCCGTGCGGGCAAGGCATGAAGTGGCCGTGCGGGCCGTCAGCGGTCGAAGTCGAGTTCGACTTCCGGAGTGACGGGGTGCGACTGGCAGGCCAGTACGAAGCCGGCCCCGGTCTCCTCCGGTTCCAGCGCGAAATTGCGGTCCATCCGCACTTCGCCCGAGACCAAGAAGGCCCGGCAGGTCCCGCACACTCCTCCCTTGCAGGCATACGGAGCGTCCGAGCGGCTTCGCAGCATCGTGTCCAGCAGCGATTCGCCGTCCTGGACCGGCCAGCTGCCCGACCGCCCGTCGAGTGTCGCAGTGAGCCTGCTCTTCGACGGTGCGGCCGCTCGCGTGACCGTCGGCAAAGCCGTCCCCTCGTCGGCAATGTGGAAGATCTCCTGGTGGATGCGTGAGCGGTCGGCGCCGAGTGCACGCAGGGCCCCTTCCGCCCCCCGGACCAGGCCGAGCGGCCCGCACAGGAACCAGCCGTCCACGTCGGGCACCGGCAACAGCGCGGGCAACAGCTCGGAAAGCCGATCGCGGTCCAGCCGGCCCGAGGGGAGCCCGGCAGCCTGTTCCTCACGGGACAGTGCGGTCACCAGCTGGAAGCGGTCCGGATACCGGTCCTTGAGGTCCGCCACTTCGTCGAGGAACATCGTCGACGCAGCCGTCCGGTCGCTGCGGAGCAGACAGAAACGCGCCAGGGGCTCCCGTGCGAGCAGTGTCGACGCCATCGACAGCACCGGTGTGATGCCACTGCCGCCGACGATCGCGGCGAAGTGGCCCGGACGCGGGTCGAGGACGAAACGGCCCATCGGAGCCATCGCCTCCACCTGGTCCCCGACGGCCAGCTCCTTGAGGGCGTATGTCGAGAACGCGCCCCCGTCGACCATGCGGATGCCCACCCGCAGCAACGGAGCGCCCGGTCGTTCCGTTGCAGGTGCGCAGATCGAGTACGACCTTCGGATCTCCTCGCCGCCGACGCGGTAGCGCACATTCAGGTGCTGGCCGGGAGTGTGGCGGAAGGTCTCGCGCAGTTCGTACGGCACGGCGAAGGTGACGGCCACCGCGCCGTCCGTGATCCGTTCGATCGCGCTGACCCGGAGCGGATGGAACATCTACAACTCCTTGAAGTGGTCGAACGGTTCGCGGCAGGTCACACAGCGGCGCAGCGCCTTGCACGCCGTGGAGGAGAACTGGCTCAGCAGCTCCGTGTCCGTGGAGCCGCATTGCGGACAGCGCACCGAGAGCGTCAGAGGCACCGGTCCGCCCGGACCGCTCCGTGGGCGGGGCGGCGCTATGCCGAACTCAGCGAGCTTGCGACGCCCTTCGTCGCTGATGTCGTCCGTCGACCAAGCCGGCGCGAGGACCGTGACCACGGACACCTTCGCGACGCCGTGGTCGTGCAGTACCCGCTCGATGTCGGCGGACATGGTCTCGATGGCCGGGCACCCGGTGTACGTCGGGGTGAGCCGCACGGTGACCCTGTCCGGGCCGTCCACCCGCACACCGCGGAGCACACCGAGCTCGTCCAGAGTGAGGACCGGCAGCTCGGGGTCGGGCACGGACCCCGCCAGCCGGCGAAGCTCGGCTTCCAGCGGGGTCTCGGTGGTCACCATGACGCCCCCGGGTGGCTGCGGTGCAGGTGCTGCATCTCGGCGAGCATCCGCCCGAACGGCTCCGTGTGCAGGCCCTGTCGGCCCGCTCCGGCCGTCCATGCCCCGGACCGGGGCCCCGACGGCAGAGTCAGGGTGGCCCGCTCGACCAGGCACGTGACGGCGGCCAGCCAGCGGTCGCGCAGGGCGTGCGAGTCGACGTCGACACCCTCGACGGATTCAAACAATTCGCCGGTGAACCGCCACAGGGCGTCCAGCGCGCGCTGCATCCGCTCATGGCTCTCCACGGTGCCGTCACCGAGTCGCAGGACCCATTGCTCCGCGTGGTCCCGGTGGTAGGCGACTTCCTTGACGGCCTTGGCCGCGAGATCCGCGAACTCACCGTCACCCGATGCCAGCTCCTCGTACAGCAGGTGCTGGTAGACGGAGAAGTAGAGCTGGCGGGCGATGGTGTGGGCGAAGTCGCCGTTCGGCTGCTCCACCAGCTGGACGTTGCGGAAGGCCCGCTCCTCACGCAGGTAGGCCAGTTGGTCCTCGTCCCCTACGAAAGAGAGCAGCATCCTGGCCTGGCCCAGAAGATCCAGGGCGATGTTGGCCAGAGCCACCTCTTCCTCCAGCACGGGGGCGTGGCCCGCCCACTCCCCCAGCCGGTGCGAGAGCACCAGCGCGTCGTCGCCGAGTGCGAGGGCCGCGGTCACAGGTGCTTCACGCCTTCCGGGATCTCGTAGAACGTGGGGTGGCGGTAGGGCTTGTCCCCGGCCGGTTCGAAGAACGAGTCCTTCTCGTCCGGCGAGGAGGCGGTGATCTCCGTCGAGGGAACCACCCAGAGGGAGACGCCTTCCGAGCGGCGTGTGTACAGATCGCGGGCGTTGCGCAGGGCCATCTCGGCGTCCGGTGCGTGCAGGCTGCCCGCGTGGGTGTGGGACAGTCCGCGCCGGGAGCGCACGAACACCTCCCACAGGGGCCAGTCAGTGAGGCTGCTCATGCGGTCGCCTCCACGGTCCGGGCGGCCGCTCCGGTCGTACCGGGCCGTACCGCGTGCTTGTCCGCGTATGCCGATGCCGCGTCGCGGACCCAGGCGCCCTCTTCGTGGGCCGTGCGCCGCTGAGTGAGCCGTTGCTCGTTGCAGGGGCCGTTGCCCTTGAGGACCTCTTGGAACTCCGTCCAGTCGATCGCTCCGTAGTCGTGCTGCCCGAGCTCCTCGTTCCATCGGATGTCGGGGTCGGGAAGGGTGATGCCCAGAGCCTGTGCCTGCGGGACACAGATGTCGACGAAGCGTCGGCGCAGCTCGTCGTTGGAGTGCCGTTTGATCTTCCAGGCCATCGACTGTGCCGAGTGCGCCGAGGAGTCGTCGGGCGGACCGAACATCATCAGGGAGGGCCACCACCAGCGGTTCACCGCGTCCTGCGCCATTTCGTGCTGGGCGGCGGTGCCACGGCTGAGAGCGAGCAGCAGTTCGTACCCCTGGCGCTGGTGGAAGGACTCCTCCTTGCAGATCCGCACCATCGCACGTGCGTACGGGCCGTAGGAGCAGCGGCAGAGCGGTACCTGGTTGGTGATCGCGGCACCGTCCACCAGCCAGCCGATCGCACCGACGTCAGCCCAGGTCAGCGTGGGGTAGTTGAAGATCGAGGAGTAGCGCTGCCGACCGGCGTGCAGTTTGTCGAGCAGTTCCTCACGGCTGGTCCCCAGTGTCTCCGCCGCGCTGTAGAGGTAGAGGCCGTGCCCGGCCTCGTCCTGCACCTTCGCCATCAGGATGGCCTTACGGCGCAGCGAGGGTGCCCGTGAGATCCAGTTGGCTTCGGGCTGCATGCCGATGATCTCGGAATGGGCGTGCTGGGCCATCTGGCGGATCAGTGAGGCCCGGTACGCCTCGGGCATCCAGTCCCGCGGCTCGATCCGGTCGTCCGCCGCCACTGTGGCGCCGAATGCCGCCAGATGCTCCGCGTCCGTTTCCTCCACCGTGCCTGCTGTCCCCTGCGTCATCTGGTCCGCAGTCACTGCCGCCATCCCGGGCTCCCTACCGACCGATCGTTCGGTTCCTTGGCTTCAATGGTGGGTCGGAGGCCCGTAGGGTGTCAACCCTGTGGATAACTGAGTGATGATCGACGGTGATCGGGGCGGGATGGTTGCGGACCACGGTGGGCGCACCGGAGACGAGAAGAAACTCACCCGGCCCGGCGTGACGAACCGCCCGAACGCGGACCAGAACGCGGATCGGGACGCGGAGGCCACGCTTGCGGGTACACCGGCCGGGGCGGCCCGGCCCCCGGATCCGGTCGCGGGAGCGCCGTCGGACACTGCCGCCGGGCCTGTCCCGGGGCCCGCCGGGCGCCGGTCGAGCGGCGGCATGGCCGCGCTCTCGCTGCCGTACCAGATCCCCGCGGCGCTCGTGTTGTCCGGCATAGGCCTGTTCGCCTGCGTGCACATAGCCATGATCTTTCTGCACGTCGCGCCCTCCAACACGCTGACGAAGCAGCACGGCGAGGTGGTTGACGACTGGGTCTTCCCCGAGTTCGAGCAGAACTGGAAGCTGTTCGCACCCAATCCGCTCCAGCGCAACATCTCCGTGCACGTGCGGGCGGAGGTGGCCGACAACGGCGCCGACGGCAGCAGGGTCACCCGCTGGATCAACCTCTCGCGTGATGACGGTGAGGCGATACGCGGCAATCTCCTCCCCAGCCATGTCGACCAGAACGAGCTACGCCGTGCGTGGGACTTCTACACCGGGTCCCACGACAGCGAGAGCCGCCCCAACGGCCTGCGCGGTGAGCTGTCCGAGCGCTACATCCGCCGCATCGTCATGCTGCGCCTCGCCGAGCACGGCTACGGCGGCACGGTCGAGCGCATCCAGGTGCGGTCCGCCGTACGCTCTGTCGTGGCCCCGACGTGGAGCGACGAGAAGATCAGCACCCGGCCGGAGTACAGGGAGCTCCCGTGGTGGACCGTCGTCCCGTCCGACCTTCCCGGGGCTGCCACGGCGGATCAGGCTTCGCAGGCCGGGAAGGCCGAGAAATGAGAACCCCCGCCCCCGCCCTCGCCCCGGTCCGTGAGCACGCCGGTGCCCTCGGCCATGCGCTCGCTCACGCCGTCCAGCGCATCTCGGCTTCCCCTCTCGGTGCCTATCAGAGCGCGGTCGTCCGGATCGGTGTGTCCGCCACCTGTCTGCTGTTCCTACTGCGCGAGCTGCCCCACCGTCAGGAGCTGTACGGCCCCGACGGCCCGTGGAGCTGGGACATGGCGCGCCGTCTCATCACCAACAACGACGCCTTCACGGTCCTGATGTGGTCGGACAGCACGCTGTGGTTCGAGACCGTGTACATGCTCACGCTGGTATCAGCCGCGCTGCTGATGACCGGCTGGCGGACCCGGGTCACGTCCGTCGTCTTCATGGCCGGCGTGCTCTCCCTGCAGAACCGCAGCATCTTCATGGGCGACGGTGGCGACAACGTCATCCACCTGATTGCGCTTTATCTGGTGCTGACGCGGTGTGCGCGGGTCTGGTCCCTGGACGCGCGCCGTGCGGCGCGGGACGCCGCGCGGCGCGCGGAGGGAGGCAGGCCGGCCGGTGACGTCGTGGGGCCGGTCCTGTGGGCGGTGCTCGGCTGTGTCCTTCTGACTGCCACCCTCATGGGAGGACTCGGCGGCACCTGGTGGCTGCCGTCCCTCCTGTGGGTGCTGTGGCTGGGAAACGGCGGCTGGTGGGCCCTGAACCGGTACGCGCCGGGCCATGAGATGCGCGCCCTCTTCGACGTCCTGGCCAACCTCGCCCACAATGCCGCGCTTTTCGTGATCATGGCCGAGGTGTGTCTGATCTACGCGACCTCCGGCTGGTACAAGATCCAGGGCTCCCGCTGGCAGGACGGCACCGCGATCTACTACCCGCTCAAGCTGGACTACTTCACCCCGTGGCCAGGGCTTTCCGGCCTGCTCGCCTCCAGTGCCCTGGCGATCATGCTGCTGACGTACGCCACGGTCATCGTGCAGGTCGCCTTCCCCTTCACGCTGTTCAACCGGCGGGTCAAGAACGTCCTGCTGGTCCTCATGATCGGTGAGCACGCCGGCATCTCCGTCCTGCTGGGGCTGCCTTTCTTCTCCATGGCGATGATCGCCGCCGACGCCGTCTTCCTGCCGACGGTCTTCCTGGTGTGGCTGGGACACAGGGTGTCGTTCTGCCGGCAACGTCTGTTCGCCCTGACGGTGGGCGGGCTCCGGCTCCCCGGACAGCGGCGGGCAATGCCGGACGACGAGGAGGCCACGCGCACCGGCAGTGGCAGTGGCCATACGCTCGTCGGGTGACCAGCGAGACCAGCAGTCCAGAAGAGCCCCAGGCGGCAGCCGCGCCCGACCCGACCGCGGAACCGATCCAGTACGACGACGGGTACGGCGGCGTTATCGGCGTGGGGCCGCATCCGCTGCCCTGGCCCGAGGGGGAGCGCTACGACCCTGAACTCCTGGCGCACGGTGACCGGCGCAACGTGGGCGACGGCTACCGGTACTGGACGCGGGAGGCGATCGTCGCCGATCTCGATCTGCGGCGGCACGACTTCCATGTGGCGGTGGAGAACTGGGGCCATGACTTCAACATCGGATCGGTGGTGCGCACCGCCAATGCCTTCCTCGCAAAGGAGATCCATATCGTGGGGCGGAGGCGCTGGAACCGGCGGGGGGCGATGGTCACCGACCGCTACCAGCACGTGCGGCACCATCCGGACACGGCGGACCTGACCGCGTGGGCCGAGGCAGAAGGACTGCCGATCGTCGGGATCGACAACCTTCCCGGGGCCGTGCCGCTGGAGCGGACGGTGCTGCCGCGCCGGTGCGTGCTGCTGTTCGGGCAGGAGGGGCCCGGGCTGACGGAGGAGGCGCGCAAGCACGCCTCGATGGTGTGCTCGATCGCGCAATTCGGCTCCACGCGGTCGATCAACGCCGGTGCGGCGGCCGCCATCGCCATGCATGCCTGGGTGCAGAGGTACGCGGACATCGGGGACCCGCGGGGGCCTGTGACCGGTGGACGTGACCCACTCCACCGGTCACCGGCGGCCTCCTAGGCCTGGCGGCGGACTTCCACCACCCGGAAGCGGTTGGACACGAACGCCCCGTCGCAGAGCGCAGAGTTGGCCGCCGGGTTGCCTCCCGAACCGTGGAAGTCGGAAAACGCCGCCGTCTGGTTGACGTACACGCCGCCGGTGAGATTCAGCGAGAGCTGAGCCGATTCGTCGAAGCAGACGCTCTCCATCGCGCGCTCCACCTCGTCGGACGTGGTGTACGCGCCGACGGTCATCGCGCCCTTCTCGCGGACCGTGCGGCGCAGGAGGTCCAGCGCGTCAGCGGTCGAACCGACGGCGACCGCGAAGGAGACCGGGCCGAAGCACTCCGAGAGGTAGGCAGCGCCGTCCTCGGGCTTGGTTCCGTCCAGTTTCACAAGAACCGGCGTACGAACCACGGCGTCGGGGAATTCGGGGTTGGCGACCGGGCGCGAGGCGAGCGCGACGTCCCCCAGGGCCGCGGCCCCTTCCAGCCGGGCCTTCACGTCCGGGTTCACCAGGGCGCCGAGCAGTCCGTTGGCGCGGGCGTCGTCGCCGAGGAGCCCGTTCACCGCATCGGCGATGTCCCCCACCACGTCCTCGTAGGACTTGGCGCCGGCGTCGGTCGCGATACCGTCTCGCGGAATGAGCAGATTCTGCGGGGTGGTGCACATCTGGCCGCTGTACAGAGAGAGCGAGAAGGCGAGGTTGGAAAGCATGCCGCGGTAGTTGTCGGTGGAGTCGATGACGATCGTGTTGACGCCCGCCTTCTCCGTGTATACCTGGGCCTGCCGGGCGTTGGTTTCCAGCCAGTCGCCGAAGGCGGTTGACCCCGTGTAGTCGATGATCTTGATTTCGGGCCGAAGCGCCAAGGCCTTGGCGATGCCCTCACCGGGCCGCTCGGCCGCCAGCGCGACGAGATTCGGGTCGAAGCCCGCCTCGGCCAAAGCCTCACGCGCCAGCTGAACGGTGAGCGCCAGTGGCAGGACCGCCCGCGGGTGCGGCTTGACCAGGACGGGGTTGCCGGTGGCCAGCGAGGCGAAAAGGCCCGGATAGCCGTTCCACGTGGGGAACGTGTTGCAGCCGATCAGGAGTGAGATACCGCGCCCGGCCGCCGTGTACGACTTGTGCAGCTGCAGCGGGTCGCGCTTTCCCTGGGGCTTCGACCAGTCGGCGCTGCGCGGCGTGCGTGTCTGTTCCTCGTACGCGTACGCCACGGCCTCCAGGCCGCGGTCCTGGGCGTGCGGGCCGCCTGCCTGGAAGGCCATCACGAACGCCTGCCCGCTGGTGTGCATCACGGCGTGGGCCAGCTCGTGCGTACGGGCGCTGATCCGGGCGAGGATCTCCAGACAGACCAGGGCCCTCGTCTCGGGCCCCGCCGCACGCCAGGCGCCCATGGCGGCGCTCATGGCGGGCAGCAGGACGTCCGGGTCGACGTGCGGGTACTCCACGCCCAGCTCGGGCCCGTACGGCGAGACCTCTGTGCCGGTCCAGCCGTCGGTGCCGGGCTGGCCCAGATCCATCCGGGTGTTGAGCACGGCGTCGAACGCGGCCTTGCCCTCGGCCGCGCCGAGGCTGCCGGGGAGACCTCCCTCGCCGTAGGCCTTCGGGTGCTCGGGGTGCGGAGACCAGTAGGCGCGCGTGCGGATCGCGTCGAGGGCCTGGTCGAGCGTCGGGCGGTGGATCTCGGAAAGCTTCTCGGGGGAAAGCTCGGCGGCCATGACGGACCAACTCCTCGTCGAGCCGGGCAGGGACGTGCTGACGGAGTTAGAGTAACCGAACGATCGGTCGGGACAAGGGGCCCCGAAGAACCTGTGGACGACTCATGGGGGAGGATCGCGGTCATGACCACGGCCAAGCGGGACACGTACACCCCGGAGACACTCCTGACCGTTGCCGTCCGTGTCTTCAACGAGCGCGGCTACGACGGCACGTCCATGGAGCACCTCTCCAAGGCGGCGGGCATCTCCAAGTCGTCCATCTACCACCATGTGGCGGGCAAGGAGGAGCTGCTGAGGCGTGCGGTGAGCCGGGCGCTCGACGGACTCTTCGGCATCCTCGACGAGACGGGGGCGATACAGGGGCGGGCGATCGCCCGGGTCGAGTACGTCACGCGCCGCACGGTCGAGGTGCTCCTGGCGGAGTTGCCGTACGTGACGCTGCTTCTGCGGGTACGCGGGAACACGAAGACGGAGCGATGGGCGCTGGAGCGCCGGCGTGAATTCGACCAGCGGGTGTCCGAGCTGCTCAAGGCCGCGGTGGCGGAGGGAGATCTGCGTGCGGACGTGGACATACGCCTGGCGACCCGGCTGCTCTTCGGCATGGTGAACTCGCTGGTCGAGTGGTACCGCCCGCAGCCGGGCGGCTCCGCGGAGGCGGAGCAGCTCGCCGACACGGTCGTCCAGCTCGCCTTCGAGGGGATGCGGGCCGGCTGATCCCGAACGGGCTAAGGCCTGTCGTTCGGATCATGCTGGGCTCGCGTGCCCTGGCACCGCACCTCGCGGCGTTGTCGTCAGTCTTCCCCGAGGTCTCGGCTCCGCTCGAGCAGGGAGGCCCCAACCGCTCCGCGTCGACCCCTTCTTCCGCCTGGTGATGCCCGGCACAGGCCCTGGTCCTCGATCAGGGCTGAGCCAGAAGAAAGACCCTAGGTGAGCTCGGCCGGGCGGTCCGGGCGCGGGCCCAGGTCGGTCTCCTCGAACACCAGCAGGGTGCGGGTGGAGAGCACCTCGGGTATGGCCTGGATTCTGGTCAGGACCAGCTCGCGCAGCGCCTGGTTGTCCGGGGTGTGCACCAGGAGCAGGACGTCGAAGTCGCCGCTGACCAGCGCGATGTGGGTGGCGCCCGGAAGCGCCTGGAGCTGTTCGCGCACGGTGCGCCAGGAATTCTGCACGATTTTGAGCGTGATGTACGCGGAGGCGGCCTGCCCTGCCCGTTCGTGATTCACGCGTGCGCTGAATCCGCGGATCACGCCGTCCTCGACGAGCCGGTTGATCCGGGCGTACGCATTGGCGCGCGAGACGTGGACGCGCTCCGCGACGGCCCGTATCGAGGCGCGGCCGTCCGTCCGGAGGATGCGCAGGATGGCGCGGTCGGTGGAGTCCAGCGGTCGTGCGGGCGGAGTGCGGTCCGGGTCCCCGCCCCCGGCGGCCATTCGTTCAGCTGCCATCTGCCCGCGCCTCCCTGTTGTGGACGACCTGCCTCTATCCCAGGCTGTGGAGAACCGTTTGTCCACAGGCTGAAGTCGGCTGTAGCCAAATTGCGCCCACGACCGAACAATCGGTAGGTGAGGTACACCACACCGTGCCTCGTTCAGGCCCCGACATTGCTGCGGATTTCGACACCCCTCGATGTATCTCGATGCCAGGAGGTGCTTGTCATGACGGTTCAGGAGCTGCCCGGCGCAGCCGCCTACCGGCCCACGCCGCCCCCGGCCTGGAAGCCGCTCACCGATCCCGCGCCGCTGCTCCCGGACGCCGAGCCGTACCGCGTGCTCGGTACGGGCGCGGCGGCAGGCGCCGACCCCGAACTGCTGCTGAGGCTTTACGCCGAGTTGGTGCGCGGGCGCCGGTACAACGCGCAGGCCACCGCGCTGACCAAGCAGGGCAGGCTCGCGGTGTACCCGTCGAGCACGGGCCAGGAGGCCTGCGAGATCGCGGCGGCGCTCGTGCTGGAGGACCGGGACTGGCTCTTTCCCAGCTATCGCGACACTCTCGCTGCGGTGGCGCGTGGCCTGGACCCGGTTGAGGCACTGACACTGCTGCGGGGCGACCGGCATACCGGGTACGACCCGCGTGAGCGCCGTATCGCCCCGCTGTGCACCCCGCTGGCCACCCAGTTGCCGCATGCCGTGGGCCTGGCACACGCGGCCCGCCTCAAGGGCGACGACGTGGTCGCTCTCGCGATGGTCGGCGACGGCGGTACGAGTGAGGGCGATTTCCACGAGGCGCTGAATTTCGCGGCCGTCTGGCGGGCCCCGGTCGTGTTCCTTGTGCAGAACAACGGCTTCGCGATCTCCGTGCCCCTGGCCAAGCAAACGGCAGCACCGTCCCTCGCCCACAAGGCCGTGGGTTACGGGATGCCCGGGCGCCTGGTCGACGGCAACGACGCGGCCGCGATGCACCAGGTGCTGGGCGAGGCGGTGGCACGGGCCAGGCGGGGCGAGGGGCCGACGCTGGTCGAGGCGGTCACCTACCGCATGGACGCCCATACGAACGCCGACGACGCCACCCGTTACCGCGGCGACAGCGAGGTGGAGGCGTGGCGCGCGCACGATCCGATCATGCTTCTCGAGCGGGAGCTGATCGGGCGCGGGCTGCTGGACGAGGACGGCATCGGGACGGTGCGGGAGGCGGCGGAACGGATGGCGGAGCAGCTGCGGGAGCAGATGAACGCCGACCCGGTGCTCGACCCGATGGATCTGTTCACCCATGTCTACGGGGAGCAGACCGGACAGCTGAAGGAGCAGGCCGCACGGCTGTGGGCCGAGCTGGACGCCGAGCACGGCACGCACGACGATCGCGGCGCGGAGGGTGGGCGATGAGCACTGCTGCCGCGACGGCCGGCGACCGGACCGGCAGGGCCAAGCCGGCCACGATGGCGCAGGCCCTCGGGCGGGCGCTGCGAGACTCGATGGCGGAGGACCCGGCGGTGCACGTGCTCGGGGAGGATGTCGGCACACTCGGCGGCGTCTTCCGCGTCACCGACGGCCTGGCGAAGGAGTTCGGCGACGACCGCTGCACGGACACACCGCTGGCCGAAGCAGGAATCCTCGGCGCGGCCGTGGGCATGGCGATGTACGGGCTGCGACCCGTGGTGGAGATGCAGTTCGATGCCTTCGCGTATCCGGCGTTCGAGCAACTGGTCAGCCATGTCGCCAAGATGCGGAACCGCACAGGGGGCGCCATGCCGCTGCCGATCACAGTGCGGGTTCCGTACGGCGGCGGCATCGGCGGAGTCGAGCACCACAGCGACTCCTCGGAGGCGTACTACATGGCGACGCCCGGTCTCCATGTCGTCGTGCCGGCCACGGTCGACGACGCGTACGGGCTGCTCAGGGAGTCGATCGCCTCCGACGACCCGGTGGTCTTCCTGGAGCCGAAAAGGCTCTACTGGTCCAAGGCCGACTGGTCGCCGGATGCGCCCGCGAAGGTCGAGCCGATCGGGCGGGCCGTGGTCCGGCGTTCCGGTCGCAGCGCGACCCTGATCACCTACGGACCGTCTCTCCCCGTGTGCTTGGAGGCAGCCGAGGCGGCCACGGCCGAGGGATGGGATCTCGAGGTGGTCGACCTGCGCTCGCTGGTTCCTTTCGACGACGAGACCGTCGCCGCATCGGTCCGCCGCACGGGGCGTGCGGTGGTCGTCCACGAGTCCTCCGGTTTCGGCGGTCCGGGCGGTGAGATCGCGGCACGGGTGACCGAACGATGCTTCCATCATCTGGAGGCGCCGGTCCTGCGTGTCGCCGGGTTCGACATTCCCTATCCGCCGCCGATGCAGGAGCGGCACCATCTGCCGGGTGTGGACCGGGTGCTCGACGCGGTCGCCCGTCTTCAGTGGGAGGCCGAGAGCTGATGGCGCAGGTGCTCGAATTCAAGCTGCCGGACCTGGGAGAGGGGCTGACCGAGGCCGAGATCGTGCGCTGGCTGGTGGAGGTCGGCGACGTCGTCGCTGTCGACCAGCCGGTCGTCGAGGTCGAGACGGCCAAGGCCACGGTGGAGGTGCCCTGCCCGTACAAGGGTGTGGTCACCGCGCGGTTCGGCGAGGAGGGCGCGGAGCTTCCCGTCGGGGCGCCCCTGCTGACGGTGGCGGTCGGGTCGGTGGAGCCGGTGACGGAGCACCGCAATTCCGGCGAGCCGTCCAGCAGCGGTGCCGAGAGCGGGACCTCCGGCAATGTGCTGGTCGGCTACGGCACGGGCGCACCGGCTGCGCGAAGAGGCCGGGTCAGGCCCGCTCCGTTGCCCGCCACGGCCGCAACCACGGCCGCAACCACGGCTGCGGCCATGCCCTCGGGCCCGGCAGCCACTGCCACGCCTCCCACCAAGGCCCCAGCTCTCGACGCCATGGAGCAGCAGGGGCCCGTGGCCGTCATTTCCCCACTGGTCCGGAAGCTGGCGCGGCAGCACGGTCTCGATCTCCGGCAGGTCACCGGCACAGGACGCGACGGGCTGATCCTGCGCACCGATGTGGAGTCCGCGATCAAGGCCACGGGCGAAAAGCGCCCTGTCCGTGCAGCCACGGCGGCCGTGCCGGAGCCGGACACATCGGCCGTGCGGATCCCGCTGCGCGGGGTCCGGGGCGCGGTTGCCGAGAAGCTGTCGCGCAGCCGGCGGGAGATTCCCGACGCCACCTGCTGGGTCGACGCCGATGCCACCGAACTGATGGCGGCGCGGGCCGCCATGAACGCCGCCGGTGGTGCCGCGCCGAAGGTGTCGGTGCTCGCGCTGCTGGCCCGTATCTGTACGGCCGCTCTGGCCCGGTTCCCCGAGCTCAACGCGACAGTGGACGCCGAGGCCCGGGAGGTCGTACGAATGTCCGGGGTCCATCTGGGCTTCGCCGCCCAGACGGAGCGAGGGCTGGTCGTTCCGGTCGTCCGGGACGCACATACCCGGAACGTGGAGTCGACAGGGGCGGAGATCGCTCGGCTGACCGAGGCTGCCCGGGACGGGAAGCTGACCCCGGCGCAGCTCACCGGAGGGACATTCACGCTGAACAACTACGGGGTGTTCGGCGTCGACGGTTCGACGCCGATCATCAATCACCCGGAGGCGGCGATGCTCGGCGTCGGCCGGATCGTGCCGAAACCCTGGGTGCACGAGGGGGAGCTGGCGATCCGCCAGGTCGTCCAGCTCTCGCTCACCTTCGACCATCGGGTCTGCGACGGCGGCACGGCGGGCGGCTTCCTGCGGTACGTGGCCGACTGTGTGGAACAGCCGGTGGTGCTGCTGCGCACGCTGTAGCGGAGCCCGGGATGTGGACGGCCCCGGGCCGGGCTTCCTGTGAGTTCCGTCTCCGGGGGACCGTCAGGGGCGGGCGGCCCGCATACTCGGGGCATGACCGCGTATGACGCCATCGTTCTTGCCGGAGGGGCCGCGAAGCGCCTCGGGGGAGCTGACAAGCCGGGGCTCCGCGTGGGCGGCCGTGCGCTGCTCGACCGGGTGCTCGCCGTATGTGCCGATGCCGGGTCCACCGTGGTGGTGGGCGGGCGCAGGCCCACCGTGCGTCCGGTCACCTGGACACGTGAAGTACCCGAGGGCGGCGGGCCGTTGGCCGCGCTTGGCGCCGGTGTACGGCATACGGACGCGGAGAGCGTTCTGGTGCTCTCTGCGGATCTGCCGTTTCTGGGGGAGACGACCGTTCGCTCGTTGCTGGCCGCTGCGGAGCCGGGGGGCCGCGAAGGTGCCCTGTGTACCGACCAGGACGGCCGGGATCAGCCGCTGGTAGCGGTCTACCGGGCCGAGCCGCTGCGCCGTGAACTCGGCCTCATCGCCATGGAACACGGCAGCCTCGCCGGTCTCCCGCTGCGGTTGCTGACGGCCGAACTGGACCTGGCCCGGATCCAGGCGGGTCCACTGGCTTCGTTCGACTGCGACACCTGGGAAGACATTGCTGCCGCCAGAGCGCGGATCAGGGAGCATGGGACCGTGCTGGACGAATGGATCACCGCAGTCAAGAACGAGCTGGGCATCGAACTCGACGTCGACACCGGCGTCCTGCTCGACCTCGCCCGTGATGCCGCGCACGGCGTGGCCCGGCCCGCCGCGCCGCTGACCACCTTCCTGGTGGGGTACGCGGCGGCGATGGCGAGCAGCGGGAAAAGCCCGGAGGCCGCAGCTGAAGCGGTGACCGAGGCTTCCCGCAAGGCCACCGCCCTCGCGCTCAGGTGGGAGGAGGAAACGGAGGCCGGCAGCGGGCCCGGTACGACATGACCGCGCACGGAGGCAGGGCGCGGACAGCCGCGGAAGAACGGGCGGCCGAGCGAAGAAGGGCAGCCGCGGAAGAACGGGCGGCCGAGGAGGAGCGGGCTGTCGAGCAGGCTCTGGCTCTCGTCGGGCGTCAGCCGCAGGCCGCGCACCACCTGCCGGGCCGGCCCGGTGCGTCCGCTCCGGCTTCCTCGTCGACGCCGGCAGAGCCGGGCATACGCACCAGCCCGGCCCCCTCCTCAGGCAACCCGGCCCCAGAAACTCCGGCGGCCCCAGGCACTCCGGCCTCGGGCCCTTCCAGCCGTCACGGAACCTCGCAGGGCAACGGCTCCCCGTCCTCTCCGCCCGCTCACCGAGCCGGCTCCACCGTCTGGGTCGGGGCGCGTGACCTGGCGGAGAGCCTCGGCCGTACAGCTTCCCCGGCCGCCCTCCGGCTGCCCCTCGACCGGGCATTCGGACATGTCCTGGCCGAGGCCGTTGTCGCGCTCACCGATCTGCCGTCGTTCGACACCTCGGCCATGGACGGCTGGGTCGTCGCGGGGCCGGGGCCCTGGACCGTGCAGGAGGGCGAAGGACTCCTCGCCGGACGCGGGTCCATGGAGCCGCTGCCCGATGGGCGGGCCCTGCGGATCGCCACAGGCGCACGTCTCCCGGCAGACGCCACCGCCGTCATCCGCAGCGAGCACGTGCACCACGACGAAGCCAAGGGGCTGTTGCACGCCACCCGTGATGTCGTCCCGGGCCAGGACATCCGCCCCCGTGGCCAGGAATGCCGGTCCGGCGATGAACTCCTGCCCGTGGGAACCGTGGTGACCCCGCCCGTTCTCGGACTGGCGGCAGCCGCGGGGTACGACGCTCTCGTCGCCGTACCCCGGCCCCGCGTGGACATCTTCGTCCTGGGTGACGAGCTCCTCACGGCGGGGCTTCCGCACGAAGGGCTGATTCGGGACGCGCTCGGCCCCATGCTGGGCCCCTGGCTCCGTACGCTGGGGGCCGATGTCGCAGAGCCCCGGCGGCTCGGTGACGACGCCGAGACGCTCCGTCAGGCCCTCGTCTCCAGCGACGCCGACCTGATCCTCACCACGGGCGGGACAGCCACCGGCCCGCTGGACCACGTCCACCCGGTTCTGGCCGACATCGGAGCCGAGCTTCTGGTGGACGGAGTGGCTGTGCGTCCCGGCCATCCGATGCTTCTGGCGCGACTCGCCGAGGGAGGCCCTTGGCTGGTGGGCCTGCCCGGAAACCCCCTCGCCGCGGTGTCCGGACTGCTCACGCTGGCCGAGCCTCTGCTCCGGGGAGCTGCCGGCCAATCAACCCAGGACCGTTACCGCGTGCCTATCTGCGAAGAGGTGCACGGACACCCGCATGACACCCGGCTGATCCCTGTGGCCCATCGCCAGGACAGCGTCGTACCCCTCCATTACAACGGCCCCGCGATGCTCCGGGGGATCGCCGCCGCGGACGGGCTGGCAGTGGTGCCGCCCGGCGGGGTACGGTCCGGCACCGAGGTGGAGATCCTCGATCTACCGTGGGCCTCGGCAGCGCCGTGGACGGAAGGGTGTTTCACGTGAAACTTCCCGGCCACGATGCGATGGCCAGGCGGGCGGACGAGCATGTCGTCCCGACGCGGGTGCTCCTGCCCCGGCGGGTGGTCGACAGGCCGTTGCGTCAGGTGGCCAAGCGGCTGGCGATGGCCCTCACGGTGCTGGCCATAACGGTCTTCATCGTCTGGGCCGACCGGGACGGGTACCACGACAACGCCGACGGCAAGGTCGACCTCCTCGACGCCGTCTACTACGCGACGGTGACGCTGTCGACGACCGGCTACGGCGACATCGTCCCGTACAGCGACCCGGCCCGCCTCGTCAACGTCGTACTGGTGACGCCGTTGCGCGTGCTTTTCCTGATCATCCTGGTCGGCACCACCCTCGAGGTCCTGACCGAGCGGACTCGGGAGGACTTCCGGCTGAACCGTTGGAGAACCAACTTGCGTGAACACACCGTGGTCGTCGGCTTCGGTACGAAGGGCCGCTCGGCCATCCAGACACTCTGCGCCACCGGCCTGAAGAAAGATCAGATCGTCATCGTCGACCCTGCCGGCAAGGTGATCGAAGCGGCCAACGCCGAGGGCTTCGTGGGCGTCCTGGGCGATGCGACGCGTAGCGACGTGCTGTTGCGCGCCGAGGTCCAGAAGGCCCGTCAGATCATCATCGCCACCCAGCGCGACGACACCGCTGTGCTGGTCGCCTTGACCGCGCGTCAGCTCAACAAAGGCGCGAAGATCGTGGCAGCCGTGCGCGAGGAGGAGAACGCGCCACTGCTGCGGCAGTCCGGCGCCGACGCTGTGATCACCAGCGCGAGCGCGGCGGGCCGTCTGCTGGGGCTGTCCGTCCTCAGCCCCAGTGCGGGCACGGTGATGGAGGATCTCATCCAGCAGGGCAGCGGGCTCGATCTCGTCGAACGGCCGGTGATAAAGGCGGAGGTGGGCAAGAACGTCCGGGAGACCGACGACCTGGTGGTCAGCGTCCTGCGCGGCCACCGGCTGCTCGGTTACGACGATCCGGCGGCCAGCCCCCTGCAGCTGACGGACCGGGTGATCACGATCGTGCGTGCCTCACCGATCCACACATCGCCGATGGGCCATCCGCAGCAGCCCAATCAGCGGCCGTAGAAACAGGGTCCGGACGCGGCGCAGGCCGGTCCGCCCCCGTCCGGGGCCCTGCACGGAGTAGCCTCGCGGCCATGTATGCGATCACGATCCCCGAACCCGGCGGCCCTGAAGCGCTCGTATGGGCCGAGGTCCCCGATCCCGTACCAGGCGAGGGCGAGGTTCTCGTCCAGGTCGTGTCCAGCGCGGTCAACCGGGCCGATGTCCTGCAGCGGCAGGGCTTCTACAACCCGCCGCCCGGCGCCTCTCCCTACCCCGGCCTGGAATGCGCGGGCCGCATCGCGGCACTCGGTCCCGGGGTGACCGGGTGGTCCGTGGGCGACGAGGTGTGCGGACTGCTTGCGGGCGGCGGATACGCGGAGAAGGTCGCCGTGCCGGCCGGTCAGCTGCTGCCTGTACCGGACGGAGTGGACGTTGCCGAGGCCGCGGCACTGCCCGAGGTAGCGGCGACGGTCTGGTCCAACGTCTTCATGGTGGCCCACCTGCGCCCCGGCGAGACCCTCCTGGTCCACGGCGGGTCCAGCGGGATCGGCACGATGGCGATCCAGCTCGCCAAGGCCGTCGGCGCGCGCGTCGCGGTGACTGCGGGAGGCCCCGAAAAGCTGGCGCGCTGTCAGGAGCTCGGCGCCGACATCCTCATCGACTACCGTGAGCAGGACTTCGTCGAGGAGCTGCGTACGGCGACGGACGGCGCGGGCGCGGACGTGATCCTCGACATCGTGGGGGCGAAGTATCTGGACCGGAACGTGCGGGCGCTGGCCGTGAACGGCCGTCTCGCCATCATCGGCCTCCAGGGCGGAGCCAAGGGCGAGCTGAACTTGAGCGCCCTGCTGAGCAAGCGGGCCGCTGTCACGGCGACGTCGCTCCGCGCGCGGCCGCTCGCGGAGAAGGCCGCGATCATCGCGGCGGTGCGTGAGCATGTGTGGCCGCTGCTCACCGACGGTGTCGTCCGTCCGGTCGTGGACCGCACGATGCCGATGGCGGACGCGGCGGAGGCCCACCGGCTCATGGAGTCCAGCAGCCACATCGGCAAGATCCTCCTGGCGGCGCCGAAGGCTTGACACGAGCGGCAGCCGACACGAGCGGCAGCCGACACGAGCGACCTTGTACAAGCGGGGCTGACACGAGCGGCTGACATGAGAAGCCCCGTTCCGCAGGTCACGTCTGCACCTCACGGGCAAACCAGAGGGCCCGGCGCACCGAGGTGATGCTGCCTCACCGGGGTGTGCCGGGCCCCGGTGCGTACGTACCGCGGTCGGTGGGATCGGGAGCTGGAGGGGACTGAGGGGCTACAGGTACGGACCGGAGCGCGCCGGTCCGTGCGGATCGGCGCCGCCTTCCTCGTCCTCATGGCCCACGCCCGGAGGAAGGGCGCGGCGCATCTGTTCCAGTTGCGCACGGGCGGCCATCTGCTGGGCGAACAGTGCCGTCTGAATGCCGTGGAAAAGGCCCTCCAGCCATCCCACCAGCTGGGCTTGCGCGATCCGCAGCTCGGCTTCGGAGGGGACGGATTCCTCGGTGAACGGCAGGGAGAGCCGTTCCAGCTCCTCCACGAGCTCCGGCGCCAGACCGTCCTCGAGCTCCTTCACCGAGCTGGCGTGGATCTCCTTGAGCCTGACCCGGCTCGCCTCGTCGAGAGGAGCCGCCCTGACCTCTTCCAGAAGCTGCTTGATCATGCTGCCGATGCGCATGACCTTCGCGGGCTGCTCAACCATTTCCGTCACCGGGACCTCGCGCGACTCGTCGTCACCGCCACCACCACTGCCACCGCCGCCGATAGCCATTCCGTCCTGCCCCACTACGAGGACTTGGGGGTGCTCCTGCGACCGTTCATTCCTCGGCATCTCCATGACGCCATTGTCGCGCACACGCGCCTCACCCCATGGTGGTGCCCCCGAAAAGGGGTGATCACCCTCTACCAGGGGGACTGGCGGGCACTGGCGGGCACCGGTGTCCACGGGGCCGGGGTGTCGGCATCCCGGAACCTCCGCTCAGCGGCAGCCGGTCACTCCGCGCGTCGTGCCAGGGACAACCGTGACCCGGCGAAGGCGGCGGCCGGCGGCCCTGTCGGCACCGGCACGAGCAGGGCCGGCAGCCCGGTGATCACACGTGCTCCGTGGCGGCCACTGCGGCGAAGCGGACGTGGCGCGACTCGCAGTGGTCCGGTCGGCGTGTCTTCGCCTCGGCCTGAAAGATCAACTGCTCGGCCACGAGCAGCCAGGCGACCTCGTCGCGGTCGGTGGGCACGTCGGCGAGTGCTTGGGGCATCAGCCGGGTGTAGTCCTGCACGCCTTCAGCGTGTGGCTCCACTGGGACCGGATGACTGCCCGGATGTGGACCCCTGGCGCCCCGACCGCCATGGCGAGCTTGATCGCCTGCTCGTTGCGCGGCGGGCTGATGCTGAGCGTCGTGCAGACCCGGCCGACGTTCAGCGGCCGGGTGGAGCCCGTGCGGGACTCGCATTCGGTGCGGATCCGGGAGCCGTACCGTGGCCCCCGCTCCAGGAGGGCGAGAAGCCCGTGACGCGTCGACGTACTGAGTACGCACAACCAGGATGTCGATGGGTGCACGTGCTCTTGGTCAGGGCCAGGGGGGAGCTACCGGGCGGGACGGCAAGGTCAGTCGGCGCGTCGCAGGCGGATCGCCAGAAACGCCAGCCCCAGTCCCACCAGGGCGATCCCGCTGCCCAGCGACGCGTCCCGCACATGGCGCGAGGCGGGCTCGTCCTGCGCCTGCCGCTGTCGTGCGGTCTTACCGGGCTCGGGAAACGCCTCCGGCGGTGGCGTGAACGCGGGCTCCCGGGCGGGGTCCGGGTCCGGCGGCATCTCGTCAGCGGAGGCCCCGGAGTCAGCGGAGGCCCCGGAGTCCGCGGAGGCCCCGGAGTCCGCGGCCCCGGAGTCCGCGACCTCCTGGGGGGTGAGCGACCGTCCCGGCCGCGCTCGGCCCTCCCCGGCCTGCCGTCCGGCGAGGGGGCCTTCCTTTGCCGAAGAGCTAGCGACAGGGGGAGGGGCGTCACCCCTGCCCGAGGGCATCGACGGCGCGAGGTACCCCGGACTCGCTGACGCGGTGGCTCCGTCGCCCCCGTACGCACGAGAGGCCGGCCCGAGCGCCACCCCGGCCGCCATCACCAGGCAGGCGACACGCTGTGACGACCGTGAAGCCCGGAGTCCAGGTGGCATGAGATCAGCGTCACACGCCCTGATATATCCGGCATCCCGAGTGAATCCGGAAGCCGCACTTCAATCATCCCGCGCGGGACCAGCCCTCGGTGGAAGACGGCGGAGCCGGGGCAGCCGATCAGGCCGGGTCACCCGTCGCGATCCGCAGTTCGAAGTGGGCACCCTGCTCGGCCACCGCCGTGCCCGAGGTCGGGAACTGATCGATGACCTGGTCCTCGGCGTACGTGTTGCCCTCCACCTCGATGACCTTGACCGTCCAGCCTGCGGCGGCCGCACAGGACTTCGCGGAGATGATGTCCTTGTAGACGAAATTCGGAGCCTGGACCTTGGCCGGGTCGTCCGTGTCCTCCGTGGCGTCGCTGCAGTCCTCCTCGTCCATCGTCCGGTTCCGCTCCGGGGGCTTGTGCTCGCCGGCGACGGCGGACTCGCTGGAACTCGGGTCGTCGCTCTTGCCGGTGCCCGAGCCCTGGTTCATGTTCAGGAAGGCGATCAGGCCGCTGATCGCAACCAGGGCGACCACGATCGACCCCACGACCACCGGCATGTTGCGCTTGGAGGAGCCGCCGCCCGCACCCCCCGTGGGCTGCGGGGACATCATGTACGGAGGCGGGGTCTGCTGCCCCGGGTGCGCCGGAGTCCCGTACGGCTGGGCCGCCTGCGGGTAGCCGTAGCCCGGTGTGGGCGCGGGGACCGGCACGCCGTAGGGGCCCGGCTGGTGCTGCTGGTGAGGGTGGGTCTGGTACGGCGTCTGCACGCTCTGCGGCGTGGGAGCGCCCTGGTCGACGGGCGGGAAGACCGCCGCGCCGACGCCCGATCCGCTGGGCGCCGGGGTGCCGCCGCCGACGATCACCGGGGCGCCCGCCGGGCCGTTAGCGCTCAGCACCCGCGCGATCTCGTCCTGCATCGCCGCGGCGCTCGGGAAGCGCTCGTTCGGGTTCTTCTTCAGCGCGCGGGCGACCAGGGCGTCCATCGCAGGGGTGATCGACCGGTTGATGCTCGACGGGGCGACCGGCTCCTCCTGCACATGCGCGTACGCGATGGCGAGCGGGGAGTCCGCGTCGAACGGGATACGGCCCGTGAACAGCTGGAAGAGCATGATGCCGACCGAATACAGGTCGGACCGCGCGTCGACGCCACGGCCGAGCGCCTGCTCGGGGGAGAGGTACTGCGGGGTGCCGACGACCATGCCGGTCTGGGTCATCGAGGTGACGCCCGACTGCATGGCCCGGGCGATCCCGAAGTCCATCACCTTGACGACGCCGCGCTTGGTCATCATCACGTTGCCGGGCTTGATGTCGCGGTGGACCAGGCCCATCTCGTGACTGGTCTCCAGGGCGGCGAGCACATCGGACGTCACCTTGAGGGCCTTGTCGGCCGGCATCGCGCCGTACTGCTGGATGTCCGACTGGAGCACGGAGCCGAGCGGCTGCCCCTCGACGTACTCCATGACGATGTACGGCATCAGCGCGCCGCCGAGCTCGTCCTCGCCCGTGTCGAACACCGAGACGATGTTGGTGTGCTGCAGCTTGGCGACGGCCTGCGCCTCGCGACGGAACCGCTCGCGGAAGGACTGCTCGCGCCCCAGCTCCGTGTGCAGCGTCTTGATGGCGACCTGCCGGTCGAGGGCGGAGTCGTACGCGAGGTAGACGGAGGCCATGCCGCCTTCGCCGAGCAGGTCGCGCAGCTGGTAGCGGCCACCGGCCACGGAACCGCCCGCGTAGCGCCCCTGGGCGCCGTCGTGGCTCATGACTTGCATCCCCCTCGGCGCCCGACGGACGCGATCATCCCTGTTACGGGCCAAGTCTGCCCGAGGGGTACGACACGTCAAGCCAGGTGCCCGTTCCGTGACCCTACGCACGAGAAGCGTCTCGGAAGCGTTACAGGAAGCTCATGGAATTTGCGCGTACGGCACGCGAGCCGATTGGATGGCCCGTCACTCTGAAATCCGGCGGGTCGGCCAGAGGCTGTAGCGTGACGTGGCAAATGCAGCAAGGCACCGTGAGAACCGCGGACGCGCGGACAGATACGACGGCGAGGACTGATGGCACCCGAATCCGAAGCAAACGGCGGCGGAGTTTCGGATGGCACCGACTCCTGGGGTGTCGGCGGTGTGGTCGGAGACGGCCGTTACCGCATGACCCACCGGCTCGGCCGCGGCGGCATGGCCGAGGTCTACGCCGCGGAGGACGTCCGTCTGGGACGCACGGTGGCGGTGAAACTGCTCCGTTCCGACCTGGCCGAGGACCCGGTCTCCAAGGCCCGCTTCACGCGTGAGGCACAGTCCGTCGCGGGGCTCAACCACCACGCGATCGTCGCCGTGTACGACTCCGGCGAGGACGTCGTGGGCGGGGCGACCGTGCCCTACATCGTCATGGAGCTCGTCGAGGGCAACACCATCCGTGACCTGCTGCTCGAAGCCGAGGCCCCACCGCCCGAGCAGGCACTGATCATCGTCTCCGGAGTGCTGGAGGCCCTGGCGTACTCCCACCAGCACGGCATCGTGCACCGCGACATCAAGCCGGCGAACGTGATCATCACGCACTCCGGTGCGGTCAAGGTGATGGACTTCGGCATCGCCCGCGCGCTGCACGGCGCCCAGTCGACGATGACGCAGACCGGCATGGTCATGGGCACACCTCAGTACCTCTCCCCCGAGCAGGCGCTCGGCAAGGCGGTCGACCACCGCTCCGACCTGTACGCCACCGGCTGCCTGCTCTACGAACTGCTGGCCCTGCGGCCTCCGTTCACGGGTGAGACTCCGCTCTCCGTCGTCTACCAGCACGTCCAGGACATGCCCGTCCCGCCCTCCCACGTCGCCGGGTACGTCCCGCCGGAGCTGGACGGGCTCGTCATGCGCTCCCTCGCGAAGGACCCGGACGACCGGTTCCAGAGCGCCGAGGAGATGCGCGGGCTCGTCCAGTACAGCCTGCAGATGCTGCAGGTCCAGGGCGGGCACACGGGTACGTGGAACACCGGCCCGGTCAACGCGCACGACGGCGGTCACACGGCCGCGATGAACGTCGGCGGCGCCACGACCGCCATGGGGCGCCCCATGCACGGGGACACCTCGCAGGGCCCGATCCTGCCGCCCATGAATCCCGATGACGGGGCGTACGCAGGTGGCCATCACAACGGTGGCGGCCGCAGCAAGATGTGGCTCTTCGTCCTGCTCGCGCTGATCGCGATCGGCGCGGGCGTCGCGTTCGCCCTCCAGGCCGCGAGCGGCGGCGACGACGGCAACAAGAAGGCGCCGGTCTCGCCCTCCAAGGCGGTCACTCCCTCGCCGACCCCGTCCACGGAGGAGCCGACGGACGAGGCGACGGACGAGGAGACCGCCGAGGTGCCCGAGAGTTCCACGGGCGGTCAGAGGTGGCCCACCGAGAACCCGACGTGGACCCAGCCGGAGAAGCCGGCCGAGCCGACGGAGGAGCCCTCGGACACACCCAGCTCGCCGGATCCGGGCACGAGCGAGGGTGGCAGTGAGACGACGGACGGCAGCACCGGCGATGACGGTGGCACCGGCGATGACGGTGGCGCCGAGGACGGTGGCACCGGCGACGACGAGGGAGCGGCGGCGGAGGGGGCCTCGGTCGGCACGTCGGCCGGCACCTCGACAGGTGCCGCCGCGGGAACGACGACGGGCACCACCGGGGAGTGACCACGGGCGCCACCGGCCCGTGTGGCGAGGCCTTCACCCCGTGAAGGCCTCGCCGACCGCCTCGTACTCGCGCGTCCACCACACCGCCAGGGCCGACACCGCAGGAAACTGTGGGTCGGCCCTGCGGTCGTTCAGGCGGTAGCGCCAGCGCAGTATCCAGAAGTCGTTGAGGCGCTCCCACCACACCCGGTGCACCGCGGCCGCCAGCTCGGCCGCCCCGGCGCCCGCCGAATGCCGGTAGGCGCGGGCGTACGCCCGCACCTTCTCCAGCTCCAGCTCACCGTCCGGCCGTACGAAGAAGATCGCCGCCGCCCGTACGGCCTCCTCCGCGCGAGGCTGGACGCCGAGCCGGTCCCAGTCAACGATCGCGACGGGGTCGGCTCCCCGGTAGAGCAGATTCAGCGGGTGGAAGTCGCCGTGCACCCAGCCCCTGGCGGAGCCCTCGGGGGTGGGCGGGCGGCGGTGCGCGTGCTGTTCCAGCAGGGCGCGGCGTTCGACGAGACGGTGCACGGCGAGCTCGTCGAACGCGTCCCGTGGGCCCAGGTGCCGCGCGGCCGTCAGTAACTCGTCGATCAGCGTGAACGTATCGGCGGGGTTGGGGCTCTGCCCCCGTACCGGAGGCGGTGGGTCCGCCTCCATGACCTGCTCCAGGCCCATGTGTACGGCTCCGAGGAGCGCCCCGAGCCGGCGCGACTGGGCGGTCGTCAGCTGGGCGCCGTCCCGGTGGAGACCGTCGACCCACCGGTGCAGGGCGTAGTGCTGTCCGTCGATCACGGTGACTGTGTCACCCTGCGTGGCGGCGAGCGGCGGGGCCACCGGCACACCGAGGGAGTGCAGCTGCTGCGTCGCCCGGTGCTGCCGGACGATCGTGGCGTGATCGCCGCTGGAGTCGTCCAGGTGATGCTTGTCGAGATGGTGCTTGAGGAAGTACGAGCCGCGGGTGGTGGACACGCGGTAACCGTGGTTGAGCAGGCCCTTGCTGAGAGGTTCGCAGGCGAGAGGCTCACCGGCATCGGGGTAGCGGCGCAGGACCTCGCCGACCGGAGGGACAGGTAAGAGGGTCACAGATGAGCGCGGCACTCGCCACATGGTAGGTGACCCTGTGTGGCCGGTTTTACGGACTTGCGGCGAAGGTCAAAGTGTGTATGTGCGTGAGTTGTGGATCGAGCGGGAGACACGCCGGGTCGGAGCCCTCGCCGTTCACCTCGGCCGGGCCGGTTCCGAAGCGTCCGCGCTGGTCGGAAGCCGGGTGCACGATCTCGACAGGGCCGGTGAACTGTACCGACCAGTGGTCTTCCGCGCCGCCGGACGCGGGAAAGTTGACGTTGTCCACCCCGTAGGTGATGACGCTTCCGTCGCGGGCCTCGTGGAAGCCGGGCCCTCGGTGCAGCCGCAGGATGACACGGGCCTCGGCCACCAGGTGCCGGGCCACCATGTGATGCTCTCGTCCCCCGAGCGGACCTCGCGAAAGACCTCCACCCCGCTGCCGTCCGGGAGCCTCACGTCCAGGACGGCGACATCGGGCCGGGTGGCCGGGATACGTGCCGGCGCGTCCGCCGCCGCGCCGGCCTCGCCGACGATCTCGATGTCCTGCTCGGCGGCCGGCAGTTCATGAACGCCTCGCCGGACGACTTCGTGATCATCGAGCAGAAATACCGTGATTTTTCCTCCTTCACGCACATTCGCAGTCTCACACACTCCCTTCTCGTCCGCCCTTCCCTGCGACTGGCTACCGGGATAACGTGCCGTTGTTCCGGCCGTCTGCCAGGCCGTTACCAGAGCTGTGACCAGCGGGAGTTCGCCTTTTTCGCGATTTACTTGGAAATCCAAGCAAAAACGCAGGTCACAAGGTGTTTCGCAGTTATGCGATGCACTGGGTAACGTGCTTATGACAGGACGCTCGCCGGGGCACCTGTCACGCCTGTTCCCGGCCGACGGCACCCACCCCGTGCACGGGTCCGGATACAGGCGAGCCGCACTGGTTCCCGGCCACCCCGGGGGCCGGACCGACGGAGGAGCACGCACGTGACCGTGGAGAGCACTGCCGCGCGCAAACCGCGACGCAGCAGCAAGCGGACCAGCGCCGCGAAGACGCCCGCGAAGACGCCGGAAAATTCCGGCCCCCAGCTGGTGCAGCTGCTGACGCCCGAGGGCGAGCGCGTGGAGCACCCGGACTTCCAGATCGACCTGAGCGCGGACGAGCTCCGCGGTCTCTACCGGGACATGGTCCTGACCCGTCGCTTCGATGCCGAGGCCACCGCGCTGCAGCGTCAGGGCGAGCTGGGTCTGTGGGCCTCGCTGCTGGGCCAGGAGGCCGCGCAGATCGGATCCGGCCGGGCCCTGCGTGACGACGACTACGTCTTCCCGACCTACCGGGAGCACGGCGTGGCCTGGTGCCGGGGCGTCGACCCGACCAATCTGCTCGGGATGTTCCGCGGCGTGAACCACGGCGGCTGGGACCCGAACACCAACAACTTCCACCTGTACACGATCGTCATCGGCTCGCAGACCCTGCACGCCACCGGCTACGCCATGGGCGTCGCCAAGGACGGTGCGGATTCGGCCGTGATCGCGTACTTCGGTGACGGTGCCTCCAGCCAGGGCGACGTCGCGGAGTCCTTCACCTTCTCCGCGGTGTACAACGCCCCCGTCGTGTTCTTCTGCCAGAACAACCAGTGGGCGATCTCCGAGCCGACCGAGAAGCAGACGCGCGTGCCGCTCTACCAGCGCGCGCAGGGCTTCGGCTTCCCCGGCATCCGGGTCGACGGCAACGACGTACTGGCGTGCCTGGCCGTCACCAGGTCGGCGCTGGATCGTGCCCGCCGGGGCGAGGGGCCGACCCTCGTCGAGGCGTTCACCTACCGGATGGGTGCCCACACCACCTCCGACGATCCGACCAAGTACCGGGCGGACGAGGAGACGGCGGCCTGGGAGGCCAAGGACCCGATCCTGCGGTTGCGCACGTACATGGAGAAGCAGGAGCTCGCCGACGCGGCGTACTTCACCGCGCTGGACGAGGAGAGCGAGGCCTTGGGTAAGCGGGTGCGCGAGGTGGTGCGGACCATGCCCGAACCCGACCGGCTGGCGATCTTCGACCACGTCTACGCCGACGGCAGTCCGCTCGTGGACGAGGAGCGCGCCCAGTTCGCCGCCTACCAGGCATCGTTCGCCGAGGAGGGCAACTAGCCATGGCCATGGAAAAGATGTCCATCGCGAAGGCGCTCAACGAGTCCCTGCGCAAGGCTCTCGAAACCGACCCCAAGGTCCTCATCATGGGTGAGGACGTCGGCAAGCTCGGCGGGGTCTTCCGTATCACGGACGGGCTCCAGAAGGACTTCGGCGAGGGCCGGGTCATCGACACCCCGCTCGCCGAGTCCGGCATCGTCGGTACGGCGATCGGCCTGGCCCTCCGCGGTTACCGCCCGATCGTCGAGATCCAGTTCGACGGCTTCGTCTTCCCCGCGTACGACCAGATCGTCACGCAGCTCGCGAAGATGCACGCCCGCTCGCTCGGCAAGATCAAGATGCCGGTCGTCATCCGCATCCCGTACGGCGGCGGAATCGGTGCCGTGGAGCACCACAGCGAGTCGCCCGAAGCGCTGTTCGCGCACGTGGCGGGCCTGAAGGTCGTCTCGCCGTCCAACCCGGGCGACGCCTACTGGATGATGCAGCAGGCCGTCCAGAGCGATGACCCGGTCATCTTCTTCGAGCCCAAGCGGCGTTACTGGGACAAGGGGGAGCTCGACACCGAGTCCATCCCCGGTCCGCTCCACAGGGCCGCCGTGGCCCGTGAGGGTTTTGACCTCACGCTCGTCGCGTACGGCCCGATGGTGAAGGTCTGCCTGGAGGCTGCGGCAGCCGCTCAGGAGGAGGGCAAGTCGGTCGAGGTCCTGGACCTGCGGTCGATGTCCCCGATCGACTTCGACGCCGTACAGACCTCGGTCGAGAAGACCGGCCGGCTCGTGGTGGTCCACGAGTCGCCTGTGTTCTACGGTTCCGGGGCCGAGATCGCGGCCCGGATCACCGAGCGCTGCTTCTACCATCTCGAAGCACCGGTGCTGCGGGTCGGCGGCTATCACGCCCCTTACCCGCCGGCCCGGCTCGAGGACGAGTACCTGCCGGGTCTCGACCGGGTGCTCGACGCCGTCGACCGCTCGCTGGCGTACTGAGGAGAGGGTTCGTGACGACGATGACCGAAACGTCTGCTCGTTTCCGTGAGTTCAAGATGCCCGACGTGGGCGAAGGACTGACCGAGGCGGAAATCCTCAAGTGGTTCGTCCAGCCCGGCGACACGGTCACCGACGGCCAGGTCGTGTGCGAGGTCGAGACGGCCAAGGCCGCGGTGGAGCTGCCGATCCCGTTCGACGGGGTGGTGCACGAGCTGCGCTTCCCCGAGGGCACGACCGTCGACGTCGGCGAGGTGATCATCGCGGTGGACGTGGCGCCCGGCAGCGGCGACGCCCCTGCGGCTCCCGCAGCGGTGCAGGAGCCCGTGCAGGAGCCCGAGCCGGAAGCGCCCGAGGCCCGGAAGCCGGTGCTCGTCGGCTACGGCGTGGCCGTGACCTCCACCAAGCGCCGTGCCCGCAAGGGCACCGAGATCCCGGGGCCGGCAGCCGCCGCGATCCAGGCCGAGATCAACGGCCGTGGCGCGGTGGCCCCGGAGAGCCGGCCGCTCGCCAAACCGCCGGTGCGCAAGCTCGCGAAGGACCTGGGCATCGACCTGGCGACGGTCACTCCGACCGGCGAGGGCGGCATCATCACCCGTGAGGACGTCCACGCGGCAGCCGTGCCGGCCGCCGCCGAGGCCCCCGCACCGGCGCCCGCGTCCGTCGCCGTCCAGGCTCCGGCCCTGCCCGTGGAGGCTGTCGCGGGCGCCCGGGAGACGCGCATCCCGGTCAAGGGCGTACGCAAGGCCATCGCGCAGGCCATGGTCGGCAGCGCCTTCACGGCGCCGCACGTCACCGAGTTCGTGACCCTCGACGTGACGCGCACGATGAAGCTCGTGGCGGAGCTGAAGGAAGACAAGGACATGGCGGGAGTCCGCGTCAACCCGCTCCTGATCATCGCCAAGGCGTTCCTGGTCGCCATCAAGCGCAACCCGGAGATCAACGCCGCCTGGGACGAGGCCAACCAGGAGATCGTGCAGAAGCACTACGTCAACCTGGGCATCGCCGCCGCCACCCCGCGCGGTCTGATCGTGCCGAACATCAAGGACGCGCACGACAAGACCCTGCCCCAGCTGGGCGAGGCACTGGGCGAGCTGGTCTCCACGGCACGTGAGGGCAAGACCTCCCCTGCGGCCATGGCGGGCGGCACGGTGACCATCACGAACGTCGGCGTCTTCGGCGTCGACACGGGTACGCCGATCCTCAACCCGGGCGAGTCCGCGATCCTCGCGGTCGGGACGATCAAGCTCCAGCCCTGGGTCCACAAGGGCAAGGTGAAGCCCCGGCAGGTGACCACGCTGGCGCTCTCCTTCGACCACCGGCTGGTCGACGGCGAGCTCGGCTCCAAGGTGCTCGCGGACGTCGCGGCGATCCTGGAGCAGCCGAAGCGGCTGATCACCTGGGCGTAGTCGCCCCTGCGGTACGTGTATGAGGTGGGCTCGCGCGAAGTGTGCGCGGGCCCACCGCCATGCCTGGCCCTCGTAGGGCGAGTTCGGCGAACACGGTCTTCCCGACGGTGCGTGGCTCGACACCCCACAAGTGAGGTCGAGCGCTTCGTGGAGGCGAAGATCGCCCGGCAGGCACGCCTTGCGGACAGCACTCCACTCGCGCTGTGGGCGATCGTCGGCGAGGGAGCCCTGCGGCAACTGGTCGGTGGTCGCGAGGTGAGCGTGCGCAACTGGAACATCTGGCGGAGGCCGCCGGCAAGCCACATGTCACCGTGCAGGTTGTCCCCTTCCTCGCCGGGGCGCACCCTGGCATGACCAGCGCATTCAGCGTCGTATCGTTTGCGGAACCTGGCTCGATGGACGTGCTCTACATGGACACCACTTCGTCTACGCAGTGGCTGGAGAGTGAGAGGGACGCCGCTCGTCACAACGTCACGTTCAGCCGTATCGCACGATGCGGACTCGCTCCCCGCGATTCCATTGCCTTGATAGGGCGTATGCGCAAGGAGTTGTAGCCGTGCGTCACTTCGAGTTCGTCAAGTCCAGCTACAGCAGCGGCAACGGCGAATGCGTCGAAGTGGCCCGCGACCTCCCCCGGGCCGTCGCCGTCCCTGACTCCAAGCAGTCCGACGGAGACTTCCGCGTCCTCACCCCTGCCGCCTGGGGCAGCTTCATAGCGGACCTGCGCCAGTACCCGTAGCCGGGTCAGCCGGAGGAACGACAAAGGGGCCCCGCCCACGCATCGCGCGAACAAGGCCCCTCCTCCGTACCACGGCGCTACTTCTTGAAGCCGTAGTCCAGGAGCTTCTTCGCGTCGGCGGTCCGGGTGGTCGCGGACGTCGAGGTGAGGACGGTCCCGATGACCGTCTTGCCGTTACGGGTGGCGGCGAAGACCAGGCAGTACTTGGCGGAGGGACCCGATCCGGTCTTCACGCCGATCATGCCGGTGTAGCTGCCCAGCATGGCGTTGCTGTTGGACCACGACATGTAGCGGTAGCCGCCGGACTTGGTCGTGACCTTCTGCTTCGTCGACTTCGTCTTCACGATCGCGCGGAACGTGCTGTTCTTCATCGCGCTGCCGGCGATCTTCGTCAGGTCACGCGGCGTGGAGTAGTTCGAGCCGCTGCCGATGCCGTCGAACGAGTCGAAGTGGGTGTTCTTGAGGCCGAGGCTCTTCGCGGAGGCGTTCATCTTGCCGATGAAGGACTTCACCCGGGCCGCGCGCGTGGTGCCGGAGCCGAACTTGTCGGCGAGCGCGTACGCGGCGTCGCAGCCCGACGGCAGCATCAGGCCGTACAGGAGCTGACGGACCGTGACCTTGTCGCCGACGATCAGCCGGGCCGACGAGGCGGTGTTCTTGACGATGTAGTCGCTGTACGCCTTCTGGATCGTGACCTTGGAATCAAGGTTCAGGTTCTTCTGAGCCAGGACCACCTTGGCGGTCATGATCTTCGTCGTGGAGCCGGTGGGGCGGCGGGTGTCCGGCGTTTTCCCGTACAGCGTCTTCGCCGTGCCGCTGTTCATCACGAAGCCGCCCTTGGCGGTGATCGTGGGCGTCGGCGGGGCCGCCGCCTGGGCCGTGGAGGCGAACGCGCCGCCCGCGAGGACGGCGCCCGTGGTGAGGGCCGCAGTGGCGGCGACGGTTGCGCGGTTTATGCCCTTGAGACCGATGTTCAAGTCAAACGCTCCAAATACACCTGAAATGCGGCAACATGAGGTGCTGCTCGGTGATGAGACTCGCGAGGTGGCCGGATGGATGTACCCCCGTAAGGGTGATGTCGATGCCCGGCAGACGGATCATATGGCCGTCGCCGGGCTGGTCGTGGACGGGGTGCCGGGGGTCCGGATGGCGGACGGGGAGGCGGACGCACCCATCTTGTATCTATGCTGTGTGCATGCCTGCCGCACCCACTGCTTCGCCCGCTGCCCGCCAGGCAGACCCCAAGCCGCCGCCCGCAGCCGATCGCGTCTACACCCACATCAAGGAAGCGGTCCTCGACCGTCGCTACGAGGGCGGAACCTTTCTCACCGAAGGCGACCTGGCCGAGGCCGTCGGCGTATCCCGCACCCCGGTGCGGGAGGCCTTGCTCCGGCTGGAGGTCGAAGGGCTGATCAAGCTCTACCCGAAGAAGGGTGCGCTGGTGCTCGCGGTCTCCGCGCAGGAGATCTCCGACGTGGTGGAGACCCGGCTGCTCGTGGAGGAGTTCGCCGCACGCAAGGCCGTGCCCGCACCGGCACAGCTGATCGCCCGGCTCGAACAGCTTCTGGAGGAGCAGCGGGAGCTCGCCGAGGCGGGAGACCTGGCCGCGGTGTCCGTCAAGGACCGCTGCTTCCACGCCGAGATCGTGAAGAACGCGGGCAACGAGATCCTCTCCCGCCTCTACGACCAGCTCCGCGACCGGCAGCTGCGGATGGGCGTCGCCGTGATGGAGGCGCACCCCGGCAGGATCGCCGCCAACATCACCGAGCACGGTGAGCTGCTGGACGCCATCAGGGCCGGTGACGCCGAAGGCGCCGCGCAGGTCGTGCGCCGCCACGTCAGCCGGGTCAAGGTGCTGGTCCGGGGTGATGACCGATGAGCTCCGCCACTCCCACCCTGTCCCTGCCCGGAGACCCGCCCGGCGGTCGGCGTGCCGTGTGGGTCTGGGGCATCGGTGTCGCCGTCTACTTCGTCGCGATCATCTTCCGCACGAGCCTGGGCGTCGCCGGACTCGACGCCGCCGACCGGTTCGACGTCAACGCTTCGGCCCTGTCGACGTTCTCCATCCTTCAGCTGCTCGTCTACGCCGGCATGCAGATACCCGTGGGCCTCTTGGTCGACCGACTCGGCACCAAGAAGGTCCTCACCCTCGGGGTGGTGCTCTTCACGCTGGGTCAGCTGGGCTTCGCACTCTCCCCCTCGTACGGAATGGCGCTGGCCTCCCGCGCGCTGCTGGGCTGCGGTGACGCGATGACCTTCATCAGCGTGCTGCGGCTCGGCGCCCGGTGGTTCCCGGCCCGACGTGGACCGTTGATCGGGCAGGCAGCCGGCCTCTGCGGGATGGCGGGCAACCTCGTCTCGACCCTCTTCATCGCCCGCGCGCTGCACGGGTTCGGCTGGACCACGACCTTCGTCGGAAGCTCGCTCGCAGGCGTGGTGGTGCTGGCCCTGCTGCTGCTCTTCCTCAAGGACCACCCCGAGGGTCATGAGCCACCGCCCGCGGAGCACGCCGGAGCGGCGTACGTGCGGAAGCAGATCGCCGCTTCATGGCGGGAGCCGGGCACCCGCCTGGGCATGTGGGTGCACTTCACCACGCAGTTCCCCGCGATGGTGTTCCTCCTGCTGTGGGGCATGCCGTTCCTCGTCGAGGCGCAGGGGCTGAGCAGGGGTACCGCGGGTGAGTTGCTCACCCTGGTGGTGCTCTCCAACATGGTGGTGGGGCTCGTCTACGGCCAGATCATCGCCCGCCATCACGCGGCGCGTGCGCCGCTGGCCCTGGGCACGGTCGCGATGACCGCGCTGCTCTGGGCGTCCACGATCTTCTACCCCGGCGACCACGCGCCGATGTGGCTGCTGATCACCCTGTGTGTGGTGCTCGGCTCCTGCGGCCCGGCCTCGATGATCGGCTTCGACTTCGGCCGTCCGGCCAATCCGCCGGAACGCCAGGGCACTGCTTCCGGCATCGTCAACATGGGCGGCTTCGTCGCCTCGATGACGACGCTGTTCGCGGTCGGTGTCCTGCTGGACGCGACCGGGGACAACTACCGCATCGCGTTCGCCTCGGTCTTCGTCCTGGAGGTGCTCGGCGTCGTGCAGATCCTGAGGTTGCACGCCGGCGCCACACACCGGGAACGCGACCACCACGTCGTCAGCCGGGTCGAAGCCGTACACGTGCCCGTCTGACAGTGCCCCGGCGGCACGCCCGTCCCCCGTCCCGTCTGCGGGCGGGCGCCGCCGGTCCCAGCGCTACGGGGCCACGTCCTACGGAGCCAGGATCTACGGAGCCAGGACCTACGGGGTCACGGCGAAGTGGCGCAGGATCTCGGCCGCCAGGTCCTGGTCGCCCTCGATCTTGATCAGGTCTTCCACGGCCTGGGCCCGGACCCGGCCGCAGGCCAGCCGGTAGTACGTCTCCCAGTCCATCGCCAGGGTCGCCGCGGGGCCCAGCGACGGGGCGCCGTCGACCGAACCGCGTCCCTCGCCGTCGACCCTGACCGTGCGCAGGAACTCCAGCGGGCCGTGCACATCGAAGACCACGGCCGAATTGGGCGGCGCGCCCGCGTCCTTGGCGACCACCTTGCCCAGCTCGTCCAGCAGCGTGTCCCGGACGATCAGGGCGCCGGGGGAATCCAGATTGCCGGGCTGTCCCAGCGTCGTACGCAGATCCTGCTCGTGCACCCAGACATCGAAGGCCCGCATGCGCAGTGCCAGTTCCAGCGTCTGCTCGGCGCCCAGCGGCGCCCGCACCATGGTCTCGGGGGCCCGCGACTCGTTGCGCAGCTGACGCATGCGACGGATGAGCGTGTACTCCAGTTCCGAGGTCATCTCCGGTGCCGTGTGGTGGCGCCGTACGTCGACCTGCATCTCCATGTAGCGCTGGTGGTCGTTCTGCACGTGGTAGAGGTCGCGCGGCAGTGTGTGGATCGGTCGGGGATCGCCGAGCTGCTCGCACTCCATGCCGATGACGTGCGAGACGATGTCGCGCACCGACCAGGCCGGGCAGGGTGTCCGGTGGTTCCACTCCCCCTCGACGAGCGGCTTGACCAGCTCGGATATCGACTCGACGGAGTTTGTCCAGGCATCGGCATAGGTCTGGAGGCTGGGATGGACGGTCACGGGACCCCTCGTGCGGTTCTGCGGTGCATGGGCTGGAGAGCAGGGAGTGCCGGACGGGATGGCCGGCAACGACGGTGCTGTCTGCGGTCTGCGTGGGAGGTTCGCTCGCTAAGTTACGCTGCGAGCAGGCACCCCGGCAGTGCTTTCGTGTGACGATCGTAGGCCCGCGTTGACGGCTCCTATGCCAGGACGGTGGTAGTGTGCACGCCTCCCTCATCCAGATCGCAGTAAACCCGGATGAATCGGTCCAACTCCGGAGAGAGCGCGCGGCTTCCCTGGTCGCGGCCCAGCGAGGTGTGGACCTGGTCGTCCTTCCCGAGCTCTGGCCGGTCGGGGCCTTCGCGTACACCGCGTTCGCCGACGAGGCCGAGCCGCTGCAGGGGCCCACGCACGACATCATGGCGAAGGCGGCGGTCGAGGCCGGCGTCTGGCTGCACGCCGGGTCCTTCGTCGAGCGCGCCGAGGACGGCACCCTCTACAACACCTCGCTGGTGTTCTCGCCCGAGGGTGAGCGCGCCGCCGCGTACCGCAAGATCCACCGCTTCGGCTTCGACAAGGGCGAGGCGGTGCTGATGGGGGCCGGCGAGGAGCTCGTCACCGTCGCCCTGCCGGAGACCACGCTCGGCCTCGCCACCTGCTACGACCTCCGCTTCCCCGAGCAGTTCCGGGGGCTCGTCGACGCGGGGGCCGAAACCCTGATCGTTGCGGCCGGCTGGCCGGAGCGCCGCCGCTCGCACTGGACGCTGCTGGCGCAGGCCCGCGCCGTCGAGAACCAGGCTTACGTCCTGGCGGTCGGGTCGGCGGGCACCCATGCGGGGGTCGAGCAGGCGGGCCACAGCATCGTCGTCGATCCCTGGGGCGAGGTACTCGCCGAGGCCGGGGCGGCCGAGGAGGTGCTGACCGTGGAGTTCGACCCGACGAGGGTCGCCACCACCCGGGAGCAGTTCCCGGCCCTCAAGGACCGCCGTCTGGGTCTCGCCCGGCGGCGCCTGGCCTGATCGGTGCAGGCGCAGCACGCCTGATGGCCTGGTTTCGTTTCACGTGAAACCGGGCCATCGCTCTGCGCCTTCCGTCTCTCGTCCTCGCCGTGCTCCTATTCGCGCTCCTTGTCCGCAAGGACGATCACGCCGACCGCCACCGCGACGAGCAGGGGAACGTCGGCGTCCTCGCGCACGATGTCGACGCCGTAGGTGTCGCGGACGGTCAGCCGGCGCCGGGAGATCTGGGCGAGCAGCTCACCGTCGTAGTCGATGGCGAACTCGCGGTCCAGAATCTTGCCGCTGACGTCCAGCTCGGTGCCGTCCACCAGGACCACCCGGTAGTGGTTGCGCAAGAGCGAGAGTCGCTTCTGCTTGACCTTGGCGAGCTCCTCGCCGTCCCGCTCGATGATCATCGTGTCGCGCAGACTGATCAGCTTCTGGCGGATCTCCACCAGCACCCGGCCGTACGTGTCCTTCAGCTCGAAGGTGTCACGGAGCCGCATGGCCTTGCCGTCGACGAGAAAGAGCTTCCGCCCGTCCGCGTCCTGGATCCAGTAGTCGTCGCCGACGCCGAACACTCGCTCACGTACGAGAAGTCTCATGGATCACAGGTTCCCCGACGCCCCACCGGAATGCGCGCAGGCCGCGGTGCTGTTGACTGTTGTCATGACAGGACGTGCACGTGTCCGCGCCCCCGAACTGATCGGCAAGGGCGGCTGGCTCAATACAGGCAACCGGAAGTACACCCTCGCTGACCTGCGGGGACGCATTGTCGTCCTGGATTTCTGGACCTTTTGCTGTGTGAACTGTCTGCATGTGCTCGATGAGTTGCGGGAGCTGGAGGAGAAGCACCGCGACACGCTGGTGATCATCGGTGTCCACTCCCCGAAGTTCGTGCACGAGGCCGAGCATCAGGCCGTGGTCGACGCCGTCGAGCGGTACGAGGTACACCACCCCGTCCTCGACGACCCGGAGCTCGCCACCTGGAAGCAGTACGCCGTCCGGGCCTGGCCCACGCTCGTCGTCGTGGACCCCGAGGGCTATGTCGTGGCCCAGCACGCCGGTGAGGGGCACGCGCACGCCATCGAGAAGCTGGTCGAGGAGCTGGAGGCCGAGCACTCCGCGAAGGGCACGCTGCGCCGCGGCGACGGCCCGTACGTCGCTCCGGAACCGGTCGCCACGCACCTGCGTTTCCCCGGCAAGGCGCTCGCGCTCCCCGACGGGGGACTCCTGGTCTCCGACACCACCCGCCACCGTCTGGTCGAGCTCGACGCCGACGGGGAGACCGTACGCGGGCACTTCGGCAGCGGCGAGCGTGGGTTCGTGGACGGCGGCCGGGCCGAGGCGCGGTTCAGCGAACCGCAGGGCCTCGCCTTCCTGCCGGACGGCCGGATCGCCGTCGCGGACACGGTCAACCACGCGATCAGGGCCCTCGACCTCGCGACGGGCGTGACGACCACGCTCGCCGGGACGGGCCGTCAGTGGTGGCAGGGCTCCGCCACCAGCGGCCCTGCCGCGGAGGTGGATCTGTCCTCACCGTGGGACATCGCCTGGTTCGGCGACCGGCTGTGGATCGCCATGGCCGGCGTGCACCAGCTGTGGACCTACGACCCCGCGCAGGGCACGGTGCGGGTCGCCGCCGGTACGACGAACGAGGGTCTCGTCGACGGGCCCGGCGCCGAGGCCTGGTTCGCACAGCCGTCGGGCCTGGCAGCGGCCGGCGACCGGCTCTGGGTCGCCGACCCCGAGACCTCCGCGCTGCGGTACGTGGACCTGGAAGGCGCCGTCCACACGGCAGTCGGCACCGGTCTCTTCGACTTCGGCCATCGCGACGGCCCCGCCGGGCAGGCCCTCTTCCAGCACCCGCTGGGCGTCACGGCCCTGCCCGACGGCTCCGTCGCCGTCAGCGACACCTACAACCACGCGCTGCGCCGCTTCGACCCGGAGACCGGTGAGGTCACGACGCTCGCCACGGATCTACGGGAGCCGAGCGACGCCGTACTCGTGGACGGCGACCTGGTCGTCGTCGAGTCCGCGCGGCACCGGCTGACCCGGCTGCGGCTCCCCGAGGAGGCCGTGCGGGTCGCGGACCGCGCCCACCGCACCCAGCGGGCGGCCACCGAGGTCGCCGCCGGGACGCTGCGGCTGGACGTGGTCTTCCAGGCGCCCGCCGGGCAGAAGCTGGATACCCGGTACGGCCCGTCCACCCGGCTGCTGGTCTCCTCGACGCCGCCGGAACTGCTGGCCGAGGGGTCGGGTCCCGGTACGGATCTGAGCCGTGGCCTGGTCCTGGCGGACGGGGTCACCGAGGGCGTCCTGCACGTGTCCGCGATGGCGGCGTCCTGCGACGACGACCCGGCGAACGAGTACCCGGCCTGCCATGTGCACCAACAGGACTGGGGTGTCCCCGTGAGCGTCACCGCCACCGGGGCGTCCAGGCTCCCGCTGGTGCTGGCTGGGATGGACGAGCAGGGCTGACGGCTCAGAAGTCGTCGGCGCCGTTGCGCGGCTCGGGCGTCCAGTAGCCGGTCGCCCACTTCGCAGGGTCCACGGTGATGCCCTCGGCACCGGGCGTCTTCACGATGGCCATGCCGGCGTTGCCCTGCAGCGTGACGGAGAAGTCCTTCACGGTCTCGACGTCCGCGTCCATTCCGTCGTCCGACAGCCTCACGAGTGCGTAGGCGTGCGCGCCGGCCTCGAGCACGATGGTGCCGGCGGGCTTGCTGGCCAGAAGGGCTTCCGGGACACGGAGCAGACAGGCGTCCCCGGGCGTGAGCAGCTCCACCCCGTACGCCTCCGCCTCCGCACCCACCAGAAGGGCGCGGAGGCGTGAGACATGTCCCTGGACGACGCTGCGGGCGTGCAGCGGGGTGTGTCGTCCCACGGGGAGTCCGTCAGCGGCAGGGCGGCGAGCAGGCTGCTCGTTCGGCGGGCCCGAGCGGCAGCGGATCGGTGTGTGTGTGTGTGTCGACGGAGACCGTGCCGAGCAGCCGGAACTCCACGGGTGGCTTTCCTTCCGGGCAGGATCACCCGGGGTGGGGGCCCGGATCGGCACCCAGAATGTCGGCGCCACGACCGGACCGACGTCCGGTCATACCGGGCGTACGAGGAGTGCCTGGTCACCCGTCAGGTCAGTAGCGGCGCTCGTCCTCCGAGACGACCGTGGTGGTGGGCGGCACGACCATGCGGCGGCGACGCGCGATGCTCACGTAGACGAAGACCCCGATGAGGCCGACGAGCATCATGATCCAGCCGACCAGGTCGACGTTGACGGTATCCATCTCCCAGTCGGTGGCGAACGCCAGAATCGCCCCGGCACCTATCAGGAGAATGCATCCTCCGAGTCCCATGATTTCCGCCTCCTCGACGGCCCGGTGAATCCGGGCCGGTGTACTGGTCGAGTACCCGCCCCGGCAGCCATCATGTCCGGTGGCGCGTCGAGGAGGCGGAAGGGTCAGCCGGCCAGGAAGGCCGCCAGGGCGTTCGCCAGCAGGTAGGGGTCGTCGGCGCCGCACAGTTCGCGGGCGCTGTGCATCGACAGGATCGCGACGCCGATGTCGACGGTCTGGATGCCGTGCCGGGCGGCGGTGATCGGACCGATCGTCGTGCCGCAGGGCATCGCGTTGTTGGAGACGAACGTCTGCCACGGCACGCCCGCCTTCTCGCACGCCGCCGCGAACACGGCACGGCCGCTGCCGTCCGTCGCGTACCGCATGTTGACGTTGACCTTGAGGATCGGGCCGCCGTTGGCCACCGGGTGGTGCGTCGGGTCGTGCCGCTCGGCGTAGTTGGGGTGGATCGCGTGACCGGTGTCCGAGGAGAGGCAGATGGTCCCCGCGAAGGCCCGGGCCCGGTCCTCGTACGAACCGCCGCGGGCGAACACGGAGCGCTCCAGGACCGTGCCGAGCAGCGGGCCGTCCGCGCCGGTGTCGGACTGGGAGCCGTTCTCCTCGTGGTCGAAGGCGGCGAGCACGGGGATGTACGGGAGCTCGTCGTCAGGCTGCGCGGCCACGGCGGCGAGTGCGGCCGTCGCGGCGTGCACGGAGAGCAGGTTGTCCATGCGCGGGCCGGCGAGCAGCTCACGGTCCCGGCCCAGATAGGCAGGCGGCTCGACGGCGTGGGGCATCAGGTCCCACCCGATGACGTCGGCGGCGTCGATGCCCGCCTCCTCGGCGACGAAGCGGATGAGGTCGCCCTCTTCGACCTCGCCGAGCCCCCAGATCGGCTGCATGTGCTTCTGGCGGTCGAGCTTGAGCCCGTCGGTGTTGGCGGACCGGTCCAGGTGCACGGCCAGCTGCGGCACGCGCAGCAGCGGACGGTCTATGTTGACCAGCCGGTGTGTTCCGTCACGCAGCGAGATCCGCCCGGCGAGGCCGAGATCGCGGTCGAGCCACGTGTTGAGGAGCGTTCCTCCGTAGATCTCGACGGCGATCTGGCGCCAGCCGTACGCACCGGTGTCGGGCAGCGGCTTGACGCGCAGGTTGGGGGAGTCGGTGTGGGCTCCCGCGATCCGGAACGGGGTGTGCGCGGTGGCCCCCTCCGGTACGTACCAGGCCACGATCGCTCCGCCGCGCAGGACGTACTTCCCGCCCGGGGTGGCGTCCCATTCCGCGGTCTCCCCGACCTCCTGGAAGCCGGCCTCCAACAGCCGGGCTGCGGCGGAGGCCACGGCGTGGTACGGGGAGGGGGCGGCCATCAGGAAGGTCATCAGGTCGTCGGTGTGACCGCGGTCGAAGCGGGCGGGAGATGTGCTCATGCGCCACACCCTACGACTTGCCCCTGCCGCCCGGACCGGTCACCGCCGCGGTGCCTCCCCGGCCGGATGCCGGTCTCCGGACAGCAGGAGCGCGGTACGGACGAGCCGGGGCCCGCCACCCCGGCGGGGTCCTTCACCCGTCCGGCGCGTGTTTTCCGGACCGGGACGCCACGAGGGCCCGCGTCCCCGGAGAACCGGGGACGCGGGCCCTCGTGCAGCCGATCGGGCAGGTACTAGAACCAACGCCGTTCAGTTAGGGCGGGTCGGGCGGCGTCAAGGGTGTTGTGAGTATGTGGATGCTGATGGTGGCCTTGTATGTGGCCCGGTCGATAGCGGGTCCGCGCGCGTTGTACTTGGAGATCGCGCGCTTGACGATGCGGTCTTTTGTGCGGACTCGCCGTTTCGGCAGGAGCTGGGCCAGCACGTGGCGGCCGATGACTCCGACCAGGTCAACAACGGTGTCGGCGATGACGCCCGCGGCCAGGACGAGCTGGTCGCGGGCGGCAGACAGCGCGACGGTGAACCCTGCCCGGTCCGGGTCGGTGCCCGGGAGGCTGTCGGTGGCATCCGTCATCGCGGTCCGCAGCGCCTGGTAGGCCACCAGCAGAGCCCAGACCTCCTGCTCCACCCCGGCGGGGGTGCGGGCGCGCAGGACCCGGCCGCCCAGGATCGTGGATTTCAACTCCGCGTAGGCTGTCTCGATCTCCCAGCGTTCGTGGTAGAGCCGGATGAGTTCGGCGGCCGGGTGCTCTGCCGGGTCGGTAAGGGTGGTCAGCAGCCGGTAGTGACCGGTGCGCGACCCCTGGGAGGTGACGATGCTGATCTCGGCGTCGATCACCCGGACGGTCAACGTGCCGAGCCGGGCGAGGAACGAGCCGTCACGGCAGCGGGCCACCGGTGGCAGCCTCCGTCCGGACTTGCACCGCACCAGCAGATCGGCGCCGGTGGCGGCAAACCGGTTCAGCAAAGCGGCAGCGGCGAAGTTCCGGTCACCCAGCAGCAGCATCCCCGCGCGTAAGTCGTCCGTGAGCCGGTCGGCGTACTCCAGCTCACCGGTAGTCGACGGGCCGAACGCCGCCCCGATCACCGCGCGGGTCCCGCAGGCCACCAGCGCCGCCAGCCGGACCTGCGGATATCCCCCAGATCCGTGGTTGCACCGCTGCTTGGCGAAGACCGTGAGGTTCTCCGGAGTGTCCGGCACCGACAGCAGCGTGCCATCCACCGCCACCACCAGCAGCCCGCGCCACCGCGTCTGGGCCGCGACCGTGGCCACCGGGCCCCGCACCAGGTCGAACAGCGCCCTCAAAGGCGCCGCCCCCAGCCGCTGGCGGGCCTGCCGCAACGCGCTGCCGCTCGGCCTGGCCGACGCCTGACCTGCCAGACCGGCGCACAACCGGTCGAAAACCTGCCGATACCCCAGCTCGGCGAACAACGCCCCGGCCAACAGCAGATAGACCGTGACCCGAGCCGGCACCAGCCGAACCCGCCGCTGCACCGCCCTGGTCGTCGCCAGTACCTCATCGACCATCTCGAACGGCACGATCCGAGTCAGCTCACCTATGTGCCCGGGCGCGAACACACCACCCGCTACCCCGACCGACGACGTTATGGCAGCCTGTTCCAACAGCGGAGCTCCCGTGGTGAGGATGTCTTGGAGTGACAGACCTCTTCTACGGCAGCTCCGCTGTTCTGCCTACCGCCCTTGACAATCGAGCCCCACAGCTAACTGAACGGCGTTGGTACTAGAACGCGGCCTCGTCCAGCTCCATCAGCGAGTTGTCGACCATCTCGGCCAGCGCGCGCTCGCCGGAGACGCCCGGCAGGATGTTCGCGGCGAAGAACTTCGCCGCGGCGATCTTGCCCTGGTAGAAGGCGGCGTCCTTGGCGGAGGCGTTGCGCAGCTTCTCGGAGGCCACGACCGCGCCCTTGAGGAGCAGGTAGCCGACGACGACGTCACCGGAGGCCATCAGGAGGCGGGTGGTGTTGAGGCCGACCTTGTAGATGTTCTTGACGTCCTCGCCGGTCGCCGTGAGGTCGGTGATCATCGTGCCGACGATCGCCTCCAGGTCCACCGCGGCCTTGGCGAGGTTGTCCAGCGAGCCGGACAGCTCCTCGTTGCCGTGGGCGTCCGCGAGGAACTTCTTGATCTCCTCGGAGAGGGCGTTGAGCGAGGCACCCTGATCGCGGACGATCTTCCGGAAGAAGAAGTCCTGACCCTGGATCGCCGTTGTGCCCTCGTACAGGGTGTCGATCTTGGCGTCACGGATGTACTGCTCGACCGGGTACTCCTGAAGGTAACCGGAGCCGCCGAAGGTCTGGAGCGACTGCGCGAGCTGCTCGTAGGACTTCTCGGAGCCGTAGCCCTTCACGATCGGGAGCAGCAGGTCGTTGAGGCCGTTGAGCGCCTTGGCGTCCTCGCCCGCGGCTTCCTGGGCCTGGATCGCGTCCTGGACGGAGGCGGTGTACAGCACGAGGGAGCGCATGCCCTCGGCGTACGCCTTCTGCGTCATGAGGGAGCGGCGCACGTCGGGGTGGTGCGTGATGGTGACCTTGGGGGCGGTCTTGTCCATGAACTGCGACAGGTCGGTGCCCTGGACGCGCTCCTTGGCGTACTCCAGCGCGCTGAGGTAGCCCGCCGACAGGGCCGCGATGGCCTTCGTGCCGACCATCATGCGGGCGAACTCGATGATGCGGAACATCTGGCGGATGCCGTCGTGCTTGTCGCCGATCAGCCAGCCCTTGGCGGGGTGCTGGTCGCCGAAGGTCATCTCGCAGGTGTTCGACGCCTTGAGGCCCATCTTGTGCTCGACGTTCGTCGCGTACACGCCGTTGCGCTCGCCGAGCTCGCCGGTGGTCCAGTCGAAGTGGAACTTCGGGACCAGGAAGAGGGAGAGGCCCTTGGTGCCCGGGCCGGCGCCCTCGGGGCGTGCCAGCACGTAGTGGAGGATGTTCTCGGACATGTCGTGCTCGCCCGAGGTGATGAAGCGCTTCACACCTTCGATGTGCCAGGAGCCGTCCTCCTGCTCGACCGCCTTCGTGCGGCCGGCGCCGACGTCCGAACCGGCGTCCGGCTCGGTCAGCACCATCGTCGAGCCCCACTGCTTGTCGACGGCGATCTCGGCGACCTTCTTCTGCGCCTGGTTGCCCTCGTCGAAGAGGATTCCGGCGAACGCGGGGCCGGAGGAGTACATCCAGACCGCCGGGTTGGAGCCCAGCACGAGCTCCGCGTAACCCCAGATCAGGGAGCGGGGGGAGGTGGTGCCGCCGATTTCCTCGGGCAGGCCCAGACGCCAGTACTCGGAGTCCATGAAGGCCTGGTAGGACTTCTTGAAGGAGCCCGGGACGGGTGCGGTGTTCGTCTCGGGGTCGAAGACCGGCGGGTTGCGGTCGGCGTCGGCGTACGAGTCGGCGAGCCCGTTCTCCGCGAGGCGGGTGACCTCGTCCAGGATGCTCTTCGCGGTGTCGACGTCCATCTCCGCGAACGGACCGGTGCCGTACACCTTGTCGCGCCCGAGGACCTCGAAGAGGTTGAACTCGATGTCGCGGAGATTCGACTTGTAGTGCCCCATGGGAAGGCTCCGTAATCAATAGCAGTGGCGCGCAGCGCCCCGTGGAGGAGTGAGGTTCGGGCGGCGGACGGCCTGGCGTGGGTATATCACCTGACCTCCACGATGATGCTACCCGCCAGTAATAAGACGCAACCCCTCAAGGTGCAGATGTGTCCGATTACTCTTTGCCGCATGTATGGCTACGACCAGAACCCGGGTGCACAGCAGCAGATGGGCGGCGGCTACGGCGAGCAGCCGTTGTACCCCGAGCCGTCGCCGCCGTCCCTGGCCGACGCGGTACGGGCCTTCACGACCGGTTCGCTGTCCGCGGAGGACTTCCAGCAGATCTTCGCCACGGCGAAGGTCTACTGCCCGCGCGGCGACAACCCCGGCTTCCTGGCCCTTCACAACACCCAGCAGCCGGTGATCCCGATGTTCACCACGCTCAAAGAGCTCCGGCGCTACGCGGGCAAGGAGTCCAAGTACTTCGTGATCACCGGTGCCGAGGTGATCGACCTGCTGCCGACCGGCTACGGCTTCGTCCTGGACATGGAGGGTGATCACCGCATGGTCTTCGATGCCAAGGCGGTGGAGCAGATGGTGGACTTCGCGATGCGTCGCATGTACGGCTAGACGCCGTTGCTCCGCGGATGGCTGAGGTGCCGTCCCGGCCCTGAAGGCGGCCCGAGGGCCCGCACCGACCTGGGACGCAAGCTAGGGCGTGTCTGATATTTCGGTCGTCTGGTCAGCGGTCTGCCCAGTCCGGGACCCACACGTCGTGCGGAGTTTGCGGGCCTGCGGTGCGCAGATGGTCACGTAGTGCGGTCAGCACGGGGTGCTGGTCTCCGCCGCGGAACAGCAGCACGTGCGGGTAGACCGGGGTCGGGTCGTGCAACGGGATGCGCCGTAGGTCGTGGGTCTGCGGCCACAGGTACCGGTCCCCGCTGCCGACGAGGGTGGCCAGCGAGGAGGAGTCGGCCAGCGCGTCCATCAGGGCCTCGTCACCAAAGTTGGGGCCGAGCGCGTCGATACTCAGGCCGAAAGCTTCCGACAGCGCCTGGTAGAACGCCGCCCACTCCGTGCCAGGCCTGATCCCGGGGATCCAGATGCGGTGGCCGACCAGGTCCACGGGACTGACCTGGGGCGCGTCAGCCAGCGGGTGGCCGGGGCCGACCAGGAGTTCCAGGGGTGCGTCCAGAAGTCGTTCAGCGCTGATCCCGGCCGGAACCTGGTTTGCCGACAGGGCACGGAAGGACGCGTCGACGACCCCTTCGAGCACTGCCTGGGCGGCCTGGGCTGCGTTCTCCATGCTCAGAGTGACCACGTCCAGGTCCGTCTCGGGGTGGGAGCGGTAAAACCGGTAGACGGCCTGGGCCGGGGAGATGCGCCGATTAAGGACATCGACGCGCAAGGGGCGGCTGCCGGGTCGCACGGCCTGCTCGGCCTGCGCGATGGCCGCCAGGACCTTCTTGGCGTGCGGCAGGAAGACCTGCCCGTCCACGCTCAGCCGAGAACCCCGGGACGTCCGCACCAGGAGCGTGACCTCGTTGTGCCTCTCCAGGGCCGCGATCCGCTTGGAGACCGCCTGCTGGCTGATCCCCAGCTCGTCGGCCGCGGCCTGGAACTGGCCGGCCTGAGCGACGGCCACGAACGTCCGCAGCGCTTCAGCATCCACATTTCCACTCTACTTCCACACCTATTAGTTGTGACTGGTGCGGTGCAGGTTGTTTGATCGAGTGTTCTGCGCGGTGGTGGGATTAGCGCATGTCTACCCGCACAGAGCAGGTCATGTACGTCCAGACGCCCGAGTTCGCACGTCATGTGGAGCGAATCGTGGAGGTAACCGATGCGACGTCGCGGCTGAACGTGCTTCCGTTCAGCGACGGCGAACGTCGTGCGAAACTACTTTCCGTTGTGTTCGGCGGCCCGCTGTCGGAGTCGGTGGTGATCTACCCGCCGTTCTTTACCGAGTGCGGGCTGAACACGACATTCGGGGAGAACGTCTTCGTCAACCAGGGATGCACCTTCATGGACAAGGGAGGCATCCGTATTGGCAACGGAGTCATGATTGCCCCGAAGGTCAGCCTCATCACCGGAGGCCATCCACTGCCCCTGACCGAGCGCCGCAAGTACCTCTCCTACGCCCCGATCGTCATCGAGGACGACGTCTGGGTCGGGGCAACGGCCGTGATCACGCAGGGGGTGACCATCGGCGCCGGTGCGGTGGTCGCTGCCGGTGCGGTGGTCACTCGTGATGTCCCCGCTGGCGCCGTGGTCGCGGGAGTGCCTGCCCGGGTGATCAAGGCGATCGAGTGAAACCGGCCGGGCTACTGACCCGTGTGCGCAGCACCTCTGCGATCTGATCCTGATGCCTCGTCACGCCCGGCTATGCGACCGGCAGTGGGCCCGCATCCGACTCTGCTGCCCTCCAGTATCGGTCGTCGCGGCAGGCCGTGGGCCGATCACCGCCGCATTGTGGAGGCGATCGTCTACCGGTACCGCACCGGTATTCCTTGGCGAGACCTCCCAGCCGGGATCGGATCCTGGAAGACCGTGTGGGCCCGCCACCGCCGCTGGGCCGCCGACGGGACCTGGGACCGTGTGCTCGGCGTCCTGCTCGCCCGCGCGGACGACGACGGGCTGATCGACTGGCGGGTGGCGGTGGACTCCACCATCGCCCGAGCTCACCAGCACGCCACCAACACCAGCCGCCCCGAGAAGTGTCGGGCCGCAGCCCGAGGGCAGGGTCTCGACGCCCACCGAGAGCCCGCCGGGCACGCGATCGGCCGTTCTCGCGGCGGGCTGACCACGAAGATTCATCACGCCGTGGACGGCCAGGGCCGACCCCTGGCCGTCGTCGTGACGCCCGGGCAGGCACACGACGGCCATACCCTGCCGTTGCCGCTGGGCGACCTGCGGGTCCCCAGGCGCGCGATCCGAGTGGCGCTCAAGGCCCGCAAGATCGCTGCGGTCATCCCTGAGCGGCGTGACCAGCAGGAGCACCGTCGCCGCCGCGGTTCAGCAGGCGGGCGTCCCTCGAAGTTCGATCCAGTGGCCTACAAGAACCGCAACGTGGTCGAGCGGTCCTTCGCCCTGCTCAAGCAGTGGCGGGGCCTAGCCACGAGGTTCGACAAGCTTGCGATCGTCTACCGCTCAGCCGCGGTTCTCATCGCAGTGCTGGTCTGGGCTCGTATTTAGCGGACGCACCTTAGCTTGACTCTGTCGGGGATCTTGGTGTCGTCTGCTCAGTCTCTGGCGGACCGCCAAGACCTCGGCCGGGGGATCCCGTGCTGGTCCAGGAGGTTTTGGAAGGCGGTCGGCGGCCGGGACGGAGGTGCTTCTCCGGTCGGCCGTCGACTGAGGCACTCGATGTTTGCGGCGATGGCTGTGAACACGTTTTGCAGGTGGGCTTTCTGCTGTCCCCGGTAGCGGCAGCAGCGCATGCCGTGTCCGTGAGCGAGCTCGTTGATGGTGCCTTCCACTCCGGAGCGGACCGCGTAGCGGGCCTGCCAGTCGCGTGTCTGTTGCTCGGCGCGGACACGGAGTTGCAGATCGCGGAGTTCTCGCGGGGGAAAGCCCACGGTTCGGGCGCTGTCGGCGGTGGCAGTGCAGCGGGCCCGGACCGGGCAGGGGCGGCACTGGCTCTTGGTGAACCGTGCCACGATCAGAGGTGCTGCGGTGGGTGAGGAGGTCGGGTAGGGGCCGTGCCATCCCGCGCTGGTCTCGCCCTGCGGGCAGGTGACCTGTCGGCGGTCGAAGCCGATGTGGAAGTCGTCGCGGCCGAAGCCGTCGTTCTTGCGGTGCTGGCGGGTGGAGTTCACCGGCAGTGGCCCGGTGACCGTGACCTGGTGTTCCCGGGCTGCCTGCTCCAGATGGACCAGGGAGGTGTAGCCGCCGTCGACCAGATGCTCGGCAGGCAGCAGCCCGCGGTGCTTCAGCCGGGTGTGGATGCCGGGCAGAGCCTTCGCGTCGTAGCCGGTGGTGTCGGTGGTGGCCACATCTGTGATCACGTTGGCGTCGTCGGGATCGCAGGTCTCGGTGAGGTGGGCGACGAATCCTTTCCAACGGGTGACATGTCCGCGGCGTGCGTAGCGGGCCGTCGGGTCGTAGGGCGAGACGACCGCGACCGCTGAGGGCGGCAGCCCGCCGTCCTCGGCGGTGCGCCAGCGCAGACGGCCGGCCCCGTCGCGGTAGTAGTTCTGGACCATGATCTGCCGCAGGGCCTGGACCCGGGGACCGGACAGGCGATCGGCCGCATGCTCCCCGATGTGCTCCAGCAGCCGGACGGCGTCGCCGCCTGTGGCAAGGATCCTGGTCTTGGGGCGGGTGGGGTTCTTGCCCAGCCGGACCGGGCGGCCGTAGCGGCGTCCCCACTCCTCGTCGACCAGGTCGGCCAGCAGGTGCGGAGCTGTGCCGGCCAGCTCTTCCAGCGTGGCGCGGACGGCCTCGGTGACCAGTTCCAGCCGGGTCAGGTCGCGCACCGCGGCCAAGACGTGGGTGGAGTCTGTGCGCTGGGTGGTGCGCTCTCGGACGAGACCGGCCTCCTTCAGGCGAGCGAGCGCGAGGTCGAGGAGACGGTCGGCTCGGCCACCCTCGGTGAGACGGTCACGGAAGTCGCCCAGCACGCTGTGGTGGAAGCCGGGATCGTCCAGTTCCATGGCCAGCGCGTACTTGAAATCGATGCGGCAGCGAACCGCCTCGGCCGCCTGCCGGTCCGACAGGCCGAGCAGGAACTGCAGCACACAGACGGTGGCCAGCTGGGCGGGTGAGAGCCCAGGGCGGCCGTCGCGCGGGTAGCAGTCGGCGAAGTCCTCGTCACGCCACAGCCCGCCCAGGTGGTCTCTCACCCACATCGCCGTCGTACCGCTTGGGTTGCTCGCTCGCGCCATCTGTGCGGTCAGAGAAGGAACTTGCTCACCAGAGCGGGCATGGAGCGACAACGGGCACCTCGACAACTGCATCGGTCCTTGGACAGAGCCGAGCATGCCCGTTGATCACGCTGCCCCGCCGGGGATTCTCAAGATCCCCGACAGAGTCAGCGTCCGACCTGGGTGCGGGCCCTCGGTGCTGCCCGGGCGGAGCCGGAGGGCGGGCGGGAATGCAGACCGCTTGCGGAATGTTCACCGTTCAACTAACTTGGGATCAGAAGACACCCGGAGGTGGCCCCCATGCCCGCAGTGACCGTCGAAAACCCGCTGACCCTGCCGAAGGTCGCGGCCCAGACCGAGGCCGTGGCCCGTCCCGTGCTGACCGTCACGACCGCGCCGAGCGGTTTCGAGGGCGAGGGGTTCCCGGTGCGGCGCGCCTTCGCCGGTATCAACTACCGGCACCTCGACCCGTTCATCATGATGGACCAGATGGGTGAGGTGGAGTACGCCGCCGGTGAGCCGAAGGGGACCCCCTGGCACCCGCACCGCGGCTTCGAGACCGTCACGTACATCATCGACGGCAGCTTCATCCACAAGGACAGCCACGGTGGCGGCGGCGCGATCGAGAACGGCGACACCCAGTGGATGACGGCCGGCTCAGGTCTCCTTCACATCGAGACGCCGCCGGAGTCCCTCGTCATGTCGGGCGGCCTGTTCCACGGCCTCCAGCTCTGGGTGAACCTGCCCAAGGCCGACAAGATGATGGCGCCGCGCTACCAGGACATCCGCGGCGGCCAGGTCCAGCTCCTCGCCTCCCCGGACGGCGGCGCGCTGCTCCGCGTCATCGCCGGTGACCTGGACGGTCACGAGGGCCCGGGCATCACGCACACCCCGATCACCATGGTGCACGCGACGGTCCGGCCGGGTGCCGAGGTGACGCTGCCCTGGCGCGAGGACTTCAACGGCCTCGCGTACGTCCTCGCCGGGCGCGGGAGCGTCGGTGCCGAGCGCCGTCCCGTCCACATCGGACAGACCGCGGTCTTCGGCAAGGGGTCCTCGCTGACCGTCCGCGCCGACGAGACGCAGGACGGCAACACGCCGGACCTGGAGGTCGTGCTGCTCGGCGGGCGCCCGATCCGTGAGCCCATGGCGCACTACGGGCCGTTCGTGATGAACACCCAGGACGAGCTCAAGCAGGCCTTCGAGGACTTCCAGGCCGGACGCCTCGGCAAGGTCCCGTCCGTCCACGGCATGTGAACGACGCCGCCAGGCGTACGGGTGACGGACCGTCACCCGTACGCCGGTGCGGAAGGGACACCGCTCGCTGCCCGTGATCGGGTGGGACGGTGCCTACCCGCAAGCCCCTCCTGCCCGACGTGGCGCGGCGGACGGCCGCCTGGTGCGGCGTCCTGCTGCTGGTCGCCGGCGTCGTGGCGGTGGCCGTCTGGGTGAGCGTCGCGCTCAAGACCGCGGTCACCCCGGTCCTGCTGGCCCTGCTCGGAACGGCGCTCCTCGGCCCCGTCCACCGCTGGCTGACCGCCCACAAGGTGAACAGATCGGTGGCAGCCGGACTCACCTGCGCCGCGCTCGTCGCGGTGGTCGGCGGCGCCGGATACATCGTCGTCACCGCTCTCGTCGACAGTGGCGACCAGATCGTGGCCTCGCTGAAGGACGCCGCGCAGTGGGTCATCGATCATTTCGACATCGCGGGTGTCGCCGACGTGGACGACCTGGCGGAGAACGCCAAGAACCTCGTCGAGAAGTTCGGCGCGAGCGCTGCGGGCGGACTGCTCACCGGGATCAGCCTCATCGGGTCGCTCGTGACCACCGCCGTCCTGGCCCTGCTGCTGACGTTCTTCTTCCTGCGGGACTCCGACCGTGCCGTCCGCCTCGCCCACACGGTCGCCCCGCGCGGGACGGGTGACCTCGTGGAAGCCATGGGGCGCAGGGCTTTCGAAGCCGTCGAGGGGTTCATGCGCGGCACCACCTTCATCGCCCTGATCGACGCGCTGTGCATCACGGCCGGCCTGCTGATCCTGGGGGTGCCGGGAGCGGTGGGACTGGGCGCGCTGGTCTTCGTCGGCGCCTACATCCCGTACCTCGGGGCCTTCATCTCCGGTGCCGTCGCCGTGCTGGTCGCGCTCGCCGACCGGGGCCTCGTGATCGCGCTCTGGGCGCTGGGAGTGGTGCTCGCCGTGCAGGTGCTGGAGGGGCACGTGCTCCAGCCCGTCATCCAGAGCCGTACGGTCCAGATGCACCCCGCCATGATCATGATCGCGCTGACCGCGGGTGCGAGCGTCGCGGGGCTGCTGGGCATGCTGCTGGCGGTGCCGCTGTGCGCCGCGGTGTCAGGGGTGATCGGCGAGCTGCGCAAGGGATACGAGGCGCCCGACGGCACGGGACGCGCGGTTCCGGAGCGGTTATGAGCCGGAGCCGGAGCCGGAGCCGGAACCGACGGCCGGTTCCGGCTCCGCCGGCCCGTACAGCTCGAACCAGATCGACTTTCCCCAGCCTCTCGTGGCCACCCCCCACGCGTCGGCGAGCATCTCCATCAGCACCAACCCCCGGCCGCTGGACGCCACCGGAGGCCGTCGGGCGGGTCTCGGACAGCCGTGCGGTGACAATGCCAATGAAGCGGTACGGCCGCGGGCGGTAGCCTGGGGTGTCAATCCACCCCGAACCGCGAAGACTGGATGAACGACGATGCATCGGTACAGGTCCCACACCTGCGGCGAGCTCCGCGCCTCTGACGTCGGCACCGACGTCCGGCTGAGCGGCTGGCTGCACAATCGCCGAGACCTGGGTGGCATCCTCTTCATCGATCTGCGCGACCACTACGGTCTGGTGCAGCTCGTCGCCCGCCCGGGCACCCCCGGCAACGAGGCCTTGGCGAAGCTGACCAAGGAGACCGTCGTCCGGATCGACGGCAAGGTGTCCGCGCGCGGCGCGGACAACGTCAACCCCGAGCTCCCGACCGGTGAGATCGAGATCGAGGTCACCGAGGTCGAGGTGCTGGGCGAGGCCGCCCCGCTGCCCTTCACGATCAACACCGAGGACGGGGTCAACGAGGAGCGGCGCCTGGAGTACCGCTTCCTCGACCTGCGCCGCGAGCGCATGCACCGCAACATCATGCTGCGCTCGTCCGTCATCGCCTCCATCCGCTCCAAGATGGTGGCCCTCGGCTTCAACGAGATGGCGACCCCGATCCTCGCCGCGACGTCCCCCGAGGGCGCCCGTGACTTCGTGGTCCCGTCCCGCTTGAACCCGGGTAGGTTCTACGCCCTTCCGCAGGCGCCGCAGCAGTTCAAGCAGCTGCTGATGATCTCGGGCTTCGACCGCTACTTCCAGATCGCGCCGTGCTTCCGCGACGAGGACGCCCGCGCCGACCGCTCGCCCGGCGAGTTCTATCAGCTCGACGTCGAGATGTCGTTCGTCGAGCAGGAGGACGTCTTCCAGCCCATCGAGAAGCTCATGACCGAGCTCTTCGAGGAGTTCGGCAACGGCCGCCACGTGACCTCGCCGTTCCCGCGCATCCCGTTCCGCGAGTCGATGCTGAAGTACGGCAACGACAAGCCGGACCTGCGCGCCCAGCTGGAACTCGTCGACATCTCCGACATCTTCGCGGACTCGGAGTTCAAGGCCTTCGCCGGCAAGCACGTCCGAGCCCTTCCGGTGCCGGACACCGCGGGCCAGTCCCGGAAGTTCTTCGACGGCCTCGGCGCGTACGCGGTCGAGCACGGCGCCAAGGGCCTCGCCTGGGTCCGCGTAGGTGAGGACGGCACGCTGGCGGGCCCGATCGCCAAGTTCCTCACCGAGACGGACGTCAAGACCCTCACCGAGCGTCTCTCTCTCGTCCCCGGCCACGCCGTCTTCTTCGGCGCGGGCGAGTTCGACGAGGTCTCCAAGATCATGTCCGTCGTCCGCGTCGAGGCCGCCAAGCGCGCCGGCCACTTCGAGGAGGGCGCCTTCCGCTTCTGCTGGATCGTCGACTTCCCGATGTACGAGAAGGACGAGGAGACCGGCAAGATCGACTTCTCGCACAACCCGTTCTCCATGCCCCAGGGCGGCATGAAGGACCTGGAGGAGAAGGACCCGCTCGACATCCTGGCGTGGCAGTACGACATCGTCTGCAACGGCATCGAGCTGTCCTCCGGTGCCATCCGTAACCACGAGCCCGAGGTCATGCTGAAGGCCTTCGGGATCGCCGGTTACGAGGCGGAGACCGTCGAGCGGGAGTTCGCGGGGATGCTGCGCGCGTTCCGTCTCGGTGCCCCGCCGCACGGTGGCATCGCCCCGGGCGTCGACCGCATCGTGATGCTGCTGGCCGACGAGCCCAACATCCGCGAGACGATCGCCTTCCCGCTCAACGGCAACGCCCAGGACCTGATGATGGGTGCCCCGAGCGAGCTGGACGAGACCCGCCTGCGCGAGCTGAACATCCAGCTTCGCAAGCCCGCCGCGCCGGCGAAGGACAAGGCGGAGGCCAAGGACTCGGTGGCGAGGGACACCGGCGCCAAGTAGGCGCCGACGGTTCGGTTCCACGTGAAACAGTCCCCGGCCGCCCGCCGGGGACTGGTTTCGTCTCGGTGCGACGCACGACGGCGCCGACCTCCAGGAGGCCGGCACCGGCATCCGGAAACCTGCGGCTGAAGGGCCCGGAACCGCGACGGCGGTTTCGGGCCTTTCGCATGCGTAAGGGTGGAGCGTGCGGAATTTCCGAACCGCGGGTACTCAGGCCGGGTACATCCGGATGGCCCCGGTTCCGGTTCGGCGCCGTCGGGCCCGGCAAAGACTGGCACGGGAAGTGCTCGTCCGACCCCCCTCACCGAGGAGTTCCGCCCGTGTTCGTCCCGCGTCGCCCGTACGTCCTGCTCTTCGCGCTGTTCCTGCTGGTCATCGGCTGTTCCGCCGGGGCGGTGCAGACCCCCGGCCCCTCTGTGACCCGGGGCGCGGCCGGTCCCGAGTCCCCGGCCGCGCAGCCCCGCCCGGTGGAACCCGTCCGCCGCCCCACGGAGATTCCGGGGCTCGGCCCGCAGACCCGGGCGCAGATCCCCGCCACGGCCCGGCAGGCCGTCGTGGTGACCGGTCAGGGTCCCGGTTCACACCGCTCCACGGTTGTGCTCCACCGTCTCGACGACCCGGCTCTGGGCTGGAGACCCGGTGCGGGCCCCTGGCCGGCCCACAACGGCAGGCGGGGCTGGACCGACCACCATCTCGCGAACGACCTCCGGTCCCCCGTCGGGGTCTTCGGCCTCACCGACGCGGGCGGCAGGCTGCCCGACCCGGGCACGCTGCTCCCGTACGACGAACAGCACCGCTTCGCGGTGAGCGGCGTGGGTTTCCTGGGGGAGCCTCTGGAAGGCTCCTTCGACTACGTCGTGGCCATCAACTACAACCGCACCCCGGGCACGAGTCCCCTGGACCGCACCCGGCCGCTCGGCGAGGGGAGGGGCGGCGGCATCTGGGTCCACGTGGACCACCGCGGCCCCACACAGGGCTGCGTCTCGCTCACCGAGGACCGTATGCGCGAGCTGCTGCTCACCCTCGACCCCACGAAGCGACCCGTGATCGTGATGGGGGACGCCGCTTCGCTGGCCCGGTGAAACGTGGGACGTGCGTCGTGGTCCGCCCGTACGCGATGGAGCCCGGCGCCCGATGCGATCGGGTGCCGGGCTCCATCGTGTCGAACCGCCGCTTACGCGGGCTTTTCCTCCAGGCGCGGGAACAGCACCGCGCCCTTCGTCACCGTCGCGCCCACGGGCAGCTGACCCCATCGGCCCGCGTCCTGCACCGGCTGGTCGGCCAGTGCGCCCAGAGTCGCCTCGGCGCCCAGGGACTCCCACAGCTTCTGCGAGGTGTCCGGCATCACGGCGTTCAGCAGGACCGCGACACCGCGCAGCGCGTCGGCCGCCGTGTACAGGATGGTCGCGAGGCGGGCCTGGCCCTCCGGCGAGGTGTCCTTGGCGACCTTCCAGGGCTCCTGCTCCGTGATGTAGCCGTTGACCTGCTTCACGAAGTCGAAGACCGCCAGGATGCCGCCCTGGAAGTCCAGCTCCTCGCCGATCTTCACATCGGCGGTGGCGACTGCCTGTGCCAGACCCTCCTGGACCGCCCGCTCGGCGTCACCGGCTGCCGTGGCCTCCGGGAGCGCGCCGCCGAAGTACTTGCCGACCATGGCCGCCACGCGCGAGGCGAGGTTGCCGTAGTCGTTGGCGAGCTCCGAGGTGTAGCGGGCGCTGAAGTCCTCCCACGAGAACGAGCCGTCGCTGCCGTACGCGATGGCCCGCAGGAAGTACCAGCGGTACGCGTCCACGCCGAAGTGCGAGGTCAGGTCCTGCGGCTTGATGCCCGTCAGGTTCGACTTGGACATCTTCTCGCCGCCGACCATCAGCCAGCCGTTGGCGACGACCTTGCCGGGCAGCGGCAGACCCTGCGCCATCAGCATGGCCGGCCAGATGACCGAGTGGAAGCGCAGGATGTCCTTGCCGATCAGGTGCACATCCGCCGGGAAGGTGCCGTCGAACTTCTCCTGGTTGGCGCCGTAGCCGACCGCCGTCGCGTAGTTGAGCAGCGCGTCGATCCACACGTAGATGACGTGCTTCGGGTCCCAAGGGACCGGGACGCCCCAGTCGAAGGTGGACCGCGAGATCGACAGGTCCTGCAGGCCCTGCTTGACGAAGTTCACGATCTCGTTGCGGGCGGACTCGGGCTGGATGAAGCCCGGGTTGGCCGCGTAGAACTCCATGAGCGCGGGGCCGTACTCACTCAGCTTGAAGAAGTAGTTCTCCTCCTTGAGGAGCTCCACCGGCTTCTTGTGGATCGGGCACAGCTTGGTGCCGTCCTCGGCCTCGATGAGGTCGCCGGGGAGTTTGTACTCCTCGCAGCCCACGCAGTACGGGCCTTCGTACCCGCCCTTGTAGATCTGGCCCTTGTCGTACAGGTCCTGCACGAACTCCTGCACACGGTCCGTGTGCCGCTTCTCCGTCGTCCGGATGAAGTCGTCGTTCGCGATGTTCAGGTGCTCCCAGAGGGGCTTCCAGGCCTCCTCGACGAGCTTGTCGCACCAGGCCTGGGGCGTGACGTCGTTCGCCTCGGCCGTGCGCATGATCTTCTGACCGTGCTCGTCCGTGCCGGTGAGATACCACACGTTCTCGCCGCGCTGGCGGTGCCAGCGGGTGAGCACGTCGCCTGCGACGGTCGTATAGGCGTGCCCCAGGTGAGGAGCGTCGTTGACGTAGTAGATGGGGGTCGATACGTAGAAACTCTTCACGCCGTCGCCCCCTTGCTTCTCGGATCCAGTGGCCGCCATGGTCGAAATCCTAACGGTCCGTGGGAGATCCACTCACATCGATAACGGCGTCACCACCCGTGGAGAGCTTTGCGAAACATCCCTTCCCGTACCAAAGACGCATCCTGGGAGGAGTGGGCACGCGTGCACGAGGCAGGGGACAACACGATGCGGGTACTGGTCGCCGAGGACGAGGAGAGCCTGGCGGAGCTGGTGGCGACCGGGCTGCGGCGGGCCGGGTTCGCCGTCGACACCGTGTACAGCGGGGACGCCGCGCTCGCCTACCTGGGGCTGCACGACTACGACGTGGTCGTCCTGGACCGTGATCTCCCCCGGGTGCACGGCGACGAAGTGGCCCGCCGGCTCGTGTCCGCCGGCTCCCGGACCAGGGTCCTGATGCTCACCGCCTCCGGGACCATGGAGGACCGGGTGGAAGGGCTCGACCTCGGTGCCGACGACTATGTGAGCAAGCCCTTCGAATTCCCCGAGCTGGTGTCCCGGGTGCGTGCGCTGCGTCGGCGCAGCGCACGGCCCGTGCCGCCGCAGCTGGAGAGACACGGCATCCAGCTGGACAGCGTGCGCCGGGCCGCCATCAGGGACGGACGGGAGCTCGATCTGTCGCCGAAGGAGTTCACCGTGCTGCAGCTGCTGCTGGAGGCCGACGGCGGCACGGTCAGCGCGGAGGAGCTGCTGGAGCGGGCCTGGGACGCCAACGCCGACCCCTTCACGGGCGCCGTCCGCGTCTGTATGAGCAAGCTCCGCGCCAAGCTGGGGGAACCGGCGCTGATCCGCACCGTGCAGGGCGTCGGGTACGCCCTGTGAACCGGCTGCTGAAGCTGGTGCGGGTGACTGGGACGGCGCAGGTCCGGCACTCGACGATCCGGACGCGGATCGCCCTCGTGTACGGCGGGGTCTTCCTGATCCTCGGTACGGCGCTGCTCGCCACGGTCAATCTGGCGTCGCGCGCCGGCACGGACTCGCAGGCGCGGGCCATCGCCACGTCCGCCGCGGTCGCCCAGCCGGGCTTCGCGGTCAACGGCCCCCTGCACGAGAGGGGCCGCCTCGGCCCGCCCACGGTCTACGACGTCACCGACGACGTCAGCGACGCCGCGAGCAGGGAGCTCTTGTACTGGTCGGCGACGGCGCTGCTGGTGATGACCGGGTGCGCGGTCGGAGTGGGCTGGTGGACTGCGGGGCGGGTCCTGCGGCCCGTCCACGCGATGACGGCGAAGGCGCGACAGCTCTCCGAGCACACCCTGCACGAGCGGATCGCGTCCAGCGGACCCGACGACGAGCTGAAGGAGCTGGGCGAGACGCTCGACGCGCTGCTGGCGCGGCTGGAGAAGGCCTTCGACAGCCAGCGGCGGTTCATCGCCAACGCCTCGCACGAGCTGCGGACCCCGCTCGCCACCCAGCGGGTGGCGATCCAGGTGGGGCTCGACGATCCCTCGCCGGAGGACCTCGTACGGACCCGGCAGACGCTGCTGGACAACAACCGGCGCAGCGAGCGGCTCATCGAGGGGCTGCTGGTGCTGGCGCGCAGCGAACGGGGGCTGGCGAGGAGCGAGCGCACGGGGGTCGAGCTGGCGCAGGTGGTGGCGGAGGAGGCCGCCCGGCCCCTGGCGGTGGCGGAGCGGGCGGTGGCGCCCCGCCCGGAGGTCACGGTCGTGGCCGAGCCCTGCGTCGTACGGGGGAACCGTCAGCTGCTCGCTCAGCTGGTGGCGAATCTGCTGTCCAACGCGGTGCGGTACAACGCGCCCGGCGGCCGGGTCCGGGTGTCGCTGTCGGCGGACGGGGTCCTGGTGGTCCGTAACACCGGCCCGGTGGTGGCCGAGGGGGACATCGCCGGGTTCTTCCAGCCGTTCCGGCGCGGAGAGGGGCGGGACCGGATGGGGCAGGGCTCGGGTCTTGGATTGTCGATCGTGCGTTCTATCGCGTTGGCTCATGGCGGTACGGCCACGGCGGTACCCGGCCCGGAGGGCGGGCTCGCCGTGACCGTACGGCTTCCGGTGGATCAGTCCTGCGCGACGACTCCGCGGGCCGTGGCCCAGGCGGGCAGTCCGGCGAGCGCCTCCCGGTAGAACGTCGCGTCGGGCACCTCGCGCGGTGCGGGGCCCGCGTGGAAGAACCCGGCGTTCTCGACGTCCAGCCTGCGGAGGAAGTCGAAGCCCTTGGCGTCCTCGTCACCGAACGCGACGAACTGGAAGAACAGCGGCAGCCGCGCCGCGTCCGCCAGCGCCTGTTTGGCCGCCACCTTGGCGTCCGGGGCGCCGTCCGTCTGGAAGATCACCAGCGCCGGGCCGGTGGCCCCGGACTTCTCGTAGTGCGCGACGATCTCCTCGACGGCCCGGTGGTAGTTCGTACGTCCCAGGCGGCCGAGGCCCGCGTGCAGCTCGTCGATCCGGCCCTCGTGGGCGGTGAGGTCGATCGTCCCGGTGCCGTCGATGTCGGTCGAGAAGAACACGACGGGCACGGTGGCGTTCGGGTCCAGGTGCGCGGCGAGCGCGAGGGCGCGGTCACCGAGGTGCTGGGCGCTGCCGTCCTTGTAGAACGGCCGCATGGACCCGGAGCGGTCGAGCACCAGATACACGGTGGCCCGCAGCCCGGTCAGACCGTGTGCCTTGAGCCCGGCCTGTGCGGCCTTGTACGGGGCTACGAGGGCGGGCGCCGCGGCCTTGACCCTGGCGAGGGTGACGGCGGGCTTGCCGGCGGGGGCAGCGCCGGGGGCGGCGGGCTCGGGCTCGGCGGTGGCGGGCTTCAGCGGGGTCTCGACTACCGGTGCGGCGGCGGCGGGCTCGGCGGTGGCGGGTTCCGGCGCGCTCTCGGCTACGGGCTCGGCTTCGGCGGCGGGCTCGGCGGTGGCGGGCTTCAGCGGGGTCTCGGCTACCGGTGCGGCGGTGGCGGGTTCCGGCGCGGTCTCGGCTACGGGCTCGGCTTCGGCGGCGGCGGGCTTCGGCGCGGGTTCAGCTGCGGGTGCGGCTTCGGCGACGGGCTCGGCTTCGGCGACGGGCTCGGGCGCAGCTTCCGTTTCCGGCTCGACGACGGCCGCCTCGGCCACCGGCTCGGCGGTGACGGGCCTCTCGGCTGCCGGCTCGGGTGCTGCCTCCGCCTTCGCCTCGTCGGCAGGTGCCTCGGCAACGGGTGCCTCGACAGCCGCGGGCTCCTCGACCGTGGGTGACGCCGTGACAGGCGCGGACGGTTCGGCCGCCGCCTCGGCCGCCTCGGGCTTCTCGGGCGCAACCTCCGCCTCAGGGGCCGCCTCGACAGCGGCCTCCGCCTTCGGCTCCGGCTCCGGCTCCGGCTCCGGCTCCGGGTCGATGTCGATCGTGATCGGCGCCGCAGCGGCCGGCTCGTTCTTCGTGGCGGTCTCCCCAGCCCGCTTCGCCTCAGGGTCCGACCCCTGGGCCGGAACCCGCGGCGCGGGCGCGGGCGCGGAGGTCTGCGTGGTCGCCGACGCGGCGGCCGCCTTGTCGAAGGCCGCCGCCACCAGGTCCGACGCCTGTCCGCTGTCGTGCTCGGCACCGGCGGACCGGTCCGAGGTGGAGGCCGGGGCCGGCACCGAGGCCTTCGCGGGCTCGGCCGCCGAAGTGGAGGTCTCCGGCTCCGGCTCCGTGGGCTGGGTGCGCTCGGCCTGGGGCGGGACGGTGGCCGTGGTCGGCTCGTCCTGCTCCGTGCGGCCGAACACCTTGCGCAGCAAGCTCCGAATGCCCATGGGCGAGGCCTTTCGTATGAGTTGATGAGGTGGGTGCGATAAATGTCCGTACTGCGGGAATTGATCCCTGGCCAGGGCGGATACGTAAGGTTAGCGGCCGGATCCGGCCGTTCGGTGGTGCGGCCCGCCCCTGAATCAACCGAGCTCCAACCGAGTCTTCACCGAGTCCTGGACGGGGCCCCTACCGGCCGGGAGAGCAGCGGTGTCCCGGACTTCACCCTCTGTTCACCGGCAGTCCCACGTACGGCGTGGATACGCACCTACCGTCACGCATGACACACAGACGGAGGGACGAAAACGTGCGCAATCTGCTGCCGCTCATCGGCTCGCACCCGGGCGGGCGCTCTGCGCTGACCTGCCGCTACCGCTGCGGTGACGCCTGCTTCCAGGAGATCCCGAACACCAGCGACAACGAGTACGCCGGCGACATCATCGCCGGTGCCCTGTCACGCCGGTCGATGATGCGCGCCGCGGCCGTGGTGACCGTGGCCGCCGCCGCCGGAACGGCCGCTCTCGCCGGTCCGGCGGCCCCGAGTGCCGAGGCCGCGCCGCTCGCGGGCCGTCGGGGCGGCAAGCCGAAGCCCACTCCTTCGGGTGCCCGGGGTCTACGCTTCGCGGCCGTCGCGCCCAACAAGGACGACAAGGTCACGATCCCCGACGGCTACAGCCAGAACGTCGTGATCCGCTGGGGTGAACCGATTCTGCGCGGAGCTCCCGCCTTCGACGCGGACAAGCAGTCCGCGAAGGCGCAGGCGGGCCAGTTCGGTTACAACGTGGACTTCCTCTCTCTGCTCCCGCTCCGTGGTGAGCGCGGCCGTCAGGTGCTGGTCGCCAACCACGAGTACACGGACGAGACCCTGATGTTCCGTGGATACGATCCGGCCAACCCGACCCGTGAGCAGGTCGAGATCGCCTGGGCGGCGCACGGACTCTCCGTGGTCGTCGTCCAGGAGGAGAACCGCACCGGCAAGCTCGGCCCGGTCAACCGGCACCCGCTGAACCGCCGTCTCACCGCGACCAGCGAATTCCGGGTCACCGGCCCGGCCGCGGGCAGTCCGTTGCTCCGCACCTCCGCCGACCGCACCGGTCGCAAGGTGCTCGGCACGCTCAACAACTGCGCGGGCGGCACCACTCCGTGGGGCACCACGCTGCACGGCGAGGAGAACTTCAACCAGTACTTCGCCAACGGCTCCAGCGGCACCGACAAGCGCTACGGCATCGGTACGGCGGCGACGGAGCGCAAGTGGGAGCTGTTCGACAAGCGCTTCGACCTGGCGCAGGAGCCCAATGAGGCGCACCGCTTCGGCTGGGTCGTCGAACTCGACCCGTACGACCCGGACTCCACGCCCCGCAAGCGGACCGCCCTCGGCAGGTTCAAGCACGAGGCGGCGCAGCCCCGGCTGACCTCCGACGGCCGTCCGGTGGTCTACATGGGCGACGACGAACGCTTCGACTACTTCTACAAGTTCGTCTCCAGCAAGCGGATGAAGAAGGGGAACTCGCGGGCAGCCCGGGAGCACAACCTCACGCTGCTGGACGAGGGCACGCTGTACGTCGCCAAGCTGACCGGCGACTCCCCGGCCGCGGAGTTCGACGGCACGGGCAAGCTCCCCTCCGACGGCGAGTTCGACGGCAGCGGCGTCTGGATCCCGCTCGCCACGGGTACCACCTCGCACGTCCCCGGCATGACGGCCGAAGAGGTGTACGTCTTCACCCGCCTGGCCGGCGACAAGGTCGGTGCCACCAAGATGGACCGCCCCGAGGACGTCGAGCCCTCGCCGCGCACCGGCCGGGTCTACGTCGCCCTCACCAACAACACCGACCGGGGCAAGGCCGGTAAGCCCGGCGCCGACGAGGCCAACCCGCGCAACGCCAACAAGCATGGTCAGATCCTGGAGCTCGCGGAGCACTGGGACGACCCGGCGGGTGACGGGTTCGCCTGGCGGCTGTTCCTCGTCGCGGGTGACCCGGAGGACCCGGCGACGTACTTCGCCGGGTTCCCGAAGGAGAAGGTCAGCCCCATCTCCTGCCCGGACAACGTGGCCTTCGACGACCACGGCAACCTGTGGATCTCCACGGACGGTGCCCAGCTCGGTTCGCACGACGGCCTGTTCGGCGTCGCGACGCAGGGTGAACGGCGGGGTGAGCTGAAGCAGTTCCTGACCGTGCCGACCGGTGCGGAGACGTGTGGTCCGGTGATCCAGGACCGCCGCGTCCTCGTGGCCGTGCAGCACCCGGGCGAGGTCGACGGCGCCTCCGTCGAGAAGCCCGCGAGCGCCTGGCCGGACGGGCCGGGCAGGATCGTCCGCCCGTCGGTCGTCGCCGTCTGGCGCAAGGACGGCAGCGACATCGGCGTCTGAACCGACCGGCCCGACGGAGGAGCATGCGGAGGCTCCCTCACGGCCTGGGCCCGTGCGGTGCACGCCTGATGGGCGTCGTTCACATATGGGCCCGGGGAACTGAAATGCGTTGCTGGCGTGACCAGCCGTCTCACCTGATGACAGATCAGGTGAGACGGCTGATCAGTACGCGCACTCACGAAGGGCCCCACATGGGACAGCCGTCCCGCAGAACACGCCTTGCGGCCTGTGCCGTGACAGCAGGCGCGCTGCTGTCCGCTCTGGTGCCGGCGACCGGTGCGACAGCCGCCCCCGCCCCCGCCCCCGCGTGCCGTCGCGGCGGACGACCCCGTACCGGGCCATGAGGGCATGCCGGACGACGGCTTCAAGGACGCGCCCGAAGGGGAGCAGGACGACCTGGCGGGGACGGGCACCGCGCCCTCCGCGACGGCCGGGGCCGACGCGCAGGCCGTGGTCCCCGGGCGGCTGGGCGACTTCACGCTGAAGACCGGCACCAGCAACGCCTACGACAATGGCCGGCTGCTGCATGCGACTCCGCGGACCGTGGACGGCACCACGCAGCTCGTCGGCAACCCGAAGATCCTGGAAAGCTCCTTCGGGCCGGAGGACCTGTATCTCGCCCACGGCCGGGGCGACGGTGTCGCACCGAAACTCTGGTCGCTGAGCGAGCACGCGCCGAGCAAGTGCGGGGTGTGCAAGCGGGAGCTGTACGGCTACGACATGGGTGAGGTCATCAGCGGCTTCGGTTCCTGACCCCACCGGGGCGCCTCACCGGATTAGAGTCGGTACATGGTTTCCGGTGAGGCGCCGCAGGCAGAGGGAAGCGTCCGGGTCGATGCCTGGATCTGGGCGGTCCGGCTGACGAAGACCCGGTCGCAGGCCGCTGCCGCCTGCCGGGCGGGACACGTGCGGGTCAACGGCGAGCGTGCGAAGCCCGCCCAGGCCCTGCGTACGGGCGACGAGGTGCGGCTGCGGCATGCGGGCCGGGACCGGATCGTCGTCGTCTCCAAGGTCGTGAAGAAGCGGGTGGGCCCGCCGGTGGCGGCGGAGTGCTTCGTCGACAACAGTCCGCCCCCGCCGCCGCGCGAGATGGCGATCCAGGTCCCGGTCCGTGACCGGGGCGCGGGCCGCCCGACCAAGCGGGACCGCCGCGAGATGGAACGCCTCCAAGGCCTTCAGGGCCCCCAGGGCAGGGGCCCTGATCCTGGCTAGCGGCCTCAGCTCAGGTAGCCCTCCACCTCGTCGGCGGGGCGCACCTTCGCCTCCGAGGAGTCCTCGCCGGATGTGCTGAGGGCGCGCCGCTGCCGTAGCAGGTCCCAGCACTGGTCGAGCCGGACCTCCACCTCGCGCAACCGTGACCGTTCCCCGGCGGAGAGGCCCAGTTCCGCGGTGGAGCGAGCGCGCAGGGCGCGCTCCTCGGTGATCAGCCCGTCGATGTCATCGAAGATGTCCTGGTCGGTCATGAGCTTCTCCCGGTTGCAGTGTCCCACTGCCGTCCGGCCCACGCACCCCCGTATGTCGGGCTCGGGGGAGGGCCGGGGAAGACCCGAGGGAGGGCCCGCGAAGACCCCGGGGTCTCGCGGCGCGGCTGCTCACACCGGACCGTCACACCCGCGCCGGGCGACCACGGCCCGTCCCGCCACGCCGCCGACGACCGCGACCGCCCCCGCGATCAGCACGGCCCACACCGTCGTCAGCAGGGAGCCGGTCAGCGCGTCGTAGACCGCGGCGGCCGCACCCCGGTCGGTGCCGGGTACCTGGTCGAGCACCCGGTCGCGGCCGACGGCGACGGCGATCCGCAGCAGGACCGCGCCGAGCACCAGCCCGCCGCCGGCCACGGCCGCGGTCGTCAGGCCGGCCCGAAGGCCGCCGCGTACGAGCGCCGATCCCAGCACCAGGACGAGCAGCACGACCGTTGCGACGGCCGGCCGGACGCTGCGGCGACACAGCCACCGGAACGAGGACCGCAGGTCGTCGGCGCGGCCGGCGGACAGCAAGGTGAGGGAGGTCTCCCGGACCGGGATCCGGTCGGCGAACGGCACTCCGCTGCTGACCAGCTCCTTCTTGACCCCCTCGATCACCCGCGCCAGATCGATGGTGACCGCCTGCCCGTCGTCGCTGTGGAGCGAGGCGGTCACGGCTTGGTGCGCCGTCCGGTTCGCGCTGTCCCAGGCCCGCTGGAACGCCTCGGTCGTGGTGAACGACAGCGCCGTTTCGTGCAGGAACTGCCCGACGGTCTCCTGCAGCGGCCCGACGTCGATGTTCTTCATCGTCTCGTCCGTGACCAGGGTGGCCACCGTGTCGCGTACCTCCGCGTGGGAGGCCAGCGGGGAGACGGCGGCGAGATAGCGGCCGGTGTCGTCCAGCTCCAGATCGGCCCAGGCCGAGAGCGCGCTCAGCGGGACCAGCACGGCGAGCAGGAAGAGCAGTACCGCCGACAGGGGCGCTGAGAGACAGGTCCGCACGGGCACCAGCCAATCCGGTGCGGCGGCGGGGCGCTCCGGGCCGTACGCCATTCGAGTTGCCGGGTGGCCCGGCCGGGTGTGCGCTGGAGGGACGGGGCGACGGAAGGAGCTGTGCGCCATGGCCACACACGCGACGATGCCTATGCGGCGACGCACGCACGCCCGCACCCCTGCCCGGCGGGGGCATGGCGCGCTCGCCTGGGCGGTGCCCCTGGTGCTGGGCGTGATCCTCGGCTTCTGGGCCTTCTTCATCAAACGCGACGGCGGGGCGACCACCGGCGGTCAGATCTGGCTCGGTGTCGTCTCCGGGGTGGTCTTCGCCGCGCTCTGCTACGCGCTCGTACGGGTCAGGTGGGCCCTGCCGCGCGAGTTGCGCGCCACGGCGTTCGGCGTGCTGACCGGTGGCGCGGTCGGCTTCCTGTCCAGCCTGAACGGCAGGAGCGTGCTCACGTCGAGCGGGATCGGGCTGGCGGTCGGTGCGGCTACGTTCTGCGTGATGTTCTACGCCTACTACACGCGCGAGGAGTGACTCACCGGGCTCCGTCCCGGCCGAGGGGTACGGCCGCCGGATCCGCTCCGGCGGCAACGACTGTGCGACCGCGCGGTGGACGGCGTCCGATCGGGGACGGTCCGACAGCCGCTTTCGCCCGGTTCACGAAGGGCACGGACATGGGCCCGGGCATCGGGGGCCGGGCGGCCCCCGAGGGCGCGGTCAGCTGATCCGCAGATCCGCGAGCTGCTGGGCGAACGGGACGACCGCGTCCTCACCGTCGTCGAGGGTGAGGGCCCGTGACGCGCCGGAGACGGTCCGCCCCGTGACGGCGGAGGCGAGCTCGCCTCCCGCGCGCCGGATCCGGGCGGGCAGCCCCTCGGTGTACTCGTCCCCGTGCGAGCCCCAGTCCTCCGACGCCGCGTACACGGAGGTCGGCAGGACGACGGCCCTCAGGTAGGCGAAGAGCGGGCGCATCGCGTGCTCCAGGACCAGCGAGTGCCGGGGGGTTCCGCCGGTCGCCGCGATCACGACGGGCTTGCCGGTCAGCGCGGTGTTGTCGATCAGGTCGAAGAACGACTTGAACAGCCCGCTGTAGGAGGCGGTGAACACCGGCGTCACGGCGATCAGCCCGTCCGCCCCGGACACCGCGTCGATCGCCTTCTTGAGGCCGGCCGGCGGGAAGCCGATGACCAGGTGGTTGGCGATGTCGACGGCCAGATCACGCAGCTCGACGACCTGGACCTCGACGCGGCGGTCCTGCTCGGCCGCCAGCCTCTCGCGGGCGGCCTCGGCGAGCCGGTCGGCCAGCAGCCGGGTGGACGAGGGGCTGCTGAGCCCGGCCGCGACGGCGACGATCTTCAGGGGGGCGGTGGCGGGCACGGTGGTCAGAGCTCCTTCGGGTCTGCGGTGGCGGCGGCGCGGGCGGCGGCGACCGCGGGGTGGACGGGGGCATCCGGCACTCCGGCCGGGCGCAGCCGGGCGAACTCCTTGCGCAGTACGGGTACGACCTCCTCGCCCAGGAGGTCGAGCTGTTCCAGGACCGTCTTCAGCGGCAGGCCCGCGTGGTCCATGAGGAACAGCTGGCGCTGGTAGTCGCCGACGTCCTCACGGAAGGACAGGGTCCGCTCGATGACCTCCTGCGGGGAACCGACGGTCAGCGGGGTCTGCTGGGTGAAGTCCTCGAGGGAGGGCCCGTGCCCGTAGACCGGTGCGTTGTCGAAGTACGGGCGGAACTCCCGTACCGCGTCCTGCGAGTTCTTCCGCATGAAGACCTGGCCGCCGAGGCCCACGATGGCCTGCTCGGCGGTGCCGTGCCCGTAGTGGGCGTAGCGCTTGCGGTAGAGGGCGACCATCTTCTTGGTGTGCTCCATGGGCCAGAAGATGTTGTTGTGGAAGAACCCGTCGCCGTAGAAGGCGGCCTGCTCAGCGATCTCCGGGGAGCGGATCGAGCCGTGCCAGACGAACGGCGGGACGCCGTCCAGCGGGCGCGGGGTCGCGGTGAAGGACTGCAGCGGGGTGCGGAACTTCCCCTCCCAGTCGACGACGTCCTCGCGCCACAGCTTGCGCAGCAGCGCGTAGTTCTCGGTCGCGAGCGGGATGCCCTGGCGGATGTCCTTGCCGAACCACGGGTAGACCGGTCCGGTGTTGCCGCGGCCCATCATCAGGTCGACGCGGCCGTCGGCCAGGTGCTGGAGCGTGGCGTAGTCCTCGGCGATCTTCACCGGGTCGTTGGTGGTGATCAGCGTGGTGGAGGTGGAGAGGATCAGCTTCTCGGTGCGGGCGGCGATGTAGCCGAGCGTGGTCGTCGGCGAGGACGGGACGAACGGCGGGTTGTGGTGCTCGCCGGTCGCGAAGACGTCCAGGCCCACTTCCTCGGCCTTCTGCGCGATCGCGAGGGTCGCCTTGATGCGCTCGCTCTCGCTGGGTGTCGTACCGGTCGTGGGATCGGTGGTGACGTCCCCGACGGTGAAGATCCCGAACTGCATGGCGCCCGCCTCCAAAGGTGTTGCGCAAGGTCGTTCGACGTCCGGTTTGGTTGAACGTTGAACTATGTGACACACCCTACAACGGAGCGCCCCCTTTCCCTATTCCGCCCGCTCCGGAGCAGCTGGAAGTCCGGTCTGCGTACCCTGGACACGGCGCCGGGCCGGCAGCCGGACGAAGGGGCGCCCGATGAGTGAGAGCGAGCGCTGGAAAGAGCGCAACGTCGCCCTGCGCGTCTTCGTCTACGTCTTCGCGACCCACCTCTTCGCCGGGTTCGTCATGCTGCTGTTCCATGTGGGCGCTCACGCCGACCGATGAGCCGGTGCGCGCTAGACTCGGCCTCATGACCTCCGTACCGTGCCGGAACTGGTGGCTCTCCTCCTAGGAGCGGCCACCTTCTTCAGCGCGGAACCAGGGCCGTTCGTTCTTCGGACGGCCCTTATCGCTGCCCCGGTGCCCCGCGACGGGCCGTCCTCCACGCGTACACCACCAGCGAGGAGAGCCCCGTGACCGTGACCACCGATGATCTGCCCGTCAGCCCCGCCGTGCGCCGCAGCGCCGAACTGGAACAGCAGCTCGCCCTGGACCCCGGCCGCTTCCGCGTCCTCACCGGGGACCGGCCCACCGGCGCCCTGCACCTCGGCCACTACTTCGGCACCCTCCACAACCGGGTGCGCCTCCAGGACCTCGGCGTGGACGTCTTCGTGCTCATCGCCGACTACCAGGTCCTCACCGACCGGGACGTCGCCGAGCGGCTCACCGACCATGTGGAGGGGCTGCTCCTGGACTACCTCGCCATCGGGATCGACCCCGAACGGTCGACGGTCTTCAACCACAGCGCCGTCCCCGCCCTGAACCAGCTGCTGCTGCCGTTCCTGTCCCTCGTCTCCGTCGCCGAGCTGGGCCGCAACCCCACCGTGAAGGACGAGATCGCGCACTCTCGGCAGTCCGCCGTCAGCGGCCTCATGTACACCTACCCGGTGCACCAGGCCGCCGACATCCTCTTCTGCAAGGGCAACCTCGTGCCCGTCGGCCAGGACCAGCTGCCGCACCTGGAGATCACCCGCACCGTCGCCCGGCGCTTCAACGAACGGTACGGAGCGGTCTTCCCGGAGCCGGACGCGCTGCTCTCCGCCGCGCCCCTGCTGCTCGGCACCGACGCCACCAAGATGAGCAAGAGCCGGGGCAACTCCATCACGCTGGGCGCCGACGCCGACGAGACCGCCCGTCTGATCAAGGGCGCCACCACCGATGCCGACCGGCACATCACCTACGACCCCGAACTGCGGCCCGGGGTGTCGAGCCTGGTGCTGCTGGCCGCGCTCTGCCTCGACCGCGACCCGCACGAGGTCGCCGACGAGATCGGGAACAGCGGCGCGGCCGGTCTCAAGCGCACCGTGACGGAGGCCGTCAACGCGCGCATGGCCCCGATCCGCGCCCGGCGGACGGAGTACGCCCAGGACATGGGCTATGTGCGGGACGTGCTGCGCGCCGGGAACGAGCGGGCGAACGCCGTGGCCGAGGCGACCCTCCGGGAGGTGCGGGACGCGATGGGTATGTTCCGGTAGACGGTCGACGGGAACACTTGCCGACATGCCTCTTTCGCTGCATCACCTCGTCATCGACGCCCACGACCTGCCGGCCCTGGCCCGCTTCTGGGCCGAGGTCCTGCGCTGGCGGATCCTGTCCGAGCGGGAGAGGGAGGTCGTGATCGGGCCGGACGAGACCGCGCCGGTGGGCATCTGCTTCATGCCGGTCACGGACCGCAAGGCGGTCAAGAACCGCCTTCACCTCGACCTGACCTCCGCCGCGGAGGACCGGGAGGCCGAGATCGAGCGCATCCTCGGACTCGGCGCCCGTCCGGCGGACGTCGGGCAGGCCGGCGACGAGTCGTGGACCGTGCTGGCCGATCCGGAGGGGAACGAGTTCTGCGTGGTCCGTCCGAAGGAGACCCTCATCGGCTGAGCCGCCGGGGAGCCGGTGGCAGCGGCCGGCCGCGGCTCAGCGGCGGGTCGCCGAGCGCTGCCCGCGCAGCAGTTCGGCCAGTCCTCGCCGGGTCGCGGCGATCACCACCCGGTCCTCCGGCCGCAGCACATAGCCCGGGTGCAGATCCCAGACCAGGCCGGAGGGCCGGTTCGGGGCCCCCGCAACCGTGGGTTCGAGGGGGTCGAACGGGGGCACGGCGGCCAGGTCCGGGACGCGGTCGGCCGGCGGGGTCGCGTCGAGGGCCAGGACCCGCCAGGCGCCCGCCCGGAACGCCTGGTCGACGGTCCGGCCCTCCAGGTGGCGGTGCCCCGCCACCTCCAGCGCGGCGAAGAGCATCACCTTGCGCTCCACCGGGACCGCGCCCAGGATCTGCCGGCCCATCATGGCGACCGCGAACGACGGTGCGGCCAGATGGGACACGGAGCGGGAGCGGGTCAGGGCTTGCGGGTGGGCCGTGCGCAGGGTGCGGTAGACGGCGGTGGCGAACTCGTCGTCGTACAGGCGCAGTGCCACCCGCAGGTCGGGCTTCACCGAGCGGGCGTAGAGCGCTGCTTCGAGGTTCGTCGTGTCGATGCTGGTGAGGGCGAGCAGCGCGCGGGCCCGGCGGATCTTGGCCGCCTCCAGGACGCCCTCCTGGGTCACGTCGCCCAGGACCGTCGGGACGTGCAGGCTGCGGGCCAGCGGGATGCCGCGCGCCTCCGGGTCCTCCTCGACGACCACCACGGGTATGTCCAGCTCACGGAGCCGCACCAGGACCCTCGTACCGATCTTGCCGAGCCCCAGCAGGACCACGTGGCCGGACAGGCCGCGCGGCGGGCGGCGCAGGGAGGACGCGGTGCGCAGCGTGCCGAACGCCTCCAGGACGGCGGCGATCAGCAGGGGCAGCAGCAGGAGCCCGGCCATGCCGGAGAGCAGCTGGATGACCTGGCGGGAGTCCGAGTCGTCCTTCTCGACCGCGGGGTCACCCATCGCCAGCAGGTCGAGCATGGTCAGGTAGGCGGCGTGCAGCGGGCTGTCGCCCGTAGTGATCACCGAGGCGACGGCCAGGGCGACGACGGCCGCCGCGACGCCCAGCGCCGACCAGCGCAGCCGGCGCGAGAAGACCTGGCCGAGCGGTGCTCCTCTGCCTCCCATACGGGTGGGTGCCCGGTCGGGCCCGGCCTCGCTGATGGCCTCCAGGACGATCGTGCCCCGGCCGGTGGCGGCGTTCACGGTCGCCAGGTCGGGCAGGAGCTGGGGGCCTTCCTCGCCGCTGCTGTCGGAACCCTCGGCACCGGCCGGGTCCTGGCTGGTGGAGGAGAGCAGGGCCAGCGTGCACAGGCCGGGGTCGGCGAGTTCGCCCGGCCTGGGCGGGGTGCGTTCGACGGCGCGCAGGAGCAGGCCCTCGGCCTGGATGACCTTGCTGCTGCCGGTCAGCGCGGTGGCGGCCAGGGCGGGTGCGGCGGTGTCGGCGTCGGACAGGACGGTCGTGGAGGCGTCCAGCGCGGTCGGGTCGAGACCGGGTATGGAGACGGCGGCCGCCTGGTCGAGCAGCGTCTCCAGGTGCTGGCCGAGCTTGCGGTTGTAGAGCCGGATGACCAGGCGCAGGCGAGGATTGAGCCGGCGGGCCGTCAGGGCGGCCCGGATGTTGCGCTCGTCGTCGTCGTAGACGAGTGCGAGCGCGGCCGCCCGGTCGACACCCGCCTCCTCCAGCACGTCGTCGGAGGGCTCGTCGGCCTCCATGATGCGGACGGCCTCGACTCCGGCGTTCGTGTCGCCGTCCCCGCCGCCCGCCCCGTTGCGGTTCATCGCCGCCGACATCCTCCCGAACAGGGCTCCGGCACGGGCCCGTTGGGTCAGCGGCTGCTCCGGCCTGCTGGTGTCGCGGCCCGGCGGGACCAGGAGCGTGACCCTCTCCCCGTACACGTAGCGCAGTTCCACGGCGAGCCGGCGGGCGAGGGTGTCGTCGCCGCAGACCACCATGTGTCCGCCGCTCGTGGGGCGTTGGGGCTGTTGGGGAAGTGATGCCACAGGACCCAGCATGCCTTGTTCCCTCCGGTTCAGTCGGGCGTGTCGGTGATCATCGCGTGACGGGGGCGTGGACCCGCGGCCCGCTCGATGGCCGCCTCGACCGCCGCGAGCCGGTCCGCGAGCAGCCCCAGCGCCCCGACCGCACGGGAGGCGGGGTCGGCATCCGGGCCCCCGAGCGCCTGCGCACGTACGTAGGAGGAGGTGACCGCTGCCCACCGCTCCGCCTGCGCCGGTGAGCGTGCCCCGCAGGGCGGCCGGTTTCAGCAGGTCAGACGGCCTTGCGCGGCAGCGGTCGCGGGGCGTGCGCCGCGTCGTACGGCGAGACCTGGACGAACTCGCCGTCTGCGTCGTACGCGTAGAGGAGCCCCGTACTGCCGGACCTGAACACGTCACCCGGCACGGACGGCCGCACCGGCTGCCGGACCTGCACGATCGCGGTCGATCCGTCGGCTGCCGTGACCTCGGCCTGCCCGAGGTCGGCGCTGACGGACCCGGTACGGATCGTGCAGACCTGGCCGACGAAGTCCTCGCGGGACGGTGGAGGTTCCGCGGGGAAGAACCGGCGGAAGCGGCGTACGAGCATGCGGACCACCCCCCAGGCGATCAGTAGCGCCCCCGCCAGTACGGCGAGGTGGAACACGGCCCGCAGGGTGCCGGTGGCTCCGCTGCGGAGCACCAGGACCGATCCGGTCAGGCCGGCGAACCAGGCGATGACGATGAACAGCGACACCGACACGGAGACGGGCACCCCGCCGAAGCCGGCCGCGTCGGTGTCGAGGTCGCCGTCGAAGGAGTCGTGCCCGGCCGCTCCGGTAAGCACCAGCAGCCAGAAGCAGACGACGACCACCAGGGCGGCGCCGAAGAGCACGGCCGGAAAGGCGAGTGCTGCGGAAAGTAATTCGGTCATCCGGTTCTCCCCGTCCCTGCGCCGCTGTACGGTCCCGGAGGCCGCGCGGCAGAGGGTGGGACGGCAAACCGGCGCCGCGACACCGCGAACGGCCCCGCAGCAACCGGTTCCTTCCCCCGTGACCCCCGTGCTGCCCCCGTGTGTTGCTGAACAGATCGTGCCAGCGGGGGCCGCCCGGACGCACTTCCGGAATCCGGCAGGCTTCACGGGCCCCGGCTGCCGGGCACCGGCACCCGCCTTCGTGCGTTGGTGTGGTGACAATGCTGTCGAGGTACGGAGGAGTGAGCCGTGGCGGAGCCCGAGATCCCCGCGAGATTCCTGGAGGGCTTTGCCCACATCCTGTCCGAGGTCGCGGAGACCGGCCGCCGGCTCACCCGGGACGAGCTGGAGACACGGCGCACGCTCGGCCGTGAGGCCGCGGAGGCCGGGCATCAGCTGCGGGCCCTGGTACAGCGCCACCTCGCGGAGACCCGCGCCGCCTGGCCGCGCACGGCGGCGGGCTCGGCCACCGACGCCGTGCTGGGCGCCGTGGAACAGGCGGTCGACGCCTTCGCGGAGGGCTTCGAGCGGGCGCAGCGCCTCACCGTGCGGCGTGAGGAGGCGGCGCGGCGGGAGTTCATCGACGACCTGCTGTACGGGCGCAGCGACCTGGGCAGACTCGCGGAGCGGGCCACCCGGTTCGGGCTGCGGCTCTCGCGGGCCCACGCCGTCGCGGTGGCGGCGGGCCCCGAGGCGTACACCGAGTCCGACGCCGCGCCCCGTAGCGTGGAGGCGGCGCTGATCGCGCGCTTCAGCGGCCGGAAGATCCTGCTCACGACGAAGGACGGGCGCCTTATCTGCATAGCCCCCGGCAGTCAGCCGGACGTCCTGCGGTACTTCGCCAAGCAGGCGCACGCCGCTACGGACGGCGGCCAGGTCGCGATCGGTCGCCCGCACCGCGGCCCCGGCGGGGTGGTCCACTCGTACGACGAGGCGCTCGAAGCCCTCGACCTGGCGCAGCGCATGACGCTCGACGACCCGGTGCTGTACGCCGCCGACCTGCTGGTCTATCCGGTGCTGACCCGGGACCGGCAGGCCATGGCCGACCTGGTGCGCAGCGAACTCGGCCCGCTCAAGGAGGCGCGGGGCGGCGCGGAACCCCTGCTGCGGACGCTGTCCGTGTACTTCGACGCGGGCTGTGTCGCGGCCGAGACGGCCCGCCGGCTGTCGCTGAGCGTGCGCGCGCTGACGTACCGGCTGGAGCGGATACACCAGCTGACCGGCTCCGACCCGTCCGACCCGATGCACCGGTACACGCTGCAGACGGCGGTGATCGGCGCCAGGCTGCTGGACTGGCCGGCGAACGAGGTCTGACGGACGTGACGGACGCCGGTACGGTGCGGCGGTCCCGTGGCGGGCGTACGGCCCGAGGGGCCCGGGCCGTACACGTCGGTGACCTACAGGTCGAACTCGTGCGGCGGCAGGTCGAGCGCGAAGCACGCCTCGCGCACGACGGCCTGCTCCGACTTGTCGAAGTCGCCGTCGGCGCCACCGATCACGATGCCGATCTGGATCACGGCTCGTGCCTCGGCGGGCTTCTTCTTCGCCTTGGCGATCTCCTGGAGCACGCTGACCTTGCCGAAGGCGAAGTCGGCGGTCAGCTTGTCGACGTAGGCGTTGAACCGGCGCTGGAGGTCGTCCGCCGGGAAGTTCTGCAGGACGTCGTTGGTGGCGATCAGGGAGGCGACGCGCTGCCGCTCGGACGGGTCGATGGAACCGTCCGCCGCGGAGACCAGGGCGCACATGGCCATGCTCGCGTCCCGGAACGCCCCGCTCTTCAGGTCGTTCTTCTTCGCCTCCAGCTGCGTCTGCATCGTCGACGCGGATTCCTTGATCCGATCCCAAAGGGCCATGACGTCTCCATACGTTGCGTTGCCTGTGGTGCGGGAACCAGCCGAACTCTACAGGCGTGTAGAAGTAGCGCGGGTGGCCGCCGTCAGCACGGCGGCCGTCCGGCCCTGAGCGGCCACTCAGTAGGATGCGGCGGATGAACAGGCCCACAGATTCGGACGACGGCGGCACCCAGGACGGCGCGCGGCTGCCCAGGCGTGGCCAGGGCCAGCTGGAGGCCCAGGTCCTGACCGTGCTGCGCTCGGCGGGCGGGCCCGCGACGGCCGGCTGGGTGCAGGAGCACCTCGACGGCGACCTCGCCTACACCACGGTCATCACGATCCTCTCCCGCCTCTACGTGAAGAAGGCCGTGACCCGCACCCGGCAGGGCCGTTCCTACGCCTGGACCCCGGCCTCCGACGAGGCGGGCCTCGCCGCCCTCCGGATGCGCCGCGTCCTGGACGGCGAACGCGACAGGGAGGCCGTCCTGGCCCGGTTCGTCTCCGCGCTGTCCCCGGGCGACGAGGCCAGGCTCCGCGCGCTGCTCTCCCGCGCGACGGACTCCCCCGACGACGACCCCGCAGCTCCGGAAGGCTGAGAGCCACCACGATGGGCGTCTTCGTCTACCTGCCACTCGTCCTGCCGCTGACCGCACTGCCCATGGCGCGCCTCGCGGAACAGCATCTGCACCCCAGGAGCGCCACCCGCCTCCTCGCCGTCGTCGGTTCGACGCTGGCCCTGTGCAGCACGCTGTGCCTGGCCCTGCTCATGGTGGTGGGCACGGCCCAGCTCCCCGGAAACCCGCTGCCCGACGGCTGGTCCGACCCCGAGGTGCGCGCCGCGGTGCCGTACGAGGAGAAGGCAGGCCTGCTCGCGATCGGCGTCCTGGGAGCGGTGCTGGTGGCCTGCGGCAGCACCCTGCTGCGGCACACCAGGACCCGGATCCGCGCCGCCCGCGCCCTGCCGCCGCAGCCCGCCGGCGACGGGGGCCCGGGAGACCTCGCGGTGGTGCCGTCCCCCGACCCGTACGCGTACGCCCTCCCGGGAGGGCGCGGCCGCAGCGGCCGGGTCGTCGTCTCCACCGGGATGATGGAGTGCCTGGACGCCCGCGAGCGCCGCGCACTCGTCGCCCACGAACGCGCGCACCTCGCGGGCCGGCACCACCGCTACCTGCTGGTGACGCAACTGGCGGCGCGCGCCAACCCGTTCCTGCTGCCCCTGCGTACGGCGGTGGCGTACAGCACCGAACGCTGGGCGGACGAGGAAGCGGCGTACGCGGTCGGCAGCCGCCGGGCCGTTGCCACGGCGGTCGGCAAGGCGGCCCTGTTCTCGCACCGCCCGCCGGGGCCCGCCGTACCCGCCTTCGCGGCTTCTTCGCCGGTGGGTCCTGTGCCGCGCCGGGTGGCGGCGCTGCTCGACCCCGAACCCTCGGCCGGGCTCTGGCCCCCGCCTTCCGCGCACCTGGTCCTGGCGGCGGTGACCGCGACGGTGGGGACGGCGGCCTCGGCGCTGTCGTCGCTCAGTGCGGCGGTGACGCTCGTCGGCATCCTCCACGCGGCCACCCCGCTCTGACCCGCCGCCGGGGCGGCCCCGTCAGTCGGATTCGCGCCCGGCGTGCTCCGGAGTGAGGTCGTCGTGCGACGGCATCGGCTCCTCGGCCGTGACGGCCTGTTCCTTCCGCTTGCCGGCGAGCGCCGCCTGCAGCTTCGAGGCGACCGGCTCCGTCCACCTGGCGGTGAGCGGCCCGACGATCACCAGGATCAGCACGTACGCGGTCGCGATGGGCCCGATCCGGGGTTCCGTCGCCACGGCCAGACCGGCGATGACGATCGAGAACTCCCCGCGCGCGACCAGCGTGCCGCCCGCGCGCCAGCGGCCCCGCGGACCGATGCCCGCCCGCCGGGAGGCGTACCAGCCGGTGCCGATCTTCGTGAAGACCGTGACGAGCGCCAGCAGCGCCGCCGGAAGCAGGACCGGCGGGATCTCCGCCGGATCGGTGGACAGCCCGAAGAACACGAAGAACACGGCGGCGAACAGGTCCCGCAGCGGCGTCAGCAGCTTGCGCGCACCCTCGGCGACCTCGCCGGAGAGGGCGATACCCACGAGGAACGCGCCGACGGCCGCGGACACCTGCAGCTGCTGGGCCACCCCGGCCACCAGGACGGTGAGTCCGAGGACGACGAGCAGCAGCATCTCCGGGTTGTCGGAGGACACCGCACGGCTGATGAGCCGGCCGTGCCGCAGCGCCAGATACAGCACGAAGCCGACCGTGCCGAGCGCGATCAGCAGCGCGACGCTGCCGCCGGCCAGGCCGACGCCGGCGAGCATCGCGGTGAGCAGCGGCAGGTAGATGGCCATGGCGAGGTCCTCGATGACGAGGACACCGAGGATGACGGGCGTCTCACGGTTACCGAGCCGCCCCATGTCGGTCATCACCTTGGCGATCACGCCCGAAGACGAGATCCACGTGACTCCGGCCAGCGCGACGGCCCCCACGGGCCCCCAGCCGAGCATCAGGCCGGCTGCCGCACCTGGTGTCGCGTTGAGCACGAAGTCGACGACCCCGGACGGGTACTGCGTCTTGAGGCTGGTGACGAGCTCCGAGGCGCTGTACTCCAGCCCGAGCAGGAGCAGCAGCAGGATGACGCCGATCTCCGCTCCGATGGCGGTGAACTCCTCGCTGGCACCGAGCGGCAGCAGACCGCCCTCACCGAACGCGAGCCCGGCCAGCAGGTACAGCGGGATGGGTGAGAGGCCTATCCGCCCGGCGAATCTTCCGATGATGCCGAGTCCCAGAATGACGGAGCCCAGCTCCACCAGCAGTGCGGTCGTGTCGTGCACGGTCAGCCCTCCGCAATGATCTCGGAGAGCGTGTCGACGCCCTCACGCGTTCCTACAACAACGAGCGTGTCCCCGATGGCCAGCCGGAAGTCCGGCCCCGGCGACGGATGCGCACTGTGCGTACGCAGCACGGCCACGATCGAGGCCCCCGTCCGCGTCCGCGCCCGGGTGTCGCCGAGCAGCCGCCCGCCGTACGGGGAGCGGGTCCCGAGCGGAATGTGCTCGGTCACCAGATCGATCCCGTCGGTCCGCACGGCATCGATCGGCGCCGCGTCGATGAGGTGCGCGAGCCCGGTGGCCTCGGTGGTGGTCAGGGGTACGGAGAGCACGCATGAATCAGGGTCGTCCTTCTCGTAGAACCCCAGAAACCGCCGCCCGTCGTGATGCACGACGACGGAGATGTGCTGCCCCGACTCCGTGGTGTAGTCGTACTGCACGCCGACTCCTGGCAGTGATGTGCGGTGGGTTCCCATGACTTCCTCCTGCGGAGCACGGCGGACGGAACATATTCTGGTGATCTCTTTAGCCGTTCATTACCCTAGCTGGCGACGATTTTCGGCCACTGAGGCGGCGGCCCCGGCCGGCGGGCGAGCTCAGAGGAACACCAGGCCGGCCGGGAGCCGTGAGGGGATGGGGCTGCGCCTCTGCCAGTCGGCCGGAAAGGGTATGTTGCTGCTTATGTCTCTTTCGTTGGCAGTGCTTCAGAACTGCGGGAGAGCGCGATAACGTCCCAGGTCAGGCAGACTGCTCCCCGCGCATGCGGGGATGACCCCCGTTTCGCCCACATACGACAGTCCGTAGGCCTCTGCTCCCCGCGCATGCGGGGATGACCCCTCCTCCCGCACGCCACCGGCGACACCATCCGGCTGCTCCCCGCGCATGCGGGGATGACCCATGGACGGGTCGCCAAACTCACGGCGCTCCCGCTGCTCCCCGCGCATGCGGGGATGACCCCCACGTCGTGACGCGCAGCCAGGCGGGCATGTACTGCTCCCCGCGCATGCGGGGATGACCCCCGAGCAGGGGACGTTCGCCCGACTCCGGCACGCTGCTCCCCGCGCATGCGGGGATGACCCCCCAGCAGGAGGACTCGTGAACACCACCGGAACCTGCTCCCCGCGCATGCGGGGATGACCCCCAGCTACGGGAGCTCGGTGTTGGCGAGGCCATCTGCTCCCCGCGCATGCGGGGATGACCCCCGCCGTTTCGGCGAGAGCGCTCTGGAGCTCTTCTGCTCCCCGCGCATGCGGGGATGACCCCGCCCCCTGAGTGTTACACCGGGTGATCGTGCGCTGCTCCCCGCGCATGCGGGGATGACCCCCCGTTCACCGGGATGGAGCGCCCGTCGGTGTCCTGCTCCCCGCGCATGCGGGGATGACCCCACGCGGAGCGTGAGCGCCGCGAGCGGGCCGACCTGCTCCCCGCGCATGCGGGGATGACCCCTACGTCGAAATGGAAATGACCGACGGGGCCACCTGCTCCCCGCGCATGCGGGGATGACCCCACGGCCCACGTGGTGGGAAGTCGCAGCACCCACTGCTCCCCGCGCATGCGGGGATGACCCCCGAGCATGATCACGTTACTAATGCCGCAAAAGCTGCTCCCCGCGCATGCGGGGGATTACCTTGCCCTGGCCAAAGACCCCATGACGATTGCCTCTGGCGGATTCAGGCGTGCTGACCGCCAGGGTGCTTCCCGTTTTCAGTGTCAGGCGCCCTGTCGTGCAACAAGCGCGGGGATTGTGGCGATCTTTTCCGCCGTAAGGGCCGACCAGTCGATTCCTGAAGGCCGGTGAGGGTTCGGGCAGAGGATGGTCTCGTCGGGCGTGACGATCAGGTCGATGCTGACGTCGTGCTCGGTGGTGGGGATCGGGATCTCGGTCACCTGGAGGGCGTGGACGGTTGTAACGATGACTGTCTCCGCGCTCACTAGGCCGGCCTCGGTGAGCAGGGCGAACTCGAGGTCGGAGTAGCCGGCGCCCTTGCCGATGCGGGCGCCGTCGTGGTTGACGGCAACGCTGCCGAGGACGATCAGATCCAGTGGTCGCAGGGCGTCGACCTCGACCGTAGGGGCGGTCGCGGCAGCGGTGCGGCTGGCCGCGGCCTCGGCGGGCGGGACGGTGAGGTTGGCTGGGTCGAGGAGGTAGAAGGGCTTGAGCGTGGCCAACTTCGGCACCGCCATGTACACGGTCTTGCCGTCCTGCAGGGCACGCACTCGTACAGGTAGTTGGGCCTTGTCCGGGACGGCTTTGACGAAACTTGCGCGTTGCCAGGCCGGGAGTGCCGCGAGCCGGTCCGCAGCTCGCTCGGCGCCCTTGAAACTGGGGATGCGGCCGTGGACGGAAGCGTCGTGAACAGCGTCTGCGGCGGCCAGGGCATCCCAGACCTGCGTACGTACCGCCTGCTTGGCGCGGTCCAGGGAGCTGACTGCCATTGGTGTCTCCTTCGCTCTTCTACGCTGCTGACATCAGGCCGAACAGTCTGTCGTGGACGTCTGCGACGAGGGGTTCCTGCCGCCACGGGCGCAGTTCGCGGGCGGCTCCGAAGACGAGGTTCAAGCCCCCGCCCCCGCGCGTGGTCTCCAGCTCGGCGATGGCTTCGGTCAGACTGGCCAACGCCGCTTCGACGTCGCGTTGGCGAATACGGGCGAGCGTAAGGTTCCCCAGCACGATTGCGCGTGACTTTCGCCTGTCCCGGAGCTTTTCCGCCGTGCCGGTCAGCAGGGTTTCGGCCCGTTGGTGGTCGCCCAGCGAGAGGTAGCAGGAACCTGCGAGGCGGCCGAACTGGGCCGGCGACACAAGGCTGGCGGCGGCGTCGCCGCAGTCCGCTTGGTCGAGTTGGCGCTCTGCGCGGGAGAGTGCTCGTTCGCAGTCCGAGGACGACCGCAGCATGGCGTGTGCCTCGGCAACGTGCAGGAGCGCCAGGCCGGACAGGGCGGGACTCGTACGTTCTGCGGTCTCTGCGGCCCGCTCGGCGAGCGCCAGTCCGGCGTGCGCATCGCGTGCACCGTACAGTGCGACGTAGCTGGTACGCAGTAAGGCATGGGCTTCGAGCGTGGGGTCTCGTAGGAGGCGGGCGAGGTCGGTGCTTCGCTCGTAGTACGTCTTGGTTGTGGTGAGGTCGCGGCGTTGGGAGGCATCCCAGACCAACTGGCCCATGAGAGTGCAGGCATCGGCCTGCAAGGCGTGGAGTTCCCTCTGAGCGCGGCCACGGGCAGATCCGGCTGAGAGTCGGTCGATGCGGTTGAGTTGCGCTGCTGCTTCTGCGATGAGGCCAGCCGAAGGTACACGGTCGTAACGGGCGGCGCAGTCGTCGAAGCGTGTGCGAAGTGTCGCGACGGTGGACAGATCGATGCGGTCCGGGTGAAGGGCTGCGTAGTCGAGGACGTCCTGTCCCTGCGCGCCGCCTGAGGGCCCGGTGGTCAGTAGGTCATCGAGACCCTCGGCATTGACGCGGAGAAGGCGGGCAAGCCGTGGGCGCATCCAGGGCTGAGGAGCAGTGCTCCCGGATTCCCAGCGGGCGATGGTTGAGCGATCCACCTGCATGCGTCCGGCGAAAGCCTCCTGCGTGAGGCCCACGGTCCGGCGGCGCGCTGCGAGGCCGTTGCGCTGATGCGCCATGACGCTGTCTCCCTGTTTCACCTGCTCTGTCCGGGACCTGCGGCTGCGCGACGCTCGAGGTGAGGCGTGGATGTGACGCACGGATGCCGCATTGGTGCGTCCATTGTGCTCTGGGCGTCCTTGGCTGCGGGCGGTTGTGTGGAACTCCGACCCCACACAACCAGGAAGGTTCGTCCTCCATGTCGTTCCGAACACCCGCCCTGAGGTCCTCGTTCCTCCATGTCTCGTCCGACATCAGCGCTGTGTCTGCGGCTCGTCGCCGGGTTGTCGCGATCGTCCGTGACTGGGATCTGTCGCTCGCGGACGACATGGTCGAGACGCTGGAGCTGCTTGCGGGTGAGGTGATCGCGAATGCTGTGGTGCACACGGGCGAGGGCTGCCAGGTCACGGTGAGCTGGAACGGGACCCGTGTGCGGCTGGAGGCCGAAGACACGGAGGGTGGGGCACTTCCGCGCCGAGTGCCGGCTGACCTGGACGAGGAGAGCGGGCGCGGACTGCAGTTGGTCGATGGGTTTGCCCAGGCGTGGGGGTCCCGGCCGACCACGGATGGAAAGGCGGTCTGGTTCGAGGTCGGCAGTCGTCTGCCCTCCTCGTCGTACCGACCGTCTCCGGCCATGTGCGGCAGCGATTTCCTGTTCGAGGGCGCACAGCGGCCGGTTGCGGTTGCCGAACCCGGATGCGGCGTGCTCCGAGGCCCCTGGGCGCAAGTCAATGCCACCTGACCACACGACCACCTGGTTCCGGACGCACGAGTCCAGAAGTCAGGTACCGGCGCCTCCGGCCTCCTCCACCCGTGGTGGCGGCCGGAGACGCCACAACCAAGGAACGGGCAATCGGCTCGCTTCCGCCCACACCGAAGGAGATACGCCATGCCCGAGCAGAACGTGACCATCAGCGATGGTCAGGACGGTGACGGCCTGCTGGTCGCTCGTTGCCGGATTGTCGCCGCTCGTTCGCGGGCCGAGCAGCCCTCGGACGGCGGTTCCACCGGCCGGTCCGACGCCAACGACTGAGAAGGGCTGCTACTGATGACCACCGACGTGCCTGCGGTGGTCGCGCACCTGGGCGAGGACTTCCTCGCCCAGGTGTTCGGCCGTACTTACCGCCACTTCCCCGGCGATTCGGCCCGCTTCGGCGGCCTGCTCGGCTGGGACGACCTGAACGCTCTGTTCACCCACCACCGGCTCGAACCGCCCCGCCTGCGTCTCTCCGTGGGCGGCGAGGAGCTGCCCCAACACGCCTACACGGTGCCGGTCACCACCCGCCGCAACACCGTGTGGCATCGGCTCAAGCCCGCGGAACTGCACCGTCATCTCGCTGAGGGGGCCACCCTCGTCCTGGACGCGATCGACGAGCTGCACCCAGGTGTCGGCCGCCTCGCCCAAGAGCTCGAACGGCATCTGCGCACCGGTGTCCAGGTCAACGCGTACGCCTCCTGGACCCCCGAGGAAGGCTTCGGAGTGCACTGGGACGACCACGACGTGCTCGTCCTCCAGCTCGACGGCGCCAAACGATGGCGCATCTACGGCCCTACGAGACCCGCCCCACTCCACCGGGACACGGACGTTCCCGAACCGCCACAGAACGATCCAGTGGTCGAACTGGTTCTGCACACCGGGGACATGCTGTACCTGCCGCGCGGTTGGTGGCACGCGGTCGCCGCTTCCGAGGGTGTCCGCTCTCTCCACCTCACCTGTGGCATGCAGACGACGACGGGCGCCGATCTCTTCCAGTGGCTCTCCGAGGACCTGCGCCGGGAATCGACAGTGCGCAGCGACCTGCCGCGCTTCGGGACCGAGGGAGAGAAGGCGGACTTCGTGCGGTCACTCAGCGAACTTGTCATGAAGGAGTTCGAGGACGGAACGCTGCTCGACCGCTTCCTCACCATGCGGGACGCCACCGACCGGGCCCGCCTCGTGCCCTCACTGCCGCACGTCGAAGGAGTACCGCCCGATCCCGCCGTTGTCGTGCACCTGGTAACCGCCCGGGCGCGGCTGCGCAACGACACGGACGGCCACGTGGTACTCACGGCGGGGGGAGTGAACTGGACCTTCTCCGCGCAGGTGGCGCCCCTGCTGTCTCTCCTCGCGGACGGGGGCCGTCACCGCCTGGACGAACTCGCCCACGTAACCGGACTTCGCATCGGGCAGGTGGCGAGACTCGTAGATGTACTGGTGGACGGTGAGGTCGCCGCTGTCGGGCGGGCCGGATGAGCGCCCAGCTCGCGGCCGGGACGTACCGGTGCCGAGACGTGCCTCGGTCGGTGGCTGCGGCAGTGAACGCCGGGACGACATGGATTGACACGGCACCGAACTATGGGTCTGGTACGGCCGAAGCATCTTTGCGCCCCGTGCTCGACGAGTGCCCACAGGTGTACGTCTCGACCAAGGTGGGCTTCGTGCCCGACTTCGACCGGCAGGCCGCTCGCGAGGCCGGCGTGCTTCCGGAAGGCCGCGAGCAAGGGCACTGTCTGATGCGTCCCTATGTTGCCTGGCAGCTCGCCCGCAGTCGTGCCCGCCTCGGCCGTGCCCCGGATCTGGTCTTCGTCCACAATCCGGAACACGGCCGGACGGACCGGGGCGAGGTGTCGCGGACGCTGACCGAGGCATTCGAGGGACTGGAGAGCGCGGCCGATGTCGGCAAGATCGGTGGCTACGGCGTCGCCACCTGGGCAGGCCTGTCGAGCGGCCTGTTCACCATCTCCGAACTCATGACACTCGCGGAGAGGGCAGGGGGCCCTCGCCACCACTTCCGTGCCGTGCAGTTCCCGGTCTCCCTCATCCATCTCGTCGTAGTGGCGGCCGCGCTCGACGGACGCGGAGCACTGGCAGAGGCCCGGGAGGCGGGGCTCGATGTCTTTGCGTCGGCTCCCCTCGGAGGCGGTGACCTCATCGACGCGATGACGGAGAAGCTGGTGCGCACCATTGATCCCACTGCCTCACCGGTCCAAGCCGCGCTCCTGGTCGGGCTGTCGGCCCCTGGGGTGTCACAGGTCCTGCTGTCGGCGAGCACACCGGCACACTGGGCTGACGCCATGGGCGCGGGGGCCCTCGAGCCCCTGTCGCCTGATCGCCTGAGAAAGGTCATCGATGTCCTCGGAACCTGACGCTCCCGAGGTTGCCGCCCGCATGCGGAGGGCCCATACCGTGGCATGCGGCGTCCTTGCAGCGGTCCCCGATACTCCTGTGTCCGGCGAGGGGCCGGATGAGGCATGGGGATGGCAGGGACGGACACTGGGCCGACCTGTCACCGGACCGCAAGGGCCGGGATGGCTGCGCGTCGTCCACGGTCCGGTGGACAAGGCGAGCGGCAGACTCTGGACCGGCCCGGAGGACGCCCAGCGGCTGGTGCCTCGAGAGGTTCCGCGTCCTCACCTGCATCTTGTACGGCAGTGGACGGACAGGGAGGGTGCGTACCAGGCAGAGCTGTACGACTACGCCGGCGGCGGTGTCCTCTCGTCCTCCCCTGTGCTCGGCGCCAACCCGCTCTTGACGGCCGCTTGGTGGAGTGACCTGCGCATAGCTCTGGCCCAGCTCTCATCCGTACAGACCGATCGCACAGCCGTACGGCAGGAGTACCTGGACCGGGCCATGCCGAAGTACCTCGCCTTTCTCGGCGAACTCATCCCCACGGCCCCGCCCGAGTGGGCCACCGCACACGGTGACCTGCACTGGGCCAACCTCGCCGGCCCCGAACTCGCCATCCTGGACTGGGAAGGCTGGGGCATCGCCCCTGCTGGCTACGACGCGGCCTTGCTGCATGCCTACAGCCTCGGAATGCCGGAGACCGCCGAACGGGTCCGCCTGGAACTCGCATCCGTTCTCGACAGTGCCGCCGGGCGCTTCGCGGAGCTGGTGGTTATCACCGACCTTCTCCAGAGCGCCGAACGCGGGGACAACTGGGAACTCGCACCGCCGCTGCGGCGACGGGCGGGAGAAGTCTGGCACCGGATGGCGGCCGATGGGATGGCCGGGTGCTGAGCTGCTCACCGCCGTTCCGGGCGCGGCCGACGCGGGAATCTCGGAGAGGGAAGGGTATGTGGGCCGGTGATGGAGAAGCACTCGCGAGCCGCTGTGCACGGTCACCGGCCGCATCCCGAGGTCTCGCCTGATACCGCAGATTCCTTGCGCTTGGTGCGATTCTTCGCGAAGCCGTGACTAGAGCTTCCGGTGTGGTTTCAATGTGCGCATGCCGCATGGAAAGTCGTATCTGCCAAGCCTGAAGGGCTCGTTGTCCCCTGCCGCGCTCACCGTGTGGGCCAAGCACGACCGACCCACGGAGGGTTGGCTCCCTCTCTGGCAGCACATGTCTGACAGCGCTGCCGTCGCAGGGCTCCTCTGGGACGAGTGGGTGCCTCGGTCAGTTCGACGACAGATCGCCGATGCTCTTCCCGCTGGGGACGACGACGCCCGCAAACTCACCGTCTGGCTGGCGGGCACGCATGACATCGGTAAGGCGACTCCGGCGTTCGCCTGCCAGGTCGAGGGGTTGGCCTCCAACATGGACACGGCCGGTCTGAAAATGCCCACGCAGAAGGAATGGGGCGATGACCGGCGGATGGCGCCGCACGGGCTGGCTGGCCAACTCCTCCTCAAGGAATGGCTCGTCGAGCGGCATGGCTGGACGGGCCGCGCGGCCGGACAGTTCACCGTCGTAGCCGGCGGGCACCACGGTGTGCCGCCGGGGCACTCCCAGATCCACGACCTCGGCTTGCACCCTGAGCTGCTTCGTACTCCGGGGAGGAGCGAACCCACCTGGCGTCGCGTGCAGGACGAGCTGCTCGACGCCTGCGCCGATGCGTACGGCGTTCGGCGGCGGCTCGACGACTGGCAGGGGGTGAAGCTGCCGCAGACCGTACAGGTTCTGTTGACGTCCCTGGTCATCGTCTCCGACTGGATCGCCAGCAACCCGGATCTCTTCCCCTACTTCCCAGAGGGCGTTCCCCGCTCCGCCGAGGAACGCGTTGCCGCTGCCTGGAAAGGGCTCGACCTTCCCAGTCCGTGGGATCCCACGGATCCGGACGAAGAACCCTCCGAGCTCTTTGCCGCAAGGTTCGACCTTCCTTCAGGGGCCACGGTCAGACCCGTCCAGGAGGTGGCGGTACGACTTGCGCGGACGATGGCAGAGCCCGGGCTGATGGTGATCGAGGCACCGATGGGAGAGGGTAAGACCGAGGCCGCCCTCGCTGTCGCGGAGATCTTCGCAGCCCGGAGCGGTGCCGGTGGGTGCTTCGTCGCGTTGCCGACCCGCGCCACCGGGAACGCCATGTTCCCTCGACTTCTGAAGTGGCTGGAGGGCCTTCCCGGAGGACAACGCCACTCCGTCTTCCTGGCGCACGCCAAGGCGGCGCTCAGTGACGAGTACACCGGCCTCGTGCGTGCCGCCGGGGCGAGTGGTGTGCGTGCCGTCGAGGTGGACGGCCCGGCCGGAGCGCGACGGGCGTCAAGAGACGTACGGCCCCAGGACGCCGGGCTCATCGCCCACCAGTGGCTCCGGGGGCGGAAGAAGGGGATGCTGTCCTCGTTCGCGGTCGGTACGGTCGACCAGCTGCTGTTCGCCGGACTGAAGAGCAGACACCTGGCCCTGCGCCACCTTGCCCTCGCAGGCAAGGTCGTCGTGATCGACGAGGTCCATGCGTACGACGCCTACATGAACGTCTACCTCGAACGCGTGCTGTCCTGGCTGGGTGCCTACGGGGTGCCCGTCGTCATGCTGTCCGCGACACTCCCTTCTGCCGTTCGGCAATCGTTGGTGGACGCCTACGCGGGATCCGGGACGGCGATGCAGTCGTCGGGGACCCAGGGGTACCCCTTGCTGACCGCGGTCGTGCCGGGCGGCCCGACGCTCACGGAGCGTCCTTCGGCTGCTTCCGACCGCGGTACGGACATCGAGCTGCAGCCGCTGGACGACGATCTGGCCGTACTGGGCGACACTCTCGCCGAGGCGCTGTCCGACGGTGGCTGCGCGCTCGTCGTGCGGAACACCGTCGACCGCGTGCTGGAGGCGGCGGAGCGCCTGCGGGACCGCTTCGGAGCGGAGAACGTCACCGTCGCGCACTCGCGCTTCATGGACCTGGACCGTGCGGCTCTTGACGCGGACCTGGTGCGACGCTTCGGCCCGGACGGGGACCGGCCTTCCGGCCGCTTTCCGCACATCGTCGTGGCCAGTCAGGTGGCGGAGCAGTCGCTGGACGTCGACTTCGATCTCCTCGTGACCGATCTCTGCCCTGTGGACCTCATGCTGCAGCGCATGGGACGACTGCACCGCCATCAACGTGGTTCAGGGCAGAGCGAGAGGCCCGTCGGGGTACGGAGGGCGAGGTGCCTGGTCACGGGTGTGGACTGGCAGGCTTCTCCGCCCGAGCCCTGCCGTGGGTCGGAACGGGTGTACGGGCTCCACTCCCTCTTGCGTTCCCTTGCTGTTCTCCAGCCTCATCTGGGCTCCGCGGGCCACCCATTGCGCCTGCCTTCCGACATCACCGGGCTCGTTCAGGGGGCGTACGGAGACGAGCTGGCCGGCCCGGACGGTTGGGCCGAGGCAATGGATGCTGCCGATGTCCAGCACCGTACGCACCGTGCGGAACAGCAGGCACGCGCCGAGGTCTACCGGCTCGACAAGGTGCGCAGGCCCGGGCGGGCGTTGATCGGGTGGATCGACGCGGGAGTCGGTGACGCGGACGATTCCAGGGCCGGCCAGGCACAGGTGAGGGACAGCGACGACAGCCTTGAGGTGTTGGTCGTCATGCGCCGAGCCGACGGTTCGCTGACAACGGTGCCCTGGCTGGACAGGGGGCGCGGCGGACTGTTCCTGCCGACCGACACGGTCCCCCCGTACGTGGCGGCGAAGGCCCTCGCGGACAGTTCGATGCGGCTGCCGTTCCACTTTTCCAAACCCTGGGTTCTCGATCGGGCTATCGAAGAGCTGGAAGAGCTGCTGATCGCCGCGTGGCAGACGAAGGAGAGTCCCTGGCTGGCCGGTGAGCTGATCCTCGAGATCGACGAGGACTGTCAGACCCAACTGGCAGGCTTCGAGATTGAGTACAGCCGGTCCGAGGGTCTGAAGGTGACCCGCCCCGGCGCCCACGAGGTAAGGCTGGTGGAGCACGTGCCTTCGTTCGACCTGGTGTCTCGCCCCTGGCTGCCGGTCCATCGTGCCGACGGCACGATGACGGAGATATCTCTGCGTGAGGTGTTCGAGCAGGCCGGAGACCTGCGCAGGCTGGTCGGGGACGTTCCGACTCAGGAGTTCGCGCTGGTCCGGCTGTTGCTCGCCATCCTGCACGACGCTGTGGAGGGGCCGGAAGAGTTCGACGACTGGGCGGAGCTCTGGAAACGACCGGACTCCTTCGCGGCTGTGCTGCCCTATCTGGAGCGGCACCGTGGGCGCTTCGACCTTCTGCATCCGGAGAAGCCGTTCTTCCAGGTCGCCGGGTTGAGAACGGGCAACGGTGAGTTCTCCTCGCTGAACCGCATCGTGGCCGACGTTCCCAACAGTGGTGCGTTCTTCAGCATGCGTAGGCCTGGCGCGGTCCGTCTGGACTTCGCGGAGGCCGCGCGCTGGCTGGTCCACGCCCACGCGTTCGACACCTCCGGGATCAAGTCCGGCATGGAGGGCGACGAGCGTGTGAGGGGCGGCAAGGTCTATCCGCAGGGAGTCGGCTGGGCGGGCAACCTCGGCGGCGTGATGGTGGAGGGACGCAATCTGCGCGAGACCCTTCTCTTCAACCTCGTGCCCGCCGACATGGAGTCGGTGGGATTCAAGGACGAAGACCGCCCGGCCTGGCGGCGCGAGCAGGCTGGTCCGGGCTCATCCGAAGCGCTGGGCCTGGCATCGAGACCGTACGGCCCCCGCGATCTGTACACCTGGCAGACAAGACGGCTGCGTCTGCACCACGACGACGTGAGCGTGTACGGCGTCGTGCTCGGCTACGGCGATCCACTCGTGCCGAGGAATCGCCACCGGGTGGAGCCCATGACGGGCTGGCGGCGCAGCGAGGCGCAGGAGAAGAAGCACGGGGAGTCGCCCGTGTACATGCCACGGGAGCATGACCCCGCGCGGGGGGCCTGGCGTGGCCTGGCCGGTCTGCTCCAGGACGTTCCGGCCAAGGGCGGTGCCCAGAGCGGGGAGCCTGCGGCCTTCCTCCGTCCACGTGTACTGGACTGGATGGCGCAGCTCGTGAACGAGGGAACGCTTCCGCAGAGCCACCTGTTCCGGGCTCGCACGGTGGGCGCGCAGTACGGCACTCAGCAGTCCGTGATCGACGAGATCATCGACGATGGCGTGGCGATGCCCGTGGTGCTGCTGCACTCCTACGACACGCGGTACGGGCAAGCGGCCGTGGGAGCGGTGGGGGACGCCGATGGCGCGGTGAAGGCACTGGCTGATCTCGCGGGGGATGTTGCCAGGGCTCTCGGTTCCGATGCGGACAAGCACCGCGACGGGGCGCGGGAACGGGGCTACGGCGAGTTGGAAGGCCCCTTCCGGCTCTGGCTCCATGACCTCGGTTCGGGCACCGAGCCTGACCGCGCGCGGGGGGAGTGGCAGCGTCTGGCTCACCGGATTGTCAGCAGCCTCGGCAGGGAGGTGCTGGACTACACGACGGCTGCGGCATGGGAGGGCCGGGTCGTGGACCTGGGCAGGGGGCCCCAGTGGTTCGACGACACGAGCGCGGACCGGTGGTTCCGGATCCGGCTGAGCAAGGCCCTGCCTCGAGCGTACGAGAGCAGGGGGCCGGTTGGCGGTGACCAGCCGGATTCCGTGAGGGGCGATGAAGGCGTGGAGGGGGACGGATGACCATGGTCGAGCCGGACAGCAGGCCTCGGGAGAGGGCGCCGGGAGAGGAAGCGGCGCTGTCCGACGTGGAGTTGATCAGCAGCGTGGTCGACACCCGCATCCGAGGACTGCAACGCGGATATCAGAAGGACCACCCTGGTGCGGTCGCGACGCTGGCGCGCATCCGTCGGGGCGCCGGCAGACCTGCTGGGGTCGTCCCGCATCTGTGGGGCCTGATCGGTGTCGAAAATCTGTACGAGCGTCATTGGCGGGAGAGTGACGCCGAGCAGGCGGAGAACGCGGTGTACCTTGCCGCGACCCTGTGGGCGCTGCATCAACAGGGACACCGCGACGCGGACATGCACGTCAAGGACGGTCATGGCCTCGGCAGGGCGGTGCGGCGGCTGATGGACGACGTCGTGATCGACGAGGCCATCCGCAAGCGCTTCGTGCGAGCCGCGACGGCGTCGTCGCTGGATGCCCTGGCGGTCCGGCTGCGCGAGCTGGTGCTCCTGATGAGAGCTGCCGATGTCGCCATGGACTACGGGGTGCTCGCGGGCCAGCTCTACCGCTGGCAGAGGCCCGGCGGCCGCGCCGACGTACACCGTATGTGGGGGCGCAGTTTCCACTCCTACCGGGTGCCTGGGCCCGACAGGAAGTCCCTCTAGGGACACGGAGTCCCGCGCGCTGTCACACCTCATGCCATCCGATGACTTTCGCACCACCGATCAAGAAGGAATTTCGTGAGCCGCACCATTCTCGATGTGCACGTAGTCCAGACCGTTCCTCCGAGCAACCTGAACCGTGACGACACGGGATCGCCGAAGACCGCCGTGTACGGGGGAGTTCGACGGGCGCGGGTTTCCAGCCAGGCGTGGAAGCGAGCTACTCGGACGGCGTTCACCGGCATCCTCGACGCCGATCAGCTGGGGGTACGGACGCGCAAGGTCGCCGAAGCGCTGGCCGAGAGAGTGCACGCGCGGGACGAATCGCTGAAGGGCGAGGACGAGAAGGTTCTCGCCTTCGCAGCGGAGACGATCTTCGCTGCAACCGGCTCGAAGGTCGAGGTACCCAAGCGCAAGAAGCCCACGGCCAAGGAGGCCGCCGCGGAAGAGGGCAGCGGACCGGCACCGGAATCCTCGTACCTCATGTTCCTCAGCGCACGCCAGCTCGACGGGCTTGCCGAGCTGGTGGCCGAGGGCATCGGGGCGGGGCAGGACGGCAAGGCGTACTTCAAGGACAAGGAGAAGAAAGCGCGGGCCAAGGCCATCGCCAACCGCGCGCATTCCGTGGACATCGCACTGTTCGGCCGGATGGTCGCGGATGACGCCGACATCAACGTCGACGCCGCCGCCCAGGTCGCCCACGCGCTCGGCGTCCACGCAGTGGAGACGGAGTCCGACTACTTCACGGCCGTGGACGACAGGAACACGGACGGCGAGTCGGGCGCCGGGATGATCGGCACGGTCGACTTCAATTCCAGCACGCTCTACCGCTATGCAGCCGTCGACGTCGACCGTCTGCGTGACAATCTGGGCAAGGGCCTCGACGACACGAAGCCCGGCACCGACCCCGTGCGGCGGGCCGTCGAAGCATTCCTGGAAGGCTTCGTCACCTCCCTTCCCACGGGAAAGATCAACACCTTCGGCAACCACACCCTCCCCGATGCCGTGGTGGTGAAGCTGCGTACGTCCCGCCCGATCAGCTTTGTCGGGGCGTTCGAAGCGCCAGTCGTCGCGAACGGGACCAGTGGACATGTGGAAGGTGCCTGTAGGGCGCTCGCTTCCTTCGTCCCTGAGGTGGAAGGTGCGTACGGTGCCGAGAAGGACACCCACACCTGGGTGGTCCGCGTCGGGCCTGCCACCGCGTCCCTGTCCGGCCTGGGCACCGAGGTCACGCTGTCCGATCTCGTCGAGTCCGTCGGTGCGGCCGTCGAGGACCGTCTGGGCGGCGTGTGAATGAGCGTCCTGACTCTTCAGCTTGCCGGACCCCTGCAGGCATGGGGTGCCTCGGCACGCTTCGCGCGCCGCACCACTGAGTCGGCGCCTACCAAGAGCGGTGTACTGGGCCTGCTGGCAGCGGCTCTCGGGCGCCCTCGGGACGCGGACGTGTCCGACCTGGCCGCGCTGCGCTTCGGTGTGCGCATCGACCAGCCCGGCACACGGGTCCGGGATTTCCAGACCGCTCACCATGCGGACACGGGCAGAGCCATGCCGGTGTCCGAGCGTTTCTATCTGTCGGACGCGGTCTTCGTAGCCGCGCTGGAAGGGGACCGCGAGCTGCTGGGCGGGCTGCACACTGCCCTGCGCGTACCTGTGTTCCTGCCCTTCCTCGGCCGTAGATCCTGCCCGCCCAGCCGCCCCGTCGACCTGCACCTGTACGACGGGAGCGATCTGACCGAGGCGTTGACGACGGAGGTGTGGCAGGCCTCGGACTGGTATCAGAAGCGACGCCGACGGGACGAGACCGTACAGCTGACCATGCTGCTCGAGACGGGCCCAGGGGCTGATTTCGCAGACGGCGCGGGTGACACGGTCCGGGATCAGCCGGTCAGCTTCGACGTCCGACACCGGCGTTACGCACTGCGCGGTGTCGTCTCCCGCACGGTGACGCTACCGAATCCGCAAGCCGCGCCTGGAAGAGGCAGCACCCGGGCACCGGCCCCCGCCCACAACCCGACACTCCATCTCGACCCGTTGCCCAGGGACGGTGCCTGATATGTACCTCACGCGATTCCGCTTCAACGCAGCGAGGACCGGGGCACGCCGGCTGCTGACGTCACCGCAGATGCTCCATGCCGCTGTGATGTCTTCCTTCCCTGATCCGTCAGCCGTGCCCGAAGGTGGCCCCCGTGTGCTCTGGCGTGTCGATCACAACTCGCCCGCGGAGATCCTTCTTTACATCACCAGCCCGGCGCGGCCGGACCTGACGCATCTGGTGGAACAGGCCGGCTGGCCGGACGGCGCGCCCCAGGGCTGGACCAGCTACGACTACACGACGTTCCTGGCGGGCCTGTCCACCGACAGCTCATGGCAGTTCCGGCTCACCGCAAATCCGGTGCACAGCATCCGCCGGAAGGAGGGCGAACCGACGAAGAGAACGGCGCATCGGACGACCGGCCACCAGATCCAGTGGCTGCTGAAGCAGCAGGAGCGGCGTGGGTTCGTGATCGTGGAAAAGCCCGTGGAGGAACGGAAAGTGGAGCACGGGGACGAGTATCAGCTGATCGTCGGCGGAGCCAAGGGGCTTGCCTTCACCAAGGCAGCGAGCGGGCCTCGGAACCCCGTCACGATAGCTACTGTCACCTACCAGGGCCGCTTGAAGGTGACCGATGCCGACACCTTCCGCCGCACACTCGTTTCCGGACTGGGCAAGGCCAAGGCCTACGGGTGCGGACTCATGACGCTCGCCCCCGTGGTGTGAGGAGCCGGCCAGCATGACCTCCCCTGCACTGGGTGCCCGTGCACTCTCGAGCCCACGCGAACTCACCCGGGTCGGAGACCGCTCGTCCTTCGTGTACCTGGAGCGCTGCGTCGTCCACCGGGACGCGCATGCCATCACCGCGGAGGACGCCGAGGGCACCACCCACATTCCTTCGGCCACGATCGGAACCCTCCTCCTGGGCCCGGGGACCCGTATCACCCACCAGGCCATGAGCGTGCTGGGCGAATGCGGCGCGGGTGTCGTCTGGGTGGGGGAGCAAGGCGTCCGCTTCTACGCCGGAGGCCGCGCACTGTCCCGGTCCTCCGCCCTGGTGGAGGCCCAGGCCACTGCGTGGGCGAACCGCCGGACTCGGCTGACAGTCGCACGAGACATGTACCGCCTGCGCTTCCCCGACGAAGACCCGTCGGGCCTGACCCGCCATGAACTCCTCGGCCACGAAGGCACGCGGGTCAAGGCCTGCTACCGCGCCGAGTCAGCCCGTACCGGCGTCCCCTGGCACGGTCGGCAGTACACACCGGGCGACTTCACGGCTGGCGATGCTCCCAACCAGGCGATCACGGCCGCAGCCCAATGCATGTACGGCATCGCACACGCCGTCGTGGCCGCACTTGGCTGCGCCCCGGGGCTGGGCTTCGTCCATTCCGGCCATGAACTGTCCTTCGTGCTGGACATCGCCGACCTCTACAAGACGGAAATCGGAATCCCAGTCGCTTTCGACGCCGCCGCCGAGGGCCCTGAAGACGTAGGCTCCCGCACCCGCCGGGCTCTCCGGGACGCAATCAACCGAACGAGCCTCTTGGACCGCTGCGTGCACGACATCAAGCTGCTTCTCGGCGTGGGGAGCGCCGCGGCGGGCTCCGCAGACTCCGGGGACCCTGCGGACGACTCGGGGGACCGGGTCACCTTGCAGTCGGACCGTGGCGTGGAAGTCAGCGCGGGACGGAACTACGACCCGGGGGTGAGTACCTGGTGACGGTCATCGTCCTCACCAATTGTCCGGTGTCATTACGGGGGTTCCTCACTCGGTGGCTGCTCGAGATCTCTCCCGGAGTCTTCATTGGCGGACCGTCCACACGCATCAGAAGGGTGCTGTGGGAGGAAGTCAGAACCTACTCGGGCCAGGGGCGGGCCCTGCTTGCCTACAGCGACAACAGCGAGCAGGGCTTTTCCTTCGAGACTCATGATCACAAGTGGCATCCGGTGGACCACGAAGGCCTGACACTGATCCGACGCCTCAAGGACATGCCGCCGAGCTCGTCAGTCCCGGCCAAGGGGTGGAGCAAGGCGGCGAAACGGCGACGGTTCGGCGGACGATGAGGCAGGATGAAATGTCCGAGTTGGTGAAAGTGCTCGAATCTGGCGCCACGGGCGGATAAAATCGCAGGTCGCGCAGTCTGCTCCCCGCGCACGCGGGGATGAACCCCGCAAGGCGGCCGAGGCGGAGGACAGGGCAGCCTGCTCCCCGCGCACGCGGGGATGAACCCGATCCGGCCGCGGACGCGAATTTGTTCGTCTTCTGCTCCCCGCGCACGCGGGGATGAACCCGCCGCGTAGGTGGCCGCGGCGAGTTTGGCCGCCTGCTCCCCGCGCACGCGGGGATGAACCCGGGGCGACCGCCGACCCGATCACCGCCGGGGCCTGCTCCCCGCGCACGCGGGGATGAACCCAAGCGTGCGGAAATAATGCAAAGGGCTGAGACCTGCTCCCCGCGCACGCGGGGATGAACCCGGACCACCACGATCCGAAGAGGAGAGTCCAGGCTGCTCCCCGCGCACGCGGGGATGAACCCCACCGGGGCCGCGCCGGTTTCTGGCACGGCATCTGCTCCCCGCGCACGCGGGGATGAACCCCACCGGGGCCGCGCCGGTTTCTGGCACGGCATCTGCTCCCCGCGCACGCGGGGATGAACCCCACGACCCGTATCCCCCTCGATGAGGTCTGACCTGCTCCCCGCGCACGCGGGGATGAACCCCGGGTCACCGCCAGCCTGGCCCTCGAGGGCGGCTGCTCCCCGCGCACGCGGGGATGAACCCGGGGCGACCGCCGACCCGATCACCGTCGGGGCCTGCTCCCCGCGCACGCGGGGATGAACCCGAAGACGACGAGTTGGTCGGTCACGGCTGCTCCTGCTCCCCGCGCACGCGGGGATGAACCCGCTCGATCTCGTCGAGCGCCCGGCCGATCGCCCTGCTCCCCGCGCACGCGGGGATGAACCCACGCCGAGAGCGGTGACGCCGGTGTACGGGTGCTGCTCCCCGCGCACGCGGGGATGAACCCCCTCCGTCCCGTCCTGGTCCTTGAAGTCGATGCTGCTCCCCGCGCACGCGGGGATGAACCCTCACCCAGGGCGGCGTAGACCACCATCGGGTCCTGCTCCCCGCGCACGCGGGGATGAACCCCAGCGGCGGGATCCGAACCGGTGGATCTTTTCCTGCTCCCCGCGCACGCGGGGATGAACCCGCTCGAATGGCGGGCGGTGGAAGGGGCTTGGGCTGCTCCCCGCGCACGCGGGGATGAACCCTACTGCCGCCGTAGTTGCCGACAAAGGGCGTACTGCTCCCCGCGCACGCGGGGATGAACCCCCGCGCGCCTACGCCCTGGTCGACCAGCTGTACTGCTCCCCGCGCACGCGGGGATGAACCCGCCGGGGCAGAGGATCCGAACTGGTGCATAGCCTGCTCCCCGCGCACGCGGGGATGAACCCGTCACGAAGAGGACCATGCCGCCGCGGCGCACCTGCTCCCCGCGCACGCGGGGATGAACCCGCCTGCGAGATGGCGGCCAGCGTCGTGGCGTTCTGCTCCCCGCGCACGCGGGGATGAACCCGAACCGCCCGTCGCGCCGGATCCGGTGGTGGCCTGCTCCCCGCGCACGCGGGGATGAACACCTTCGACTGAGCATCCTGCCGCTGGAGTGGAACTGCTCCCCGCGCACGCGGGGATGAACCCGAGAGGCTGACCGCGGCGGCCCGCAGGGTGTTCTGCTCCCCGCGCACGCGGGGATGAACCCGCAAAGGGCCCGACCCCCGAAGGAGCCGAGCCCTGCTCCCCGCGCACGCGGGGATGAACCCGCCCCGCCGAACCTGCTGGCGGTGAGTCCCTTCTGCTCCCCGCGCACGCGGGGATGAACCCGCCTGCGAGATGGCGGCCAGCGTCGTGGCGTTCTGCTCCCCGCGCACGCGGGGATGAACCCGGTCTCCCGCCCGTACCGGTCGTGCGCGTTGGCTGCTCCCCGTGCACGCGGCGTCTGAGGCACACTCGTGCTGTCCGACGAGTCGACGGAGCTTCGCTTCATCGCGCCCAGGGAGCTGGCCTCGGTGCCGATGCACCACACCCTGCGGCTGCGGATTGGGTACTTCCCGGCGTGACGTGTGCAGCCCTGCCTCGGGTGAGCCCGCGTACGGGCCCCAGCTCCCGGCTGTCGGGGTGGCGGTGGCGGTGGCGGCGGCGGCGGCTCCGGCAAGGGGCCCGCCCCCCTGTGACCGGTGCCCGGCCGGCCGGGTCGGTGCGGATTCGTTCACCGTGCCTGCCTGGCACGCGCGCAGATGGTGCGCGTTTTGGTCATGAATGAGCGATTTGCTACTTCGCCGTCGATCGCGCCGGGGGCGGCTCCGACCGGGCGTGATGTCGGGTAGCCATAGCCATAGCCGTGGACATGGACGGAAGCGGGACCCTATGACGAGCGCACCCGACTACAGCCAGGGTGTTGACGCCGAGCGCGCCCTCACATTCGCTGTGCACCCGTTCGCGGGGACCGTGTCCAGATCATCGAGGGGGTCATCGAACCGGTGTCACCGAAGTGGGACCACGAGCGTGCCGCGAGACTCGTCCGCCGGCAGATCGAGGGCCGCGTCGATGAGCTGGGCTGCGTCGAGGGCTTGGGGAACCTGGATCTGCCCGGCTTGTCCAACTGGTACGTCCCTGACATCGCGGTAGTGCCCGAGGGGCTCGCCAAGGGCGGGGGCGCCCTCCTTCCGGATCAGACGTTGCTGATCGTGGAGGTGACCTCGGAGTCGAACGCCGAGACCGGCCGGGTGGTCAAACGGCGCCGCTGTGCGGAGTACCGGGCGCCTCTGCATCTCCTCGTGGATCGTAGGGAGGGCGGAGTGACCCTCTTCTCGGAGCCTGGTGCGGCTCGGATGCGAGTGCGTGGACGGCCCGCATCCGTTCGGGGCGGTGCTGCGTCTGCCGGCGCCGTTCGAGGTGGACCTCGACACCGGCGCCCTGGTGTAGGTCCGACCGCGCCTCGCACCCGTTGGCGGCGGGGATGTCGGCGGCCCGTGATACCTCTGCCCACATGGCTGACTTCAAGGACTTCAACTTCAAGCTGCTCGTGATCGAGAAGCTCATGTACAACGACGAGACGCTCGCTCCCGCGTACAGCATCGACGAGCGGATGCGGGCCGAGGGCATCGACGACACGGTGACGCACGTGTACGAGCAGGATCTGGCCTTCACCGTGCTCGACGAGTCCCGGGCCTACTTCGAGAAGCTGCAGATCAGCGCCGAGTTGCTCGCGACCGTCGACGAGCTGCTCCTCGACGGCGGGCACCAGGTGTACTACGAGTGCTCGCCGGTCTGGGACGGCGAGGACGACCTCTACGACGTCCGCTCGCTCGACGACCTCGCGCTGCTGCCGAACCTCAGGCGCATCGACAACGCGGAGATGCTGGCAGTGCCCGATGCCGTCGAGCAGCTCGCGGCGCGGGGTATAACCGCGTCCTGACGCGCCCGTTTCATTGAGTGTGAAACTACTACTGACCAGCGCAGTTGAGCGTTTCTGGCCGTGTCGCGGTGGCGGTTTCAACTGCGGTACGGTAAGCGCGTCATCACGCTCTGTGCCGGTACGGCATGGGGCGGCGGTCCCCGGGGGTGTCATCAGCACCCACCGAGGACCTTCACCGCCAGTGGCCACAAAGGAGCCAACGGGATGCTTTGGCATGCTATCGCGCCGTCGCGCGGCTATACGAAGGCCGCGAATGATCTGGTACGCAATCAGCGTCTGAGTAGTGACGCGAAGATCCTCCTCCTCTATGTGCAGGGGCTCCCCGCCGATCGGCGTGGCGTGGCTCTCAGCGAGCATGCGCGGGACCTCGGGATCACCGGGCGGGCGTACCAGAAGGCCAAGAAACTGCTGCTCATGCACGGTTTTCTGTACGAGTGGCGACAGCAGGGTGGTCGGGGTTTCTGGACGACCGAGCAGCTCCTCGCGAATGTGTGTCTCGGTCCGGACGCGGCGAGGGCGGCCCGGGACGGAAGTTCGCTGCCGGTGGACGTGTCTCCGGGTGAGCGGAAGCCGACGGTCGGTCAGCCGGGAGCTCGCGTTGTCGGTGGCTACACACCGGTAGACGAAGAACGGGAGAAGAACTCCTCCCACCCACCCACCGAACCGGCCCCGCACGAACCCGACCCGCACGAACCGGAGTCGGCCGGACCGGACCCGGAGTCGGCCGAGGCCGAGTGGGTGTTGCTGTCCCTGCGGCATGCGCACAGGTCGCTGCATCTGGGAGTGGCGGAGGCCCGGAAGCTGGTGAAGTTCGCCGTGACGTGGCTGCGGCGTGGTGTCACGGCCGACGACATGCGGCGGGTGCTGGTCAGCGATCTGCCGGTGGGAGGGGTGCGGTCGGCCGTGGGATTCCTGCGCCACAGGCTCGTGCACAAGCTTCCCGAGGAGCCGGTGTCCGCGCCGGTGCCGCAGCTCGAACCGGAGCCTTCCGTAGCGGCGTTGGTGGCCTGCACCGGGCCCGGGGACGAGCATGTCTTCCGGCCGGGGCCCGGTGAGGACGGCGAGACGCGGTGCGGGGCGTGCCGCCGCGAGGCCGCGTGGGCGGCATGGGGCGAGGCGCGGTCGGCGCAGTTCGCCTCGGAGGCCGCAGTCCTGGCACACGAAGATCCGTACGCCCATACGCCCTGGCGGGAGAAGCTCGCCGCCGTCAAGGCTGCCGAGGCGGGCGCGGCCATGGATGCGCCCGGCCGGTAAGTGCAACCGGCCGGGCGTGGGGAGAGTCCGGGTCAGTCCTTGATCGCGATCTTCTCGCCGTTGGCGGTGGGAGAGGGGCCCGCCGGTACGGACTCGGTACCGGCTGCCTTGCCCTGGAGGTTCCGGAGCAGCGCGGCCAGGTCGACGCCCGTGGTGCTGTTGAGAAGCTCCAGGCCCTGCGCCACGTTGTCGGTCACCGTGCGGGACAGCTGGCTGGCGCCGTCCGTCGAGATGACCGTCAGCTTGTCGATGGCGCTGAGCGGCTCGGACGCCTTGGCGACGACCTGGGGGAGCACCTCGACCAGCATCTGGAGGACGGCCGCGTCGCCGTAGCGGGCGAAGGCGTCGGCCTTCTTGTGCATGGCCTCGGCCTCTGCGGTGCCCTTCGCGGCGATGGCGGCGGCCTCGGACTCGCCTTCGATGCGTACGGCGTCGGCGAGGGCCGAGCGGTGGAGCTTCTCGCCCTGACCGGTGAGGCGGGAGCGCTCCGCGTCGGCCTCGGCCTCCTTGACCTGGGCGATGCGACGGGCCTCGGCCTCCTGCTCCGCCTGGTAGCGGGCGGCGTCGGCGGGCTTGCGGACCTTGGTGTCGAGCTCGCGGTCGGTCAGGGCCGCCTGGCGCTCGGCGACCTTCTCCTGCTCGGCGAGGACCTCCTGCTGACGGGCCGCCTCGGCGAGGGGCCCGGCGGCGTCGGCCTGTGCCGCCGCGGCTTCGGTCTCGGCCTTGATCTCGGCCTGCTTGAGGTAGAACGTCCGCTCGGCGATGGCGATCTCCTCGGCCGCCTTCAGCCGTGCCTGCTCGGAGGCGCGCCGGGCTATCGCCTCGGCGATGTCGGCCTCCTGCTTGGCGCGGGCGGCCTCGGGGCGGCCGAGGTCCTCGAGGTAGGAGCCCTCGGTGGTGATGTCCTGGATCTGGAAGGCGTCCAGGATGAGGCCCTGGCCGGAGAGGCTGGCCTCGGCCTCCTCGGCGACCTGGCCTGCGAACGCGGCGCGGTCGCGGATGATGTCCTCGACGGACATACGGCCGACGATGGCGCGGAGGGCTCCGGAGAGCACTTCCTGGGTGAAGCCGACGATGCCGTTCTGCTGCTGGAGGAAGCGCTGGGCCGCGGCGCGGATCGCGTCCTCGCTGCCGCCGACCTTGACGATCGCGACACCTTCGAGGTTGGACTTCACGCCACGCAGCGTGACGGCGCCACGTACGGCGACGGGAATGTGCCGGCTGGAGAGGTCGAGGGTGAACTTCTGCTGGACGAACGGCACGACGAAGACGCCGCCGCCGACGACGACCTTCTGGCCGCTGTTGTCGATGCTGGTGCGCCCGGTCACAGGGTCGGTGGATTTCTTGCCCCGGCGTCCCGTGATGATGAAAGCCTGGCTGGGGCCCGCGACCTTGTACCGGGTGATGACGGCGAGGGCCAGAAGTACGAGAAGTACGACGATACCGATGACGGCGATCACTACTGGGCTCATGAGAGGTGTCCCCCTTGCCCTCCCGACGGGACGGCAGTTGTTCGGCTGTACGGGTTTCGGACGGACGAGTGGTTCGTTGGTGGTCAGCGCTCGACGGGGCGGACGGTGACGGCAGTCGTCGAAAGGGTGGCCTCCACCCAGATCTCGGCGCCGCGTTCGACCGGCACGGCACTCTTCGCGGAGAACTTCACGGTCTGGCCCGCGAGCCGCAGCAGCACCTCGCCGTAGCCGTCGGCCGGGATCGGTGTGACGACGGATCCCGAGGTGCCGACGAGGTCGTCACCGCGTGGTGTGGCCGTGGTCTGATCCCGCATCAGGGCCTGGCTGAACTTCCAGGTCAGCCAGGCCGCGACGAGCCCGGCCCCGGCCCCCGCCACGACAGCCACCGGGGTACCGACGTCCGTGGTGCCGAGGACGATCGCACCGCCGAAGCCGAGCATGGAAAGGAAGCCGGCGATGACGGGCAGGGAGAGCAGGCCGTCGAAGAGGCCGTTCAGCAGCCCGCCGAGCGCGTCGCCGAAGAGCCCTTCGAGAATTCCGTCGAAGATCAAGGAGAGGACGAGAAGAACGATTCCCGCAATGCCCAGACCCAGAAGTACGGTCACGCGATCACTCCCCCGTGTTCGCAATCCCCCGGAATGTTTCCGTCGGACTGGCTGCATGGTCCCATACGGTGCGCGCCGGGGGTACTGCCGAAGTCCGGCAGTTTCTACGGCGTTTTGATGCCGGAAAGCCGCTCGGCGAGCGTGTCGAGCGACTGGAACGTGGCCCCGAGCAGGGCGACGTGCTTCCACCGGAGCACCCCGTCCGGCCCGATCAGGAAGACGGAGCGGCGTACGCCGATGCCGGGTGCGGTAACCCCGTAGGCCCGGGCGGTCTCCCGTCCCGTGTCGGCCAGGAGGGGCATGCGCAGGCCGTGGCCCCGGGCGAAGGACTCATGGCTGTCCACACCCTGTGGACTGATTCCCCAGACCTCGGCGTCAAGGCCTTCGAAGGTCTCGAAGCCGGAGGAGTACGAGCAGAGCTGCTTGGTGCAGACGGCCGTGTTGTCACCGGGGTAGAAGGCCAGCACGACGCTGCGGCCGCGAGCGGCGGCGAGCGTGTAGTCGCTCCGCTCGAAGGTGTCGTCGGCGAGTATGCCGCCGGGGAGGGTGAAGTCCGGTGCGGGCGAGCCGATTCGGGGTCCTGACGCCATGGGGCGCCTCCTTGGGTCGCGTACGGATGGATGCGTGCTTCGCACAGTCAAGGGCACAGTCAACGGCACATTCCACGCATCGACACGTTCGACCCGTCCGTACGCCCTCCGGCACCGAACACGGGGTGTGCGCGGGCACCGGGCCCGCACCTCGATCGGGAGGTACGTGTGGCGGGCCTGCTGGTGACCGGGTTGCTGGGGCTGACCTCGGTGCCGAAGCGGGTCGAGGCGGCGTTCGAGCTGCCGCGTGGCGCCGCGGTCTCCGAGGGGACGCTGTCGCTGGACGGACCGGACACCGGTGGGCCGGGTCCGCGGAGATGCGGGGCGGAGCGGAGCGGCAGACGATGAGAAGCCGGATGATGGGCGTCCGGCCGGTGAGGGCCGAGGCTCCGCGGGCACGTACCCCTCTGCAGGCTCCGTTGCAGGCCGAAGAGTATGCCGACCCACCGCCCTTCGACGCTTCGGTGCCTGTGGGCCGGCCGCTGGGCACGGGCCTCGGCGGATACGTGACGACCGTGCTGCCGTGCGCTCCCGGAACGGTGCTGTTCATGTACACCGACGGGCTGGTGGAGCGCCGGGGCGAGGACATCGACACGTCGATCGAGCAGCTGGCACGGCTCACGCTTCCGGCGAGCGGACGGCTCGACGACCTGCTGCGGGAGGTCGTCGACCGTTTCGCGGACACGGCCGAGGACGACATCGCGGTACTCGTGTCGCGAAGCCGGGGCTGCTGAACGTGCCCGCCGGGATGCCGACACGACCACGCCCGGACACCGGGCGGAGTGGAATCCGTGGCAGGGTGAGACGCCCTGGTGGCGGGGCCGGTTCAGCCGGAGTGCTGCCGGGAGCGTCCGCGCAGCCGGCGCAGGACCAGCAGCGCGGATGCGACCAGGGGCAGCAGCCCCGCCAAGGTGTTCGCGGTGGTCAGTTCGTTCTGGCTGCCTCTGGCCCTGCGCATCTGCTTCACGGCGCGGGCTACGGCGATCGCGCTGCTGCCCAGGCTCAGGAGCAGGCCGACCCTGGAGTTCGCGGGCTTCCTCGGCATCTGCGTGCCTCCCGGTGACATCGCTGCGCGGCCCCTTCGTCCACGTAACCGGCTCCCGGGCGGGTGCGCAATCGGGGAGCCGCTGCGTCCCCCGGCGTCAGGCGGACAGGTAGCCGGCCGCCGGCGCAGCTGTTGCCGTGTGTGCTCCGGTTCGCCCGGGCGCTCGCGGGCCTCATGGGGGCGGGCAGGCGCTGGTGGCCGCACGTGAATGTAGCCCTTCACGACGGGGGATGCGTGAAGGGCTACCCGTGCAGTATGACCGTTCGCCGGTCTGTCGACAACTGACCGGCCGGTCAGCCGTGTTGGAGTGGTCAGGTGGCTACGGAGGGCTCCTTGCGGGCCCGCTCGGCAGGTGGTCGCGCGGGGGCGACGCCAAGGACGGAGGAAAGCTGTTTTGGCGGCAATAGACATCACCTACTCATACACCTAGGATTTCTTGTGTAATCAGGCCAAATCGGTGGTCGGGTACGCAGTGGAAGAGGTGCAGATGCCCCCGGAATCCCCGGCGCAAGCAACGGGCCGTCTCGACGACGACGACTACCCCGCGTACACCATGGGGCGGGCCGCCGAGATGATCGGTACGACGCCAGGTTTCCTCAGGGCCCTCGGTGAGGCTCGCCTGATCACCCCCCTGCGTTCCGAGGGGGGTCACCGCCGCTACTCGCGCTACCAACTGCGTATCGCCGCCCGTGCCCGTGAGTTGGTGGACGGCGGCGCGCCGATCGAGGCCGCCTGCCGCATCGTCATCCTGGAGGACCAGCTCGAGGAGGCCCTGCGGCTCAACGAGGAGCTGCGGCGGCCCGCGGCCGGCCGGAGTGGCGATTCCTGACCGGCGGACGGGTGTATATCTGTTTCGGCGGGCATAGAAATACGCGCAATGAGCAGTGAGAGTTTATGCCGTGTGCGGTGGAGTGACGCCGTAGTGATATGGCGTACAGCTCGCTTGTACCCGGATCGTGCTACTGTTGATCTCAGTTGCAGTTGTGGTTCCCAAAACTTCAAGTGCACTCATCGGTTTCACTCCGGTGGGCGCGCTTTTGTATTTCCGGTTCATTCCGGTCGGGGCAATCATTTGCGGCGACGTAGGGCTCGCACAGTGTGGGCCCTAGGGCAACGCCCCGAAGGAGATATGACATGGCTACTGGCACCGTGAAGTGGTTCAACGCGGAAAAGGGTTTCGGCTTCATCGAGCAGGAGGGTGGCGGCGCTGACGTCTTCGCCCACTACTCGAACATCGCCGCCCAGGGCTTCCGCGAGCTGCAGGAAGGTCAGAAGGTGAACTTCGACGTCACGCAGGGCCAGAAGGGCCCGCAGGCGGAGAACATCACCCCCGCCTGATCACTCAGGCGTAGGGCGTAGCTGGGGCCCGCACCTTGGGGTGCGGGCCCCAGCTCGTTGCGTTTTCCCGGCCCTTGCCTGTGCCGACGCACTGATGGAGTAATTCCCGGTGTGTGCAGGCCATGGCGCGGCGGTTTTATATGCAGTCATGTGGAGTGCCGTTCCCGGCTGGTTCATCCGCCGGACGGGCTTCGTTTTTCGTTATTTCACCGGCTCGTTCTTGCGATTCTTGGCGCCGTACATGGCTGCAGCCGCCCGGAAAGAATCCCTCGATACGTGCCATTCGAGGGAAAGGTTCTCCATTGAACCGCGATCGCACAGCTCGCACGAACGACCGATTTTCCCGGACGCGTTCCGGTGGATCCGCCGGAAGTCGTACCGCCAACGGATTCCGCTCGACGGGATCCGGCCGACAGGGCGCCCCGGGTTCGCAGGGCCGCTCCGGCGGGCCGAAGCGCTCCGGCGGCTACGGACGCCGCTCCTCCTCCGTCACGGGTGAATTCGCCCTGCCGGTGACCATCACCCCCGCCCTGCCCGCCGCCGAGGCCTTCGCGGACCTGGACATGCCCGCACCGCTGCTGGCGGCGCTGGCTTCCGAGGGCGTGTCCGTGCCGTTCCCCATTCAGGCGGCCACCCTGCCGAACTCGATCGCCGGGCGGGACGTCCTGGGCCGAGGCCGCACCGGATCGGGCAAGACGCTCGCCTTCGGCCTGGCCCTGCTGGCCCGCACCGCGGGCAACCGCGCCGACGCGCGCCGTCCGCTGGCCCTGGTCCTCGTCCCCACCCGGGAACTGGCCCAGCAGGTCACCGACGCGCTCACCCCGTACGCCCGTTCCCTCAGGCTGCGGCTGGCCACGGTCGTCGGCGGTATGTCGATCGGCCGCCAGGCCAGCGCGCTGCGCGGCGGCGCCGAAGTCGTGGTCGCCACCCCGGGCCGGCTCAAGGACCTCATCGAGCGCGGCGACTGCAAGCTCGACCGCGTCGCCATCACCGTCCTCGACGAGGCCGACCAGATGGCGGACATGGGCTTCATGCCCCAGGTCACCGAGCTGCTGGACCAGGTCAACCCCGACGGCCAGCGGATGCTGTTCTCGGCCACCCTGGACCGCAACGTCGACCTGCTGGTCCGTCGCTACCTGCACGACCCGGTCGTCCACTCGGTGGACCCCGCGGCCGGTGCGGTGACGACGATGGAGCACCACGTGCTCTACGTCCAGGGCGCCGACAAGTACGCGACGACCACCGAGATCGCCGCCCGCGAAGGCCGGGTGATCATGTTCCTGGACACGAAGCACGCGGTGGACAAGCTCACCGACCACCTGCTGCACAGCGGTGTGCGTGCGGCCGCGCTGCACGGCGGCAAGTCGCAGCCGCAGCGCACCCGCACCCTGGACCGGTTCAAGACCGGCCATGTCACGGTGCTGGTCGCCACGAACGTCGCCGCCCGCGGCATCCACGTCGACAACCTCGACCTGGTCGTCAACGTGGACCCGCCCAGCGACCACAAGGACTACCTGCACCGTGGCGGTCGTACCGCGCGTGCCGGTGAGTCCGGCAGTGTCGTCACGCTGGTGCTGCCCAACCAGCGCCGCGAGATGACCCGGCTGATGGCCGATGCCGGGATCACGCCGCAGATCGCCCAGGTCCGTTCCGGCGAGGCCGAGCTCAACCGCATCACCGGGGCCCAGGCGCCGTCGGGTGTGCCCGTCACGATCACCTCACCGGTGTCGGAGCGCGGCAATGGCAGCGGTTCCGGTCCCCGTGGCCGGCGCGGCGCGCGTCCCGGCCAGGGGCGCCGCTCCAACGCCAACACGGCGACGCCGCAGGCGCGTGCCGCGGCTGCGATGCGCCGGTCCAACAAGGCAGCGTAGTCATCCGGCCGGGTGTCCGGCCGACCCTGTCCGGCTTTCTCCACGACCACCCTGTTGAGGCACCATGCGCTGTGTCATCGCCCGTTTCCCCTTCGACCTCTTCAAGAACGAGGTGGAGGACATGATGAAGGGCGTCAAGCCCGAGCCCGTCACCGGTGACGCGGTGGTCATCAGCCGCCGTGTCTACCCCGTCAAGCAGGTCGGCGAGATCATCACCCGGCAGGACCGCCGGGACTTCACCGCCGGCGAGGTGACCAGGGCGCTGACGCGTCTCGGCTTCACCTGCCGTCCGGCGGAGGCGCCCGCACCCGCGGTGCCGCTGACCCCGCTGGAGAACGCGTCCGCCATGCTGGGAACGCCCGGCGACGCCTGAACCGCCGCTCCGTCCGTACACCCGCACCCCCGAGCCCTCCCGGCCCGGGGGTGCGGTGCGTCCCGTGACAGTCCTCCGCCCGGGACCGGCGGACTCCGCCGGGACGGCGGGCCAGGAGGCGTCAGGGCGCCGGGTCCGGCTTCCTGGCCCAGTCGAGCCGGGGCTCCACGGCGTACCGGAACATCCGCTGGACGGGCGGGCTGCAGAGGGCCGTGACCATGGCCGCGGCGGCGACGGACACCAGGATCCGGCCCAGCGGGGTGGAGATGACGTCCATTTCGTAGAGGTCGAGCTTGACCGCGCCCTTGATGACGAACCCGTGCAGCAGATAGCCGTACAGCGTGCCCGCGCCGAGGGCGGTCATCCACAGCCTGCGGTTCGGTACCCAGGCGAGGAAGCAGGCGCTGAGCACCAGGGCGCAGACGAACAGGAGCAGGGTCACCGCGGCGCCCGTCCAGGCGGGCGAGCCGAGCTGCTCGGCGCCGTAGCGCCGGAAGAACCATGAGGTCGTCGTGCGCGGTACCGCCCAGTAGGCGACGGCCAGGGCCACCAGGCAGACGGGGACGGACGCGATGCGCACAGCACGGCGGCGTACGAAGTCGAAGTGCGCGGACCGCAGCTGGAGGCCCAGGGCGTAGTACGGCAGGAACTGCAGGATGCGCTGGAGGTGCAGGTCCCCGCCGATGTTGCTGGTCACCGCGCCCATGGCCGCGATGACCAGGGCCACCGCCACGGGCCACCGGACCGTCTGCCAGAAGGGGGTGGTGAGGCGCCAGAGGAACAGGGCGGGCAGGAACCACAGCAGCCAGTAGGGCGTGAGCGGGCTCAGGGAGTAATCCGGGGAGCCGGTCAGGCGCTCGAAGAGGGTGTAGGCGATCTCGAAGACGGCGTAGGGCACGGCCAGGCTGGTGACGAGTTTCCAGACCCGGCCGGACCGCAGTTCGAGGCCGCGTGAGAAGTAACCGGCGATGATGATGAAGACCGGCATGTGGAACGTGTAGACGAAGGTGTAGAACGTCTCCACCAGGCGTCCGCTGCCGGGCAGGGGCTCCCAGGAGTGCCCCACCGCGACGAGGACGATGGCCAGGTACTTCGCGTTGTCGAAGAACGGGTCACGGCCGGCACGGGACGGTGCGGTGGCCGGCGCTTTACCCCCGGCGGCGGCTGGTCCAGGGGCGCGTGAGGTCAGGGAGGGCATCGGGCCACCCTAAGGGCTGTACCGCCGAGTCCTCGGTCAGTGCCGGGGCGGGGGCCGGCCCTGACCCCGCCGGATGCGCTCAGGGGGTAAGGATCAGCTTTCCGGTGGTCCGGCGGGCGAGCAGGTCCTCATGGGCGCGCCGCGCGTCGGCGAGCGGGTAGCTGCCGCCGGTCACGGGCTCGAGGCGGCCCTCGGCGACCAGGGCGAAGAGCTCCTTCAGGGGGCCGCTGACCGCGCCGGGAGCGGCGAGGGCGGGGCGCAGCCAGAATCCGACGACGGAGGCGTTGAGCCGGCCCAGCCTGCCCGGATCGACCGGGGTGAAGCCGGAGCGGGTGGCGTTGCCGTAGGTCACCAGCCGGCCGAAGGAGGCCAGGGAGCCCAGAGCCTGGTCGAACAGGTCCCCGCCGACCGCGTCCAGGACGATGTCCGCCTTCTCCGCGAGAGGGTAGGTGATCACCGCGTCCGCGCCGAGGTCCATGACGAGCCGCTCCTTGGCCGGGGTGGAGACCTGGGCGAGCACCCGGCCCGCTCCGAACTCCCGGGCCAGCTGGACGGCGAGGCTGCCGACGCCACCCGCCGCGGAGTGCACGACGACGCTCTCGCCGTCACGCAGACGGGCCGCCGACCGCAGCAGATGCCAGGCGGTCAGCCCCTGCATCATCAGGGCGAGTGCCTGGGCGGCGCCGAGCTCCTCGGGAATCTCCAGGACGCCGGACTCCTTGGCGGTCACCTGCTCCGCGTAACCGTGCGAGACCCGGGCCAGTACCCGCCTGCCGTCCGGGGTGCGGCCGACGACCTCGCTGCCGGGGACGTACGGCAGGGCGTCGGCGCCGAGGTAGGAGCCGTCCACCTGATGGGTGTCCGCGAAGTTCACCCCGGCGGCCTCGACGGTGAGGAGCACCTCTCCGGGGCCGGGCTCGGGGGTGGCCAGTTCCACGGCGCGGAGTACTTCGGGACCACCGAAGCGGTCGAACTGTATGGCGAGCATGCCGCACGGTACCGCGAAGCCCTCCGGGCGGCCGGAGGCCTGTGAACCCGCCGTCGGAGGTTTGTCAGGAGTCAGGAGTGGGACAAAAACAGTACGTACAGTCTGTTATTGCCGTGACTCTGCGTCGAGGCCTTGGGGTGTGCGCGACCGTGGTCGTCCGACTGGGCGGCTGCCAGACTGCGGCCATGAGCGATCTTCTTCACGACAGAGTCGTCCTGATCACCGGGGCGAGCAGCGGTATCGGTGCGGCGGCGGCGCGGGTGTTCTCCGAGGAAGGCGCGACGGTCGTACTGGCCGCACGCAGGGAGGACCGGCTGGCCTCCCTGGTGGCCGAGTTGCGGGACAAAGGGGCGCAAGCCTCCTATGTGGTCTGTGATGTCACGGTGGCCGAGGACGCCGCCCGTGCCGTCGACTTCACGGTCGACACCTACGGGCGCCTGGACTCGGCCTTCAACAACGCGGGACTCGGCGGCGACCGGACTCCCCTGCACCTGATGGGCGATGACGTCTACGACGCGGTCATGGACACCAATGTCCGGGGCGTCTGGAACTGCCTCCGGCCCGAGATCGCGGCCATGCTGGCGAACTCCGGCGACTCCTCCATCGTGAACAACAGCAGCGTGGGCGGCCTGGTGGCCATACCGTCGGCCGCGCCCTACATAGCGGCCAAGCACGCCGTCGTCGGTCTCACCAGAGCCGCCGCGGACGAGTACGCCCAGCAGGGCATCAGGGTCAACGCGGTGGCGCCGGGCTCCACGCGCAGCGAGATCACGGCCGACTGGTTCGGGCGCAACCCGGGGTTGGAACAAATGGTCAACAGCCGTACACCGCAAGGGCGTACGGCCGATCCGGAGGAGATCGCCAACGCGGTGGCCTGGCTGCTCAGCGACCGCTGCCCCTTCCTCACGGGCACGGTTCTGCCGGTGGACGGCGGCTTCGTCAACCAGTGAGCCGTCAGGCGCAGGGGCCGGTCAGCCGGCTTCGGAAGACCGGCTCTCCGTCCTGTGTCGCCGTGACCAGGACGGAGGTCTCTCCGGAGCCGGCGGGCAGGATCGCCGCCTCGATCCAGCAGGGGCGGTCGAATTCGGCGTACCGCTCGAACGCGCTGGTGACGGTGGTCGCCTCGAAGCGGGCGGGGTGCAGGGCGGCGCGCGCGGCCTGGTCGGCGGCCTCCATCAGGACGAGCCCCGGGACGTGGTCGACCGGGTGGTCGTACAACACGGTGTTGTCCACGTCATTGCGTAACTGCCAGTGACGGGGCCGATGGCCTGCCGCCAGGACGACGTCGGACGGGGCGGCCCGGCCGACGGTGCGTGCGTCGACAGGATCGGGCAGCGGCCATGCGTTCCAGTCGACGGCAAAGTGTTCGCCGCGGAGCCGGCGGTAGACGCGCGGTGAGATCCAGCCGAACTCGGAATTTGCGCGGGCCGCCATGCTGCCGCCCAGGAGGATGCGGAATTCCATGTCGAGTGCACTGACCTTCCTGGCTCGCTCCTTGGCCTCCTTGACGGTGACCTCGACCGCGAGGTCACAGGGCCCCTCGGGGGCGACTTCGAATCCAGGAGCGACGGTGAAGTCGAAATAGTGCAGCAGGGTGTGATCGGAGAGGGGCGCGCCGTACGCCGCGTGCGCGATGACCAGGCCGCTCTGCCGGACCGTCTGGGTCAGCACCCGTGGGTCGTAAGGGAGGCCCGCAGTAGGGGCCGGCCACCTCGCGGACAACGAGAACTCGCCGTCCTCCCGGCGCTGCCAGGAGGTGAGGAGAACCATGTCGGAACGTCCGAGGTGGACGTACTCTTTGCGGACTCCGTCCCGTCCCTCAGCTGCTGACAGCGGCGGATACGGATCAGCAGGTATGTCGGGCACGGCCCTCCCGGACATGGCGCAAAATGGGTATTCCGGCGCTGATATGATACCGGTTCACCGGTACTTTTTGAAGTAGCGTCAGGCAACGTTCAAAGGGGTGCGCGAGTTGGCACGACAGCAACGGGCGATCCGCACGCGCCGAATCTTCCTGGAAGCCGCTGCCGAGGTCTTCGACGAGCACGGCTACGACGCTGCCACGATCGCCGCGATCCTCGACCGGGCCGGTCTGACGCGGGGCGCCCTCTACTTCCACTTCACGTCGAAGGAGGAGCTCGCCCGTGGTGTCCTCCAGGAGGCGGTGACGTCGGACGGGGTCACCCCGCAGACCTTCAAGCTGCAGGAGTGGGTGGACATGGCGCTCCTGCTCGCCTACCGACTGCCACGGGAACCCCTGCTCAGCGCCTCGATCCGGCTGTCCGTCGACCCGCGTGCGCGCGGGCTCTTCGGCACCCGCTGGCCGGACTGGATCACTCTCGGCACGGAGATGCTGACCGAGGCCAAGGAGCGCGGCGAGCTCCTCCCGCACGTCGATCCGGGCACCACGTCCCGGCTGGTCGTCGGGGCATGGACCGGGGTCCAGCTGGTGACCGAGTCCATGGCCGAGCCGCCGGACCTGGTCGGTGAGATCTCCGCCCTCTTCGAGCTCATCCTCCCCAACAACGCGGTTCCGGGCGTGCTGGCCCGGCTCGACACGTCCCCGCACCGCGCGGCACGCATCGTCGAGCAGCAGTCCGTAACCGTTTCCTGACCGCCGGGCGCTGCCACGGGCCGCGCCGGCACCAGTCACCCGATCGGGCGCCGGGTACCTGCGACGCGGCTGGTCAGCGCGCATGGTGGCCCTATGTGGCTTCGCCGAACAGCCGTGTGCGCCATGGTCGTGCCACTGGCGTTCCTGGTGTTCCGGGACGCGCCGGTACGGCTCGTCGCCCCCGAGCGGGCCACCGCGAAGCCGGTGACGCCGGCCGGTGCCCCGAGACCCGCGGTCGTCAGCCGGGCGGAGTGGCACGCGGACGAAAGCCTGGTGAAGGAGGACGCGGTGTACACGGGGACGGTGAAGGCCGTCTTCGTCCACCACACCGGGCACGCCAACGGGTACGAATGCGCCGACGCCCCCAAGATGCTCCGAGCGATGGAGGAGGCGCACGTCCGGGGCGAGGGCTGGGACGACATCGGCTACAACTTCGTCGTCGACCGCTGCGGGACCATATACGAGGGCCGGGCGGGCGGTGTCGGACGTTCCGTGCGCGGGGCCCACGCCACCGGGTTCAACGCGCACAGCGTCGGGATCGCGGCCCTCGGCGCCTTCGACACCGGCGTACAGGTGCCGAAGGCGCTCATCGAGGGCATCGCGAAAGTGGGCGCGTGGAAACTGGACCGGGCCGTCGACCCGCGAGGCATCGTGCGCATGGTCTCGACGAACGACGAGAGCCTGTACAGGCGCGGTGAGGTGGCCTATCTCCATGCCGTGGCGGGTCACCACGACACCTTCCAGACGCACTGCCCCGGTGAGGCGCTCTACGCGCAACTACCCGCCATACGCGCGGAGATGGCCAGGTTGCGGGCTGCCGCCCGGAAGCCGTAGCGCCTACCTCGCGACGTACTGGGTGAGAACGGCCTGCACCTCGTAGATGTCGACACCCTTGGTGAACGTCTTCTGGATGGGGGTGGCGGAGCCGGAGATCCAGATCTTGAGCTCGGCGTCCAGATCGAAGGTCCCGGCCGTCTCCACCGCGAAGTGCGTGATGCTCCGGTACGGGACGGAGTGGTACTCCACCTTCTTGCCGGTGATCCCCTGCTTGTCGATGAGGACGAGCCTGCGGTCGGTGAAGAGGATCGTGTCGCGGATCAGCAGATACGCGGCGTGCACCTGCTCGCCCTGCCCGAGGAGCCGTGCGTAGTCACGCTGTGCGGCCGCCGGATCGACGGTGTGCGCGTTGCCGAACAGTGCCATGAGAGACCCCCACCTGAGTGAATGTGCGGACTTTGAACGCGTCGAAGCCCACTGAAAAGAATATCGGCGGCTTTTCTGTTCGTGCCCTTGCACACCTTCCGGAGCACAGCGGAGGAATACCGTCATGCCGGCATCACCCCTCGCCAAGCGGCCCGTCGAATCGGTGCTCGCCCTTCTGCTCGTCCTCCTGAGCGTGCTCGGCCTCGCCGGCCGCAGCGTCGCGGACGCTCCGGTCAAGGCCCCGGCCCAGATCCCCGCCCAGGTGGTACCGGCCCAGGCCGCTCCCGTCCGGGTCGTCATCGCGGCTACCGTCACGGCGGGTACGGACTGGGACCGCATCGCCGAGTGCGAGAGCGGCGGCCGGTGGAACATCAACACAGGGAACGGCTACCACGGTGGCCTGCAGTTCGCCCCGTCCACCTGGCGGGCCTACGGAGGCGCTCAGTACGCACCCCGCGCCGACCTCGCCACCCGGGCTGAGCAGATCGCCGTCGGTGAACGCGTCGCCCGGTCACAGGGAATGGGTGCCTGGCCCACGTGCGGACGCCTCGGCGTGAACGGTACGTCGAGCTCCTCGTCCGATGAGTCCGCCAAGTCCTCCCGGTCCGCCGGGTCCGCCGGGTCCTCCGGGTCTGCAGGGTCCTCCTCTTCGTCCGGATCCTCTTCGTCCGAATCCTCTTCGTCCGACAGCACCGACTGGAGCGACACGGCACAGACGGCCCCCGAGCGGCAGTCGACCGGTAACCCGAACAGCGGCTCCTCCGATAACGCGTCGTCCGGCAGCTCGACGGGCGGCACGAACGAAGGCAGCGGAGACAGCGAGGTGACGCACTACTCCGAGGACCTCGCCGACGCGAAGACGTATGTAGTCGAGCCGGGCGACTGTCTCTCGGTGATCGCCGAGCGTGCGGACGTGTCCGGTGGCTGGCCCGCGCTGTACGAACTCAACCGCGAGGTCCTGGACCGCGGACCGCACCTCATCTTCCCCGGTCAGCGCCTCCAGCTGACCGCCTGACCGCCTGAACGCCTGAACCACGATGTAACCGGCCGACGATGACGACGTCGTCACGGTGGCCCCCCATGACCTTGAGCAGTGAGTCCTGGGCTTAACAGCCGAAGCCGCAGGAAGCCCCCGTCGGGAGTGAGGGTGCAGGCCTCCTGAAGAGCACGCCACCCAGGGCGTTTTCGAAGACGTCCTCACTGAGCTGCGCGGTGTGGCCGACGTAGCGGCCGAACAGATCCGCGTGTGCCACCTCGACGAGCCGGCCCCGGGGCAGTACTCCCGGAGAGTGCAGGAGCCCGGCGTAGATGCGGGCCACGGTGGTCCTACCCGTGCGGCGGCGGGACGAGTCCAGGAGGGACATCAGATATCACACAGGACCTGGTCGCCCCTCTCGTTCACCGCCCGACGGAGCCCAGGGCCCGGGCGGAGTCGGAGGTGTCGCCGGACTTCGGCTCGTAGCTGTGGCACTCGGGGTTGCGACACGGCCCGGCTCCCCAGTGCGGGACGAAGATGCCGAGGGTCTTGTGCCGCGCCAGGACGCTCTCGACGGGCTGCTTGCAGGCCGGACACACGTACTCCGCCTGCCGATCGGTCTGACGCTCGGTTCTGGCCATACTTTTACGGTAGTCCTGAAAGGGGCACGAAGAAACTTTTCCGACTTTTTGCCAAGGCTGGTGACGGGAGTTCCTCGGGCCCGTCGCAGGACCCGCACGTGGGCCCGCTCCGGAAGCCACGAGGAGCGACCCGGCCCGGAACCTGGTGCCATGGGACGGGGGACGCCTCGACGAAGGGACCACCCGGTCATGGCACGCGCACCGTCACCGGCCGCAGTCCTGCTCTCCGTGCACGCCGTGGTCTTCGACACGGACGGCGTGATCATCGACTCCGCTCCGGCGCACGCCGCTGCCTGGAAGCTGGCCTTCGACGCCTGCCTGGCCGCTCACGAAGGTCAGCGGCCCTTCGACGAGGCGCACGACTACCGGCGCTACGTCGACGGCAGATCGCGCAAGGACGGTGCCGCCGCCTTCCTCGAGTCCAGGCACCTCGGCCTCCCCGAGGGCAGCCCCGACGACGCCCCGGGCACCGGGACGGTGTGGGCCGTCGCCGCACGCAAGGACGAGGCGTTCACCCGGAGCCTGCGGACCCACCCGGTCGCGGTCTGGCCGGGGACGGTCCGCCTCCTGCACGTGCTGCACGACGCGCGCGTCCCGTTCGCCGCCGCGTCCGCGTCCCGGCACGCGACCGAGCTGCTGGCCGGGGCCGGACTCCTGGACCTGTTCACGGCGGTGGTCGACGGCAACGAGGCGCGCCGCCTGGAGCTGCCCGGCAAACCGGACCCCGCCCTGTTCGCCGAGGCGGCACGGCGTCTGGGTGCCCCGGCCGGGGACACCGCCGTGGTGGAGGACGCACGGGCCGGAGTGGAAGCGGGCCGGCGGGGCGGCTTCGGGCTGGTCGTCGGGGTGGACCGGACGGACAGCCCCGAGGGCGCCAGCGGTCTGCGGCGGCACGGCGCGGATCTCGTGGTGTCCGATCCGGGAGAACTGCTGATCAACGGGGTGGACTGATGGCGCGCGGCTGGATCTGGGCGTACGAGGGATACGACCCGGAGAAGGAACGCCTGCGCGAAGCGCTGTGCACACTGGGCAACGGCTACTTCGCCACCCGGGGAGCCGCGCCCGAGACGCCCGCAGGCGTCTCGCACTACCCGGGTACGTATGTCGCGGGCTGTTACAACCGGCTGACGTCCTCCGTCCAGGGACGCCAGGTCGAGAACGAGGATTTGGTCAACCTCCCCAACTGGCTGCCGCTGCGCTACCGCATCCACCCCGCCGGTGCCCGCCCCGGTCCGTGGCTGACCCCCGACCACGTCTTCCTCGTGGACCACCGTCAGTCGCTCGACCTGCGCGGCGGGACTCTGACCCGCCACTCGGTGTACGAGGACGGGGCAGGCCGCCGGCTGACCGTCGGGCAGGAGCGTCTGGTCCACATGGGGGACCCCCATCTCGCCGCGGTGCACACGGTGTTCACCGCGGAGGGCTGGGCGGGGGAGCTGGAGGTGGAGTCCGCGATCGACGGCGACGTCCGCAACACCGGTGTCGCGCGCTACCGGGAGCTCGCCGACCGCCACCTCACGGGTTGGGAGACCGGCACGGAACCGGAGGCCGCGGTGTGGCTGCGCTGCCGCACGGTGGAGTCGGACATCGGGGTCGCGCTGGCCGCCCGCATCGTGGCCTCCTGCGGTACGGAACGGAACGGCGACCACCGGGCCGAACCCCGGCAGGAGCCACGCGCGGTCCATCAGACGCTGCTGCTGCCGCTGGCCCCGGACTCCGACGCCGTGGTCGACAAGACGGTCGCGCTCTTCACCTCCCGGGACCCGGCGATCGGCAGCCCGCTGCGGGCCGCCGTGTCCGCGGTGGACGAAGCTCCGGTGTACGCCCGGCTGCTGACCTCACACCGCCGGGCCTGGGCGGATCTGTGGCAGCAGGCCAAGATGGAGGTGCCGGGCGAGCCCGGACGCATCCTGCGGCTGCACCTCTTCCACGTGCTCCAGACCCTCTCCCCGCACACCGCGGAACTCGATGTCGGGGTGCCGGCGAGAGGACTGCACGGCGAGGCGTACCGGGGCCATGTCTTCTGGGACGAGCTGTTCGTCCTGCCTTTCGTCAACCTGCATCTCCCGGAGATCTCCCGGGGGTTGCTCGACTACCGTCACCGGCGGCTCCCCGCGGCCTGCGCCGCCGCGCGTGCGGTGGGCAGGGCCGGCGCGATGTATCCGTGGCAGAGCGCCGACGAGGGGCGCGAGGAGACCCAGCTTGTCCATCTCAACCCGCGCTCGGGGCGCTGGCTGCCCGACCGTTCACGGCTGCAGCACCATGTCGGCTCGGCCGTCGCGTACAACCTGTGGCAGTACTGCCAGGCCACCGGCGACACGGAGTACCTCTACTCCAAGGGCGCCGAGATGATGATGCAGATCGCCCGTTTCTGGGCGGACAGCGCCGCGTGGGACGACGACCTCGAGCGGTACCGCATCCGGGGGGTCGTCGGGCCGGACGAGTACCACGACGCCTATCCGGATTCCGACACGGCGGGGCTCGACGACAACACGTACACGAACGTGACGGCGGCCTGGGTGCTGGCACGGGCCGGCGAGCTCTGCCGCTCCCTGCCCGCGAGCCGCTGCCGGCAGCTCCTCGCCCTGATCCGGCTCGACCCGGCGGAGCTGGACCGCTGGGACGAGATCTCCCGTCGGCTGTACGTGCCCCACCACCGGGGCGTCATCAGCCAGTTCGCCGGCTACGGAGGTCTGGCCGAGCTGGACTGGGAGGGTTACGGGGAGCGGTACGGGGACATCCGGAGGCTCGACCGGATCCTGGAGGCGGAGGGCGACACGGTCAACCGCTACCAGGCGTCCAAGCAGGCCGACGTGCTGATGCTCGGTTACCTCTTCTCACCCAAGGAGCTCGCCGCGCTGTTCCGGAGGCTCGGGCACGAACTCGACGACGAGACCTGGCGGGCCACCGTCGACTACTACGTGAAGCGCACGAGCCACGGCTCCACCCTCAGTTCCCTCGTCCACGCCTGGGTGCTGGCCCGGGTGCACCGCGACGACGCCTGGACGTACTGCGAGGAGGCACTGCTCGGCGATGTCGCCGACATCCAGGGCGGTACGACGGAGGAGGGAATCCACCTGGGCGCGATGGCCGGCACCCTCGACTTCGTACAGCGCGGCATGACGGGCCTGGAGACCCGCGAAGACGCCCTGTGGCTGGCTCCGGCCACGCTGCCCCAGCTCTCGAAGTTCCGGATACGGCTCCGCTTCCGCCGGCACTGGGACGTGGACCTGCGCATCCGCGCGGAGCGCCTCAGGATCGCCGTACCGGACTCGGAACGGCCGGGGGTCCGCGTGGAGCTGGACGGCAGCACGTATGTCATCGAGCCGGGTACGGCGCGGTGGCTGGAGCTCCCGGCCGACATGCCGGGCGGCTCATGACGCCCGGGTGGACACCAGGACGCCGATCTTGTCGATGCGGTGCTCCGGGTTGTTGTGGGCGTCGCGCCAGAAGTTCCCCGCGGCGTCGTCCTCGGGGGTGGCGCAGGCGGAGAGCGTGATCATCGCCCGGGTCGGCTTCCCGCCCGGTTCGCCCGGCACCTCCGCCCGCTGCTCGGCGAGGGAGCGCTCGGACCGGAAGGACGTCCGCCGGGTCTCCGTGATCCGGTACTCGTGGACCCTGCCGCCCTCCGTGACGAGGACAGAGTCGCCCTTCTCCAGCGCCGGCAGGTCGCGGAGCGGGCCTCCGGCGGAGAGCCGGTGGGCCGTCACGAGGTAGTTCCCGACCTCACCCGGTCCGACGCCGCCCTTCCGGCCGTACGGGCTGGCCGCCACCCCGCGGTCCTGGACCCGGGTCCCGGGCCCGTCGTCCGTCGTGCCCTCGTACGGGACGACGCGCAGGTCCGTCACGCCGATCGACGGGATGGTGAGCTCCGCGGTCGCCGTACGCGGATCAGTCCGGTCAGACGGGAACCCGGCAGAAGAGCCCGTGGTGGCCGGTGCGGCGGTCGACGCGGTGGCCGGGGGAGGCCCGGCGGCGGCCACCGCTGCCGGGCCTCCCCCGGCCACCGTCAGGACGACGGCCGCGCCCGCGAGGGCCCGGACGACGCGTGGGAAGCGACATCTATGGGGAGGGTGCATGGCGGGATCCGCATCGGTAGCCGGTGGTGCCGGGGTGCGGGCCCTGGACCCGCACCCTTCCAGTACACCACCGGTCATACGGTCGCGTCGGGTGTGCCGAGCAGCTCACGCACCTCCTCGGCGCTCAGCTCCGTGAGCTCCTCGCCCACGAGCAGCCAGCGGGTGATCCCGACCGACTCCAGGAACGCCAGATCGTGCCCGGCGATCATCAGCGCGCCCTCGTAGGACTCGAGCGCGCTCGTCAGCTGCCGCACGCTCGCCAGGTCCAGATTGTTGGTCGGCTCGTCCAGCATCAGCAGCTGCGGGGCCGGTGTCGCGAGCATCGTCGCCGCCAGGGCGGCGCGGAAGCGTTCGCCGCCCGACAGGGTGCCCGCCGGCTGCTCGGCGCGCGCTCCCTTGAACAGGAAGCGGGCGAGCTGGGAGCGGATCTCGTTGTCGGTGGTCCCGGGGGCCATGCGCCCTACGTTCGCGAGGACGCTCAGCGCGTCGTCCAGCACATCGAGCCGCTGCGGCAGGAAGCGCAACGGCACATGGGCCCTGGCCTCGCCGGACTCCGGCGCGAGCTCCCCGGTGAGGGTGCGCAGCAGCGTCGTCTTCCCGGCCCCGTTACGCCCGACGAGCGCGATGCGTTCCGGCCCCTGGACGTGCAGTCCGCCGTCGCGCAGGGCGCCGAAGCGAGGGCGGAGACCCTGCACGCTCAGGACCGTACGGCCGGCCGGGACGGCGGTATGAGGGAGCCGCACCCGGATCTCGGCGTCGTCACGGACCGCCTCCGACGCCGTGTCGAGCCGCTCCCGTGCCTCCTGGAGCCGGTCCTCGTGCAGACCGCGGAGCTTGCCGGCCGCCTCCTGGGAGGACCTCTTGTGCTCGCCCGCGACGATCCTCGGCGCCCGCCGCTGGGCGTCCATCTTCTTGTTGTGCCGCTGCCGCCGGGCGACCTTGATCCGGGCCTCCTCCAGCTCGCGCTTCTGACGGCGTACGTCGGACTCGGCGGCCCGCACCATGCGTCCGGCCGCTTCCTGCCGGGTGGTCAGCGCCTCCTCGTAGGCCGACCAGCCACCGCCGTACCAGCTCACCGCACCGGCACGCAGGTCGGCGATGCGGTCCACCCGTTCCAGCAGGTCACGGTCGTGACTGACCACGACGAGCACCCCGGAGCGCCAGGACTCGACGGCCTCGTACAGCCGGCGGCGCGCGAACACGTCGAGGTTGTTGGTCGGCTCGTCGAGGAGCAGGACGTCGGGGCGCTCCAGCAACAGGGCGGCCAGGCGCAGGAGCACGGTCTCGCCGCCGGACAGCTGTCCCACGGTGCGGTCGAGACCGACGTCGCCGAGGCCGAGCGACCCCAGGGTCGCCAGGGCCCGCTCCTCGACGTCCCAGTCGTCGCCGACCGTTTCGAAGTGCTCCTCGGTGACGTCGCCGGCCTCGATCGCGCGCAGTGCCGTACGCCGCTCGGTGATGCCGAGGGCGTCCTCGACGCGGAGATCCGTGTCCAGGGTGAGGTTCTGCGGGAGGTACGCGAGGTGCCCGCCGACGGTCACCGAACCGGCGGAGGGCTTCAGCCGGCCGGCCAGCAGCCGCAGCAGGGTGGACTTGCCGGAGCCGTTGGTCCCGACGAGCCCGGTGCGGCCTCGGCCGACGCCGAGCGACAGCCCGTCGAAGACCGCCGTGCCGTCAGGCCATCGGAAGGACAGGGCGGAACAGCTGAGGGAGGCGGCGGGCGGGGTGGGGTGGGACATGTGATCCTCGCAGTCGCAAGCGTGTGAACAGGGGCTTCGTATGCGAGCACCACGCGGCGACCGGCCGGGAGAGGAAGGGGTGCGGTCCTCCGGACGTACGGGGGACGGATCGTGCACCGAGGTCGCATCCACGCGGTCAGTCACGGGGCGGCAGGAAAGCCGACAAGGCGTGACGGGCTACGGCAGGGGCCGTACCGCGCGATGATCGCGGACCTCAGATGCGCAACGTCCACCTCTATCGGAGATGACAGGACTCAAAAAATGTACACCGAGCCCGGCCGAGCCGGGCGGGAATTCCGGGCGGCGGCGGCCTGACGGGTCACGGCGGCGGACCTCGTCGAGGCCCACCGCCGGATCATCGTCCACGCCCATGACCGGGGCCTCAGGCCTGCGGCGACACGGTCCTGCCCTTCGAGGGCGACACCCCGGGCTTCTACAGCCCGGAGAACGAGGAACGCCTCCTGCGCCTCCTGCGCCTCCTGCGCTTCCTGCGCCTCCTGGGCTGAGGGCCCCAGGCTCCGTCAGCGCAGGGTCTTCAGCATCTCCGCCCCGAACGGCGTGATGTCCTCGGTACGTCCGCGCAGGGTCTTCGCGGCCCACTCGGGGTCGGCGATCAGCGCACGGCCGACGGCGACCATGTCGAACTCGTCGCGCTCCAGCCGGTCCAGCAGCTGGTCGACGCCGGTGACCGAGGAGCTGTTGCCCTGGAACGCGCTGAAGAAGTCGCCGTCCAGGCCGACCGAGCCGACGGTGACGGTCGGCCTGCCGCTGATCTTCTTCACCCACCCGGCGAGGTTCAGGTCGGAGTCGTCGAACTCCGGGAGCCAGTAGCGGCGGGTGGACGCGTGGAAGACATCGACGCCGGCCTCGGCCAGCGGCGTGAGGAGGGCGTCCAGCTCCTCGGGCGTCCGGGCGAGCTTCGCCTCGTAGGCATCCATCTTCCACTGGGACATGCGGAAGAAGAGGGGGAAGGAGTCGGACACGGCCGCGCGGCACGCCGCCACGAGCTCCGCCGCGAACCGGGTGCGCGCGACGATGCCGCCGCCGTACGCGTCGGTGCGGCGGTTGCTGCCCTCCCAGAGGAACTGGTCGATCAAGTAGCCGTGCGCTCCGTGCAGTTCGACCCCGTCGAAGCCGAGACGCTCCGCGGCCGCCGCGGCGTCGGCGAACGCGGCGATGACGTCGTCGAGGTCTTTCTGCGTCATGGCGCGGCCCTTGGGCTCGCCCGACAGGGACACACCCGACGGGCCGACCGGCTCCGCCTCCGTCACCGGCGGGGCACCCTCGGCGCGCGTGACACCCACGTGCCACAGCTGCGGGATGATCGCGCCGCCCTCGCGGTGAACAGAGTCGACGACACCCGCCCAGCCCGCGAGCGCGTCCTCGCCGTGGAACAGCGGGATGCGGTCGCTGGTGCCGGCGGAGGCGTGGTCGACGTAGGTGCCCTCGGTGATGATCAGGCCCACGCCACCGGCGGTGCGACGGGCGTAGTAGTCCGCCACGTCCTGGCCCGGGACGCCGTTCGGAGAGAACTGGCGGGTCATGGGCGCCATGGCGATCCGGTTGCGCGAGGTCAGTCCACGGACCGCGAACGGGCGTGAGAGGGCGGCTGCTGCACGGCGGGCGTTCTCGTCTGTCACTGGGTGTCCTGTTCAAGGGTGGGGGCACGTCCATCCGTCGCCAACATGCGAACGCCGCCCCCGCATCCCCGGACCGGGCCCGATGTGGCCAAGGTCTCCCCTTGCTCGGGCGTGGCGCCAAGCGCGACCGCCGCTCCGTCACCGCGGAGACCAGCCTCTGCCCCGTGTCCTCAGGGGCGTCACGGGAACCCACCCGATCGGCCCCGGCCGCAGCCCCTGGCCGGACGTTTCCCGGTGAACCGGGCGAGGGCGTGCCCCGCCCTCGTCGTATCCGGCCCCCGGCGCATGCGGCCCAGGTGCTTCGGAGACGAACTCGCGCTGCGCGTACGGAAATCAGGTGACACGGCGCGCCCTCTTCGTACACTGACGGGCATGGCATGCCGCATCAGTGAGCTGGTCCTCGACGCCGCCGACCCCGACCGGCTCGCCGCCTTCTGGAGCGAGGTCCTCGGCTACGTCGAAATCGGCCGCGAGGACGACGGCAGCATCGAGATCGGGCCGCCCGGCGCCGGCTTCGGCGGCCTGCAGCCCACCCTCGTCCTCTCCCCCAGCAGCGCCCCGCGGGCCGGGAAGCTCCCCCTGCACCTCGACGTCAACGCCACCGACCGCGATCAGGACGCCGAGCTGGGGCGGCTGCTCGCTCTCGGCGCAAGGCCTGCGGACGTCGGCCAGACCGGCACCGAGAGCTGGCATGTCCTGGCCGACCCGGAAGGCAATGAATTCTGCCTCCTGCGTACCCGGCTCCAGCCCCTCTGACCACGTCCGTCCCCGGTGCGGTCAGGCTGCCCGGCCGGTGGTCCGGCGGCCCTCATGCCGGATCCGCCTCCAGGTGGCCGGCGATCGCGTCCCGGCCGTGGGTCAGGCACTCGCCCGGTGAACGCCGCGTCCGCGCGCTGTCGTCGAGCGCGTGGGTCAGCCGTTGTACGGGGCCGCCACGTCCAGGACCCAGGTCACGCCGAAGCGGTCGGTGAGCATGCCGTACAGCGGTGCCCACTGCGACGGCGCCAGGGGCTGTACCACCGTCGATCCCTCTGCCAGCTTCTGCCAGAGGGCACTGATCTCGTCCGTGACGTCACCGCGCACGGAGACGAAGAACGGGTTGCTGCCCTGGTCCCAGGGCAGCCGGCCGGGGACGTCGTACGCCATGACGTGGAAACCGTTGTCGCCCACGACCTCGCCCCACACCACCCAGTCCGCTTCGTTCTCGTTCCGCACGTCGCCCGCGTCCTTGTACGTGACGGCGGTGACGCGCCCGCCGAAGACGGACCGGTAATGGTCCAGTGCCGCCCGGGCGTCGCCCCGGAAGTTCAGGTGGGTGGTGGTCGTGACGGACATGGCTATCTCCTTGCTCGTGGCCGGAGCGGCGGCCTCTCCGGCGGATCTTGCGGCCGACCATTCCACGGGTAGCGGACAGGATGTGTCCTGTACTGGGGCAGACTGGTGGGCATGCAGAAGACGTCCTCGCGGCTGCTCACGCTGCTCTCGCTCCTTCAGACGCACCGCGACTGGTCCGGTGGCCACCTCGCCGAGCGGCTCGGAACCACCCCGCGCACGGTGCGCCGCGACATCGACCGGCTACGAGAACTGGGCTACCCGGTCCGCGCGTTCAAGGGGCCCTCCGGCGGCTATCGCCTGGAGGCCGGAGCCCAACTGCCCCCGCTGCTGTTCGACGACGGCCAAGCCGTCGCCCTGGCCCTCGCCCTGCAGTCCGCGGTCACCAGCAGCACGATCGGCGAAGACGCCGCGCGCGCCCTGTCCACCGTGCGCCAGGTTTTGCCACCCCGGCTGCGTCAGCGCATAGACACGCTCCAGGTCACTGCCGTCCGGTCGCCCGATACCGGCGGCGCCTCCCCGGCCGGAACGCAGCAGCTCCTCGTGGAACTGGGGCGCGTCATCCACGCCCGGGAGGAGCTGCGCTTCGACTACGGGCAGGACGCAGCCGGCCTCGCCGGGCAACCCCGCCGGACACAGCCTCACCACCTCGTCACCTGGCGCGGCCACTGGTACCTGATCGCCTGGGACCTCGACCGTGACGACTGGCGCACCTTCCGCGTCGACCGCCTGCGCCCCCGGATCCCCACCGGCCCGCGCTTCACCCCACGCGCGCTCCCCGGCGATGACGTGGCCGCGTTCGTCCTCGGCCGATTCCGGGGAACCGACGGCTCCGACAGCGACTGGCCCTGCCGCGGCGACGTCGTCCTCGGCCTTCCCGCGCAGGCGGTGGCCCCCTTCGTACAGGACGGAGTCGTCGAAGAGCTCGGCCCGGACCGCTGTCGCCTCACTCTCGGTTCCTGGTCGTGGACCGCCCTCGCCGCCGCTGTCGGCCGCTTCGACACCGGCATCCACGTCATCGGTCCACCCCAACTGACCAGTGCGTTCGCCGAACTCGCCGCGCGCTACGCCGACGCCGCGGGCGCTGCGTCTCTCGTGCGGTCCTCGCATGGGAACTCCGACTGATTTCACCGGCGACCGACTTCGCTGCCGAAAGCAGTGCCGACGCGAGATGGTCACCTTCTGAATATTGCCGCATTTCTCTATGAGTGCTGCGTTTCGCCGGTGATGCGGGAGGGGTTGCCCGCTGTTCTCTGCGAGGGAATTACTCGGACGGTCGGCCCGTACTGTCGTGAGCGCGAAGCCATGCGCGACAGGAAGTGGGTGATCGTTTTCGTGGTAGAGTTTCGGTGAATTCACAGGACGCCACGATCAAAAGGGGAATGGCGTGAATACCGAGAAGGTCACGGCTCGACGTCTTACGGCCGAGGATATTTCAGAGTTGGGCCTCCAGGACGGCATCTTCGTCTCGGCAGGGATGGAAGGCCTTCCTCTCGACTGCTACGCCCCGGCTTTCCTCACGGAGCCGGGTAAGAATTTCGAGGGAGGGGCCTTCGCTGCGAGGACGATCTTCGGTGAGGTGATTCATGTCCTCCCGGACAATGCTGAAGAGGGCGGGGTCTGGATTGCCGACAAGGCGGGGGAGGAAATCGAGGTTCTCCAGAGCGCCGGCGTCCTCCTGAACCTTGCGCTCTTCGTGCCCAAGGGGAACGAGGAATCCCTGAAGGCGCTCTACACCGCCGCGCGGGACGCGTTCGGCGCGGGGGTCGTCCAGCGCTGGAGCGAGGAAGTCGCCGCGGTGCCGGACGTCAAGGTCGACCTCTACGAGGAGCCCGCCCGGGGGCGGAAGAACAACAGCCAGAACCGGGACCGCCGCGCCTTGGACATCTACCCCACCCGGGTGCGGTTCCTGGAGCCCAGCGAGGGCTGGAAGTTCATCATCGAACCGCACAAGGAGATCGTCGACGAAACACCGACGATCTGACCTGGCGGCAGCCTGGAGGCCACGCCGGTGGCACAAGGCCCTCCTGATGGGCGAACTCAAGAGGGCTTAGCGATCCGCTGGTCGAGTGGCTGTGGTCAGCAGCTCAGCCAGACGCCCGGCTGGAGCCTTCCAGCCGGGCGTTCTGCGTGGGCGGGCGCCGGGTTCCGCAGCGACGACGTCCAGCGGTCGTGGCAGCGGAAGGGGATGGGCCTCAGGCCTGCGGTCCGTGAAGCCCCGACTGCCGGTGCCCGCGAATCGTGGATGCCTCTGACCGTCACGGCGAACTCCGACCGGACGGCAACGAAGCCTCGGGCCGTTGGCCCGAGGCTCTTGTACGGAGCGGGTGACGCGTCACACCGAGACCGCGAACCCCACGACCACGGCCGTCATCGCAGCCCTGCGCACAGCCGCGCGGCGAAATCGCGCCACGTATCTCCCGCAGGCCTAGGACAGGCCGTCGAGCGGCCGGAGGAACCGGCGCTCGTAGCGCTTGATGCAGCGGGTCTCACGAGCCAGTTCAAACGCTTCCCGGCACTCCGGGTCGGACGCACTGTCCGAGCGGTACTGCTCGTACGCGGCCAGACCGGGAAACGAGAACAGGGCGTAGGCGATGTCGCTGTCGCCTTCACTCGGCAGGAAGTAGCCGTGGTGCGTCCCGCCGAAACGGTTGACGAGCCGGACCCAGCGGCGACCGTACTCCTCGAAGTCCTCGAGCTTGTCGGCGTCGATCTCGTACTTCAGATGAATGGTGATCACGCCTGCATGATGCCGTGTCACGGCCGACATCCGTGTGACTGTGCCGCCTGCTCTCAGCGATGCCCGCGCAGGACGCGGAGGCGCTCCGCACGTCCAGGCTCCGTCGACTTCCGGCTCCGCCGTGTCCACGGGATGTTCGCCGGTGGAACTGAGGCACGTACGAATACAACGGGGTGGTCCGCTGGGAGCGGACGAGAGGCGATGAGCCCTCGTCAGTACGAGTACGCCCTGGCCGTAGCCGAGGAGGGCTCGGCGGCGGCGGCGGAGGAGCTGCCGCACGTCGCTCAGCCGTCGGTGTCCCAGCGGATCCGCCGCTCCAAGAAGGAGCAGGGTGCGTCGAGCTGCTACGGGTAAGTCGTACTCGTAGCTTGTTACCGACTACGTCTCGACCCCGTTCGGGTTGATGCTGGAGTCATGACGCCCGACCTCATCGGAGCCGGTCACCTCTTATGCGGGAAAGAAGTGGACCTCGGGCGAATCGCTGTCGACGAGCAACGCGTCACCCGTGAAATGCTTGTGGGCGCACGGTAGTGGGCGGGCAACAGGCGGAGCCTTGGATTCCGCTGACTTGTCCCGTGACCTCGGCGGCCTATGACATCTCCCCGCTCTCTTGTGGGGAATTACGCCCACAAGGTTGCTCGCGGCCAACTTTTACCGAGCGCTGTAGCCGTATCACGCCAGACCTGCCGAATAGTGGAGGTCCGCTGTTGATGCCACGGCAGGACTCGATCGGATGTCGAAATCGGACATGTGTTCCTGAATGTGGTTTTTTTATGACGTCTGGATGGGTGCGGTGCATGTCTTGATCTTTCTGTCATGAGTTGAAACTGATAGCGCATGCCCGCCATCATTGAGTCCGTGAATTCTGCATTGAGTCGTGTTCTTGGCGTGTTGGTCATGTTGCTCGGTATCGCTGTCGTTCTCTGGGTGGTCTTTGGTGACCCTCAAGGCTGGCGGGGAGGTATGCGATTGTTGCGCTTCGCCCTGGTTGTGAGTTCGCTGGGCGTGATCGTATGCAGCACGTCGCTGATTTTCCCGGGTGATCGAGCAGCCGCAACAGAGAATGCAGACGGGTAGGCCTCTGCTGTCCTTGGCTGCAACCTCGCTGTTTCGCCTGGGCGTGGCGGTTGTCGGGGCGGAAACGCGATCCGCGCCGCGGGGCCTGGCCGGGACGACCTGGACGAGCCGGGCCCGTGAGCGTTCCTCCCCGGCTGGTCGAGCCGTTGCGCACCCTCATCTGTCGCGGAACTCCTGCGTTTGTCGCCGGCCCCCTGCAGATTCGTCCGTGATCGGTAACCGACGGATCGCGGAGGGGCGTTCCTGTGTCTTGATGGGTGCACGGCATCGGCGGAGACGGCAAAGGGGCGGGCGGACATGGCAAGGCATAAGGGAAGGGGATGGCACAGCCGCCTTTTCGCGGCGGCGCTCGGGGTGACAGCGGTGGCCGCCGCCACCTCGGTGTGGACCGCGCAGGCCGACATCACCGGAGGGCCGCCGCCGCAAGCGCGTGCGTCGGCGCCGGACGCCCGGCCCGTGGCCGTGGACATCGCGCACGCCTCGGATCGTGGCGCCCGGGGCGTCAACATCACCATCGACGACGGACCGGACCCCGTCTGGACGCCGCAGGTGCTGCAACTCCTGAAGGACAGCGGTGTGAAGGCCACGTTCTGCATCGTGGGTACGCAGGCCCAGGCGTACCCGGACCTGGTCAAGGCGGTCGTGGCGGACGGACACCGGCTGTGTAACCACACCGTCTCGCACGACACCGCCATGGACACCCGGTCCGAGTCCTACCAGTCCCAGCAGATCCTGGATGCGGAACGCATGATCATCAAGGCGTCCGGGGGCGTTCGGCCGCAGTATTACCGGGCCCCGGGCGGTGCTTTCACCCCGTACAGCCGCCAGCTCGCCGCGTCCCGGGGGATGCGGCCGCTGGGCTGGAACGTCGACACCAAAGACTTCGAGCATCCCGGTGTGGACGCCATGGTGGCCACCGTCAAGAGCGAGATCACCAACGGACCGACGGTCCTCTTCCACGACGCGGGAGGGGATCGCTCCCAGACCTTGGCCGCTCTGCGCGAGATCCTGCCCTGGCTGAAGCAGCAGGGGTACTCCTTCGGCTTCCCCGTGCGGTGAGTGAGGTTCGCCCGCACTGACACCGGGCCCGGACCCCTGGTACCGGCAGACAGACTGCCGAGCCCGGATTTCCACGGTCCGAGGCTCGTCTGCCGGCTTCCGCCGTACCGGACGTTTCCACGACTAGCCTCCGCAGCATGCTGCGTATCGCCGACGCCCGCACGGGCCACCTCGTGGAGATTCCCTCCGCGCACCGCCACCTCCTGCGCATCTGCGTCCATCTGCCGGTCATCGACAACGGGATCGGCGCGGTGCACCTGCGCGTGCTGCTGCTCGGCGACGTACTGGCGCGCACCGCTGAGCTGCACGGCCTGCAGACCCTCACGGTGCTCACCGCGCCGGACCTGCGGGAGCGAGTTCAGGGGCTCGACCGGGTCATGGCCGTACTCGGCATCCACCCACCCGCCACCGTCCGTGCTCACGATCCGAGTCGGACGCCGAGCGCTCCCGCCGAAGTGCACGTGCTCGCGCACGGCACCGACCGGCAGGACGGCGTCGACGGGGTACGGATCGAGGTGGGCCAGGTCGGCACAGCAACCCCGGACGAGGGCGGCCCGGGCACCCTCGACGCCACCGCGCCAGAGGGAACCGATCCGCTTGCTGTCAGGATGCTGTTGCTCGGCCATACCTATCCCACGCCCGTCATGGTCACCGGCGCCGCGCTCGCCCAGGCCCGGCGGACACTGCGGCACTGGCGGCACCTGGTGGCCGACTGGGCGCAGGAGCCATCCAGGCCGATCCCCGCCGATCTGTCGCGACAGGCTCACGCCGCACTCGCCGACAACCTCGGCGTCCCCGCCGTCCTGGACATGCTGCGCAGCGTGGAGAGGCACGCCGACATGCCTGCCGGCGCAAAGTTCGAGACGTTCGCACATCTCGACCGCGTCCTCGGGCTGGACCTCGCGCGCGAAGTCGGCCACCAGTACCAGGAGACGCTGTGACCGCAGGCGACTCCCGGCGCCCCGTCGGGGGCAGGAGCCCGAAAGCTCTACCGCAAGGAGCCCGTGCGACGCGTCCTCACTGGTTGCCGCCGCCCGTGGCGATCTCCACGCCGATCGAGCGTGCCCGCAGCGCGGACACCAGGTCCGGATCGGCCTCGGCGTCGGTCACGAGGGTCCAGCCCGGTGGCAGTTTCGCCCAGGCGTGGAAGGGGCGGCGCCCGAGTTTCGCGGCGTGTGCGAGCACATAGACGTGTTCGGCCCGGCGGGCCATCAGTTCCTTGAGGCGGGTCTGGCGCAGGTCGGCCTCGCAGATGCCGTGCTCCGAGGAGACCCCGTCGGTGCCCAGGAACACCCGGTCGAAGGTCATGCGCTCCAGGGCGGCCTCGGTGAGTGGGCCCACGAAGCCCTGGCTGAGCGGGCGCAGTGTGCCGCCGAGGCACTCCACATGGAGGGCTTCGACGTCGGAGAGTTCCTGGAGTGCGGTGAGGCCGGTGGTGGCGATGGTGAGGTCTTTCGCGGTACGTAGCTCGTGCGCGAGGGCGCCGACCGTGGAGCCGGCGTCGAGCAGCAGGGTCTCGCCGGCTCGTACCCGGGCCGCGGCCCACCGGGCGATGGCACGCTTGGCCTCGAAGCCTTCGCCGGTGCGCTGGCGAAGCGATGCCTCCGGGTGTGCGGTGAGCGCCATCGCGCCGCCGTAGGTGCGGGCCAGCCGGCCGTCCGCGGTGAGTTTGGCGAGGTCGCGGCGGATCGTGGAGGCGGTGACGTCGAAAAGGCGGGAGAGCTCCTCGACGCTGGCCAGGCCGGTAGTGGTGGCGAGCTCTTCGATGCGGTCCCGCCGGGCCTGGGATCCCAGGGCTGCCATCTCGAGTACGTCCTTCCGCGTCGTACGGGAAGTGGGTGGTGGGAGTCGGGAAGTGCAAGGGGCTGGTGGTCAGTTGACCGGGGCCGTCGCCATCTCGGCGGCCTGGCGCAGAGCTTCGATCATGCTACCGGCCTCGGCCTTGCCGGTTCCGGCGATGTCGAAGGCGGTGCCGTGGTCCACCGAGGTGCGGATCACGGGGAGTCCGACGGTGAGATTGACACCGGCTTCGATGCCGAGGACCTTGACGGGCCCGTGGCCCTGGTCGTGGTACATCGCGACGACGAGGTCGTAGTCCCCGCGGGATGCCAGGAAGAACGCGGTGTCGGCGGGGAGCGGGCCCCGGGCGTCGATTCCGTCGCGGCGCAGCACCTCGAGGGCGGGGACGATCTTCTCTTCCTCCTCGCCGTATCCGAAGAGTCCGTTCTCACCGGCGTGCGGGTTGATGCCGCAGACACCGATGACGGGTTCGGGCACTCCGGCCCGAACCATGGCCTGGTGGCCGCGGCGGACGGTGCGCTCGACCAGGCCGGGCTCGATGCGGTTCACCGCGTCGATCAGGCCGATGTGGGTGGTGACGTGGATGACCCTCACCTTCGGGGTGGAGAGCATCATCGACACCTCGTCGACGCCGGTGAGGTGGGCCAGGAGTTCGGTGTGCCCGGGGTAGAGGTGGCCGGCCGCGTGCAGGGCCTCCTTGTTGAGGGGGGCGGTGCAGATGGCCTGGACCTCGCCGTTCACGGCGAGGCCGGCGGCCCGCTCGACGTAGGCGTACGCGGCGCTCCCGGCCACCGGGGACAGTGCGCCCCACGGCAGGTCGGCGGGGAGCAGACCCAGGTCCACGACGTTGATGCGGCCCGGGGTGAACTCGGCCTCGGCCGGCGTCGGAACGGAGACGATGGCGCAGTCGACGCCGAGGATGCGGGCGGCCTGTCGCAGTCGTTCCGCGTCGCCGATGACGACCGGGCGGCAGCGGGCGAGGGTGTCCGGGTGGAGTACGGCGGGGACGATGACCTCGGGGCCGATGCCGGCGCCGTCGCCCATGGTGAGGGCGATCAGCGGGAGCGGGGCGGGCGCGGTGGTCACAGGTGTTCTCCTTCGAAGCGGGCGGTGGCGGCCGGTCGCAGGGCGTGGGCGATACGGAGCAGGGAGTGCGTGTCGCCGAAGCTGCCCGGCCGGGTGACGACCGAGCGGCCGTCGGCGGTCCGGGAGAGCACGGCGCCGTGGTGGACCTGACCCAGCGGGGTCAGTTCGGCGATGCCGAGAGCGTCGAGCATGCGGCGGGCCGTCTCGCCGCCGGTGAGTACGAGGTCGGGTGCGGGCCCCTCGGCGGACAGCCGGGCGGCGGTTCGGGCCAGGGCGTCGGCCAGACGCCGGGACGAAGAGGGCGTGACGACAGGGGAGTTGTCGATGCTGAGGACGGTGATGCCGTCCGGGGCGAGGGTGGGCGGCAGGGTGCAGGTGCCGTCGAGCAGGTCGCGCGGCGGCAGCGCGAAATGGTGCGCACCCAAGGCGGTGAGTTGCGCGATCTGCGCAACAGCGGTGGGGTCGGCGGTTCCTACCACCACGAGCAGCGGGTGTTCAGGTCTGCCAGGAGGTGGAGGTGACGGGGCGTCGGCGTCGGACGCCCGCGGAACGAGCAGCCGCCCGAAGGCCGCTGCGAGGCCACCGCAGCCCAGGGCGCGGAAGCCTGGCCCCAGGGTGAGCGTGGCTGCGGCGATCGCGTCCAGGTCGTCGTCCGTCTCGGCGTCACACACCGCGTGCAGGCCCTGCGTGGCCAGATCCCGCAGGTGGGAGGAGAGGGTGCCGGCTCCCGAACGTACCGTGCCCAGCGGGACCCCCGCGGTGTGCAGCCCGGTCAGTGCCGCGGCGACCGACTGCGGCGGAGGACGGTGTTCGGCCCGCCAGGCGTCGGTGGTGTGCAGCGCGGCGCCCCGCAGGTGAACGACGCCGTCTCGCACCGTTCGCCCCAGTCCGGGCAGTGCTGTCGCGATGACCACTGCTCGCGCGCCGACGGCGAACGCCGCAGCCTCCGAGGCCGGATTCCCTCGCAGCAGCGAGTCGACCTTCTTGAAGAGGAGCCGGTGTCCGGCGTTGAGTGCGAGAGCGTCGCGGACGGTTTCGGCCGCCGTGTCCGGCCCGGCCTGCCGGGTGTCGAGATCCATGACGAGGGACGCGTCGGCAGGTCGGGGGAGCGACGGCACACCAAGGGACAGCCGGCCGGGCACCCGCAGTGCGATCGCCGTCTCGGCCGCGCCGGACAGGTCGTCGGCGAGGGCGAGGACGCGCTGGGGCGCGACGTGTGGGACGTACGCGTCGTGTGTCACGGGTACCTCCTCGTGCAGGACGGACACTTGCTCGGGCAGCCCGTTCGGACCGCCTCGATGCCAGAGCATGACATGGATTGCGTGATCTGCGCGAGACCCCTTGCGCATAACGCGCAAGCCGTGCCACCTTGTGCGAAGCCGTGAAGGAGCGGCGAGGAACGGCGGCGGCTCGCCCGCACACCTTCCCCGCCCGCGGCGAGGTGTTCGTCGTGGTGCGTCCCTGCGACGTGTCCGCAACGACCCGCCCGACGGGCGCGGGTCGCGACGGCCCGACCGCACGACGGCCGGGCCCGGATCCTCCGTCCTTCGGCGGTACGCACCGACGCCCTGTCGTCCCTAGGGAAGGACCACTCGTGACCACCGGCATTCCGCTTCCCGGAGCCCCCGTTCCGCTCTCCCCACTGGTCCTGGGCACCATGACCTTCGGCGACACCGTCGACCGCGTCGGCGCCGCGACCATGCTGGACGCCGCTCTGGACGCGGGGATCACCGGTGTGGACACCGCCAACGGTTACGCGGGCGGCGAGAGCGAGCGCATCCTCGGCGAGCTGCTTCCCGGCCGCCGCGACCGAGTCGTGCTCGCCACCAAGGCCGGCATCGCCCACCCCGACCAGGGCGCCCACGCTCCGCTGTCGGCCACCGGAATGCGTGCTGCCCTCGAGGGCAGCCTCGAGCGGCTCGGCACCGATCACGTGGACCTCTTCTATCTGCACCAGCCGGACCGCGCCACGCCGATCACCGAGACACTCACCGCCGTGGCGGACTTCGTCCAGGAAGGCAAGGTACGCGCCCTCGGCGTCTCCAACTTCGCGGCCTGGCAGATCGCCGAGATCCAGCGCGCCGCCGAGCAGGTGGGCGCTCCCCGCCCGGTCGTCGCGCAGCAGCTGCACAACCTCCTGGCCCGCCGGATCGAGGAGGAGTACGTGGAGTTCGCGGCCTCCACCGGTCTGGCGACCATGGTCTACAACCCGCTCGGCGGCGGACTGCTCACCGGCCGCCACCGCTTCGAGCAGGACCCGGCCACCGGCCGCTTCGGCGACTCCAAGCTCGCCTCCATGTACAAGCAGCGTTACTGGGACGAGCGGCTCTTCGCCGCCGTAAGTGACCTCGCACGCATCGCCGAGGACGCCGGCATACCGCTGACCGAACTCGCCCTGCGCTGGCTGATGGACCGGCCCTCCACCCACGCGCTGCTGCTCGGCGGCTCCCGCACCGAGCACCTGCTGGCCAACATCGCGGCCGTGGCGGCCGGCCCGCTGCCCGCCGACGTCACCCTCGCCTGCGACGAGACCGGCGCCGCCCTGCGCGGCCCGATGCCCGCCTACAACCGCTGAGCCCCCGAGCCTGTGAGGACCGACTTCCCAATGAACTCAGCCGATTTCGCCACCGCCCTGCGGGCCCGCCAGCACCTCATCGGCTACTGGTCGCTGCTCGACTCACCCGTCGCCGCCGAGCGCCTGGCCCGCCTCGGATACGACTATCTGGCCTTCGACGCCCAGCACGGGCTCTTCGGCTACGAGGGCATGCTGAACAACCTGATGGCCACGGACACGAAGGGTTCCACCGCCGTCGGCCTGGTCCGCGTCGAGGCCAACGACCCCGGGGCGATCGGCCGGGCCCTGGACGCGGGCGCCACCGGCGTCATCGTCCCCCTGATCGACAACGCCCAGGACGCCGCCGACGCGGTCGCCGCGGTGCGCTACCCGCCGCTCGGCAAGCGCTCGTACGGGCCGATGCGCTCCCAGCTCAGGATCGGCCCGAACCCCGCCGACGCCCACGAGCAGACCGTCGTCCTCGCCATGATCGAGACCGCCGAAGGGCTCGCCGACGTCGAGCGGATCTGCGCCACCCCCGGTCTCGACGGCATCTACATCGGCCCCTCCGACCTGCGCCTCGCCATCGGGGGCAGTACGTCCCAGGACCCCACCGTCAGCGAGGCCTTCGAGGCGGCCGTCGCGCGCGTCCGCGAAGCCGCGGCCGAGGCCGGCATCGCCGCGGGCATCCACAACGCCGACGGCGCGAGCGCCGCCGAGCGCCTCGCCGAAGGCTTCACCTTCGCGACCGTCGCCTGCGACATCGTGCACCTCCAGCAGGTCGCCGCCGCCCACCTCACGGCCGCGCGCGACGGACAGAGCCGGGAGCCGGGAGTATGACCACCACGCTGATCACGACTCCCACCTTCGCCCGGCACTCCGGCGAACCCTGGGAGATCCTCCGGCGCGCGGACGCCGGACCCGTTCGCCCCGAGGAGAACGCCGCGCTGCCGCACGGCGAACTCCTCAGGTGGATCGGCGAAGCGGACGCGCTGATCGTCGGCATGGACCCGATCACCGCCGACGTCATGGACGCCGCACCACGGCTCAAGGTGATCGCCAAGCACGGCGTCGGCACCGACACCATCGACCTCGAGGCGGCACGCCGCCGGGACATCCCCGTCGTCTTCGCCCCCGGCAGCAACTCCCGCGCGGTCGCCGAGTACACCTTCGGACTCATCCTGTCCGCCCGCCGCTCCATCACCGCCTCCCACCAGGCGGTCGCCGACGGCGGCTGGCCCAAGATCTTCGGCCCCGAACTCGCCGGGCAGACCCTCGGCATCGTCGGACTCGGCCGCATCGGACGTCTCCTGGCCGGCTACGCCCGTGCCTTCGGCATGACCGTCCTGGCCCACGATCCCCACCTGGACCCGGCTGCCGTGGAACGCGAGAACGCCACCCCCGTCGGCCTCGACGACCTCCTCGTACGCTCCGACGTCGTCAGCCTGCACCTGCCCGTAGACCCCGCGGCAGGCCCCCTCCTCGACCAGGCCCGGCTGAGCACCATGAAGTCCGGGGCGCTCCTGGTCAACGCCGCCCGCGGCGGACTGGTCGACGAGCACGCACTGGCCGGCCTGCTCCACTCCGGCCGGCTCGGCGGCGCCGCCTTCGACGCCTTCGCCGTGGAACCCCTCGACGGTGCCTCACCCCTGCGCACCGCACCCCGGACCCTGCTCACCTCCCACATGGCCGCCTGCACCCCCCAGGCCAACCACGCCATGGGAGTCCTGGTCGCACAGGACGTCGTACGGGTCCTGACCGGACAGCCGCCCGTCCACCGGGCGGCCTGACGCCCGCCCCACCGCTTTTCCTCCCCTTCCGCTCATCCGGCGACGGTGCCGGACAAGTCCGAGGAACCGCCATGCCCGAAACCATCACCGAGACCGGGGCACGCACGGTGCCCGCCGCACCCGCCGACCCCTACGCACTGCGCGCCGAGGACGTCCGCGAAGCCCCCACCACCCTGCGCGGACGCCTGCGCCACCTGGGCCCCGGCTTCGTCCTGTCGGCCGCCGTCGTCGGCTCCGGCGAGCTGATCGTCACCACCTCGATGGGAGCCCAGGCCGGGTTCGCCCTGCTCTGGCTGGTGATCATCTCCACCGGCGTCAAGGTCTGGGTCCAGATGGAACTCGGCCGCTGGACGATCCTCAACGGCCGCCCGGCGCTCGAGGGTTACCGCGAGGTCGGCCCCCGCATCGGCCGCGTGAGCTGGATCAACTGGCTCTGGATCGGCATGGACTTCGCCAAGATGTTCCAGCGCGGCGGCATCATCGGCGGCACCGCGGCCGCCTTCTCCATCCTCTGGCCGATCACCGGAGAAGCCCTCTCCTTCTCCTCGCTCGCGCTGTGGACCGTACTGGTGACCCTCAGCGCCGTCGCACTGCTCTACGGCGGCAAGTACAGCCTGATCGAGCGGGCCTGCGGCCTGTCGGTGATCGTCTTCACCCTCGCCACCGTCGGGCTCGCCCTCGGTCTGCCCTTCACCGACTTCGGGTACGGCAGCCAGGACCTCGTCCAAGGACTCTCCTTCGAGATCCCCGCCGGCACCATCGGCATCGCGCTCGCCATGTTCGGTATCACCGGCGTCGGCGCCGACGAGATGACCACGTACACCTACTGGTGCGTCGAGAAGGGCTACGCACGCTGGACCGGTACCGACGACGGCACCGAGGCCCGCGCCCGCCGTGCGGAGGGCTGGCTCAAGGTGATGCGCCTGGACATCGCCGCCGGCTGGGTCATCTGCACCCTGTGCACGCTCTCGTTCTACGTCATCGGAGCCGCGGTCCTGCACCCGCAGAAGCTGGTTCCCGAGGGCAACGACATGATCACCACCCTGTCGCGGATCTACACGGACACCATGGGCCCCTGGGCCGAATACGCCTTCCTGGTCGGCGCCATCGCCGTCCTCTACTCCACCCTGATCGGCTCCACCGCCAGCGTGCCCCGCCTGTGGACCTCCACCCTCGGCCTGCTCGGCGTCATCGACTGGACCGACCTCCGCACCAGGAAGCGCACCATCCGTGTCCTCACCTGCCTCCTCCCGTCGGTCTGGGCCGCCTTCTTCCTCTTCGTGCAGTCCCCGGTCCTCATGGTCCAGATCGGTGGCATCGGCGGCGGCGTATTCCTGCTCGCCGTGGTCGTCGCCGTCTGGCGCCTGCGCTCCACCGGCGTCGACCCACGCTTCCGCGCCAACCCGTGGCTGACCGCAGCCCTGGTGATCAGCAGCGCCGCCATCGCCTTCCTCGGCGTGTACGGGGTGCTCGACACCCTGGGACTGGGAATCGGCTCCGACTAGACCGGCACCACGGACGCCGCACTGCGGGCCGCGCGACAGACATGGGTGAGGTCCGTGCAGACAGCTGCTCGGTCGACTCGAGGTACGCCGGCCACAGCCAGGGCCCTGGGGCTGTGGCCGGCGGTCACCGGGCGTCCTCCAGGTCGGTGTGCCGGGCGTCCGGGCCTTCGGCGGCCGGCTCGTAAGTGGCCGATTCCTCAGGGGCCCGCTCCTCGGTGACCGCCGCCGTGCCCTGCCGCCGCGTCATCCCGACTCCGACGAGTACGACGGCCATGCCCAGCACCACCCGCACGCCGATGTCCTCGCTCAGGACGACCGCGACGAGCAGTAGGGAGACGACGGGCAGGAGGTAGCCGACCACGGCGGCACTGGCGCCCTCGTCGTTGATGATCCGGTAGGTGAGATGGAAGGTGATCGCAGTGCAGAAGACACTGAGGACGACGGCCGCACGGGGCGGGCTGAGCCGGCCATCCGGGGCCTCCGACACACACGTGGTGGCTCGGCGGAGGTGACGGCAGGCGCCGGGCGGAAGTACGTGCCATACGGCACGAGCGGGGCGGGCGGCGGGCAGGGCGGCCACGGACACCCGCTGCTCCTCACACGGCCGGACGCGCGGACATCCCTCCCGGACGATGAGCCATGGTCGGGCGGCGCCGGCGCGGTCAGGCTTGCGGCATGACACCGACAGACGCGACACGTACGGACACGACGAGCGCCGGGAACACCGTGCTGGTGATCGGCGGCACCGGCAAGACCGGCTCCAGGACGGTGGCCCGGCTCCGCGAGATGGGGGTCGAGACCCGATCGGCCTCGCGGTCCGGGGACATCCTGTTCGACTGGGCGGACCGGACCACGTGGCAGGCGGCCCTCGACGGAGTCGACGCCGTCTACATCGTCCCGCTGGACACCTCGCCCTCCCCTACGCCCGCCTTTGTCGAGCAGGCCGTCGCGGGCGGAGTGCGACGGCTGGTGCTGCTCTCGGCCCGGGGCGTGGACGTGCCCGGCTACTTCGGCGCCTCCTACGAGGGCGGCGGCCCCCACACGGAGGGCGAGACAGCCGTCCGGTCCTCCGGCGTCGCCTGGACCATCCTGCGGCCCGGCTGGTTCGCCCAGAACTTCAGCGAGGGCGTCTTCCTCGACGGCGTACGCGCCGGCGAACTGGCCCTGCCCACCGGCGACGGCGCCGCCGCGTTCGTCGACGCCGACGACATCGCGGCGGTCGCCGTCGCGGCCCTGACCGAGGACGGTCACGACGGCGAGGTGTACGAACTCTCCGGCCCCCGGGCGCTCGGCATCGCCGACGTACTCGACGAGATCGCGAAGGTGACCGGCGTACGCGCCGCCTACGTCCCGGTGGAGGAGTCCGCTTTCCGGGCCGGTCTGGTGGCACAGGGGCTGGCCGAGCAGGAGGCCGCGCTCTGGGCCGACGGGATGAAGCCGATCCGCACGAGCCAGGAGGCCCCGGTCACGGACGGCGTACAGAGAGCGCTCGGCCGTCCACCGCGCGACATCGCCGACTTCGCCCGTGACGCGGCGACGGAGGGCGCCTGGAGCTGAACGGAGGGCGCCCTGGAACTGAGCGGAGCCGGGGCGTGCGGGCGATGGGAAGGCCTCGGAGTGTTCCGGCAACACCCTGAACCCGCTCGCCGCCTGCACGCACCGGCTCCCTTTTTCCACTTTCCACCGGAGCGGCCAGAGGCGCCCGACCGAAGCGGCTCGTCCCTCTGCTCCGGCCGGTATCAGCCCGCCGGTACGGCGCGGTCCGGTACGTGGGTGGTGGCGGCCTCCTGCCGGTACGCGCTCGGGCTCTCGCCCCGGAGCCGTTTGAACGCAGCACTGAAGCCGAACGCGTCCGCGTAGCCGACCCGCCGGGCCACCGCCGCCACCGTCAGTTCCGGGCGGGTCAGCAGATCGGCGGCGAGCGTCATCCGCCACTCGGTCAGATACGCCACCGGCCCGTCCCCGACCAGTTCCGTGAACCGTTTCGCCAGGGTCGTCCTCGATACTCCCGCCCGGCCTGCCAGCTCCGCCGTGGTCCACGGGTGCGCCGGATCCTCGTGGATCGCACGCAGGGCGGGCCCGGCCACCTCATCACCGAGTGCGCCGTACCACCCTGGCGGCTCGGCCTCCGGACGGTCGAACCAGTCCCGCAGCGTGCACACCAGCAGCCAGTCCAGAAGCCGGTCGAGCACGATCTGGTGCCCCGGCCGGCCGCCGCCGATCTGAGCCTCCAGGTAGTCCCGCATCGGCGCGCAGTCCTGCTCGTCGGGTACCACCAGGACCGGCGGCAGAGCACGGAGGAGCCGTTGCGGAACCTGCGTGCGTACGTCATAGGCCGCGGCCAACAGCACGGTGGAGCCCCTCAGTTCGAGGCCCAGGTCCGCGGGGCCCGGCGCGTCCCCGCCGCAGTGCACCTCCCGTGCGCCTGGCGTCTGCTCCGTCCCCGTACCGTTCGCCAGGTCGTCGGTGAAGGAGAACGGCGCGGGCCCCCGGACGATCGCCGTCTCGCCGAGCGCCACGTACCATGCCTTCCCGGTCTCCGGCACGATCCACCCGGCACCGCGCAGCGGTAGGCACAGGGTCAGGTACGCGCCGTCGGTGAACCGCAGCGACCACGGCGGCCACAGTACCGACCGGCCGAACACCGCGCCCTTGCCCCGCACGCCCCGCAACAGCTCGTCGAACACGTCCATGGCATCAACGATAGTCAGCACCCAGGGGCGTTCCGGACGATCACCTATGCACGCCGGACGGGCGGCCATGGTCCCGGTGCCGCCGCCGCGATGGACTGGCCCCATGACGACACGGAGCACGTACGGGACCTCGTCCGACATCCTCGTCCTGGGCGCCACCGGCAAGACCGGCCGCCGGCTAGCCGCCCGGCTGCGCGGCACAGGCAGCGCCCGGGTCAGGGCCGCCTCCCGCTCCGGTGAGGTCGTCTTCGACTGGACCCTGCCCGAGACCTGGGAGCCCGCGCTCGCCGGAGCCGGATCGGTCTACCTCGTCGCACCCGACGACCCCTCCCCGGTAGGGGAGTTCGTGCGGCAAGCGGCGGCCTCCGGAGTGCGCCGCTTCGTGACTCTCTCCGGCCACGGCATGGAGAAGGCGGGCGACGACTTCGGCCAGGGCATGGCCGCCGGCGAGGAGGCGGTCCGGGCGTCCGGTGCCGAGTGGACCGTCCTTCGGCCCAACAACTTCTTCCAGAACTTCGACGAGGACCTGTGGCTGGCGCCGCTCCGGGCGGGGCGTCTGGGCCTGCCGATCGGGGAGATGCCGGAACCGTTCATCGACGCTGACGACGTGGCGGCGGTTGCGGCGGCGGTACTCACCGAGAAGGGGCACGCGGGCCACACGTATGAACTGTCCGGCCCGCGCGCGCTCACCTTCGCCGAGGCCACGCGGACGATCGCCGAAGCGGCCGGTCGCCCCATCCGCTACGAGGAGCTCACCCCGGCCGCTCATCGGGCCGAACTCCTCGCCGACGGCTGGCCGGAGGCGGCCGCCGACGCGCTCGGTGGCATGTTCGCCCTGCACCGGGCGGGCGCCTCGGCCGAGGTGACCGACGATGTCCGCCGGGTGCTGGGCCGCGAGCCGGCCGACCTGGAGCCGTGGGCCCGCCGCATCGCGGCCCGGGGGACCTGGGCGCCGTGAGAGGCGCTGCCCGTCACGTGGCCGAGCTACACGGAGGCGCGGACGCGCCTCAAGAATCTCCATGACGCGGCCGGCGAGGGCCGGGTGGCGACAGCGCGCCGGGATACCGGCCGCCGGTCGCCGGGAGCAAGGCCTGCTCGTGCCGCGGTAACCGCCTCACCTGCGGCAACGCGGCCTGGTCCCGTGAACTGATGTGGACGACGAAGAAGCCACGGGCCGCCGGCCTGGAACATTTTCATGAGCGGGTGACGAGGATCGAACTCGCGCCCCGAGCTTGGGGAACCACCCGGTGCTTGGTCTCACGTATGGCCTCCGAACCGCGGACACGCGCGCGGACGGCGTCCTCCTGGCCGCTTCGTGAGCCTCTTGGTGACTGCTGTCTGCCGCCCCTACTGGCACGTTGTGGCACGGCTGTACGTGTGGCGCCAGGTGAGAGGTCGGCAGAGAGGGACGCCGTGTTGCCTGGCCAGCGGTGTACGGCGCTGGAGGCCCAGCTCTGCGGACTGGGTTCGCTGACGCCGCTCACGGCTCCGTGCCGAGGACCGGGGGCGTCTTGCCGCAAGCACCCTCACCCGGCCCGGCACGTGATACACGAGACGCCCCCAGGGGTGCGCGGGGGCGACTGCACCGACGGACGTCATGGTGTAGAGCGCGACGTCGAGGTGTCGGCCCGTTCGTCAGGCGATGACGGGGACTGCCTCGGCGCGGCTGGTGGCCCAGTTGGTGACGATGGGCTTGTCGACGGTGGCGGTGTCGGGGAGCTTGAGTTCGGCGGGGTCGGGGTCGTCGTTGGTGGTGGCGATGATGACGTTCTCGAATTCCTTGCCGGCATCGCTGTTGGTGGTCTTGGGGCTGATACCGGTGTACGCGACGGCGGAGCCGGTGAGCTTGATGGGGTCCTCGCCACCCTGTCCGACAGGGGAGGCGACACCGTCGGCGCCGGAGCCGAAGGACACGCTGGGGGTGTTGCTCTCCAGGTAGCAGGTGATACCGGACTTGGCCTTGGCGGTGACGAGGTAGTAGCCGCCGGCCTGGGACTCCGAGGTGACCGTGAAGTCCAGGTCGTTGGTGCCGCAGGACTGCCCGTAGGCGCTCTTGCCGTCGCCGGAGTCGGCGGTCTTGTCATGGGAGTCGCTGGAGTTGGAGGAACCGCTGGAACCGGAACCGCTGGTGGAGGGGCTGTCGCCGGAGGAGGGGCCTCCGCTCCCACCGCTCCCGTCGCTGCCGACGGAGGGAGCCGAGGAGCTGCTGGTGTTTGCCACGTCGTCGGGGCTGCAGGCGGTGGAGGTGGCGGCGAGGGCCGTCACGGCCGCGGCGGCGAGGACGAGACGGGCGGAACGGGTGGCGAGGCGCGAACGCATCATGATCTCCAGCGGCTTTTGGTTGCGGTGCTTACTGCTTGCTCCGATGACACTAGGACCGAGTCGACCTGAAATGATCCTGTGCATGTCCGGGTTCTGTCTCAGCAACATCGGTTCCATAAAGCGGGGTTGGATTGCACCGATCCAAGCTCAAGGGGCAGGTCCGGGGGCAACCGCCGGAGCTGCGATATCGCGAGATCACATGGTGCCGCGATCACGGCACTCGCGTCCACTGCCCCTGGGAGCCGCTGGCGGCCACCCCTCTGGGAAGCACTGGGGGCCGTCGGAAAAGAAGAGATCGAGCATGAGCGCATCCGCGCTGTCGAGGACCAGGTGTTGTGCAAGGTGGAGGTCCAGCGCTGGCGTGGAGCGGTCCGGGTGGACGCCGATCTACTGTGGCCGGCGGCGGCCGGCCGCCGCGAGGACGGCTCCACCGACGACTTCTACGCCGCTCTCGAAGCCGACGGCAAGAGTGCCCGAACCCGTTACGACGCCGGCTACGCAGACGCGCTCAAGTCCGCGACGTACACCGCCACTTACTCCCCGCTCGCGAGGACCACGTCCGCTATCACTCCGAAGCGGGAGTCCGTTTCGTCCGGCGGTTCCGGACTGCGGTTCCGACCCCGAGCCGTGCCGCACTCTCCGGAGCGGTCAAGAGCACACGGTGGACTTACCTCGTGCGGATCGAGAGCTCGGTACCGCCGAACCTCACCACTTTGATCCTGCGCAACCTTCCCGGCTGTGAGGCCGACGGCTGGTACCCCGAATACGCCCTGCCGGAGCGGGGCCTGCTTCCCGCCGAACAAGCCTGGTCCAACCTGATGGATCCTCGTGCAGCCGCCCGACTCCTCGACACGGAGCCGTAGCAGCCGGACGCAAACAAGGCCCAGGTCGCTGACCTGGGCCTTCATCGAAGAGCGGGTGACGAGAATCGAACTCGCGCTCCGAGCTTGGGAATCAACGGTTCCTGGTTAGCCAAAGCAGCTCTGACCTGGATGTTTGCCCCGGGTGAGCGAGGTTGGTGTGGTCTCTGGGCGCCGTACATGACCCCTGTTGTCCGCTCTGCTGGGCACGGCTGGGGCACGAGCGGTGGCGTCTGTGGATGTCCGCTGCGGTGCGCACCGGCGTCGGTGTGGACACCGGTGCGCGTTGACGCTCATGACCAGTGGGAGCAGTCCTCCGCGGAGAGCTCCGCGACCGCTGCGTCAGTCACGCCCTCGAGGTCCGGGATGTATGGGCGGACGTCGGGCAGTGGTGTGCAGAAGGTGACGTTGGAGGCCAGTAGTGCCTCGTCGGTGTCGGCGAAGGAGAACGAGACGTAGGACTTCACCGCTGTGTCGCCGAAGTGCTCCTGTGCGGCATGCAGGCAGGCGGCGACGTAGGCCAGGCACCTCCGTACGAGGAGCGGCGCACGTTCGTCCGTCGCAGTGGGCAGGTCGTAGTCCGTCATTCCCCTGCCGTTGACCGTGGTTTCCTGCGTGAGCCTGTCGGAGTACTCCGGGAGGCTCTCAGGGAGGAGGTCGGTCAGTACCCGCCCGCCGGCGGGTGTCAAAGACCATCCTCGCTCCACGACTTCACGGAACATCGGAGGGATGTCCCGGACGCTCAGTCCTGCGGTGTCCGTCTCCTGCAGGAGCGCCCTCATTCGAGCATTACATCGCATGTCCAGTCACCGCCGAGAGGTGTCAGCGCCTAGGTCCCCGCTCTGCAGACCACACCGCGAATTTCTGAAGCGCAGGGCTCTCGACCCGGACTGCACCCGCTGCGTATGTGGCCCAGAGCAGATCCTGGCAGCCGAAGAAGGACCCCCCAGCTGTCCACCCGGATGATTCGGTGAAGAACTCGCCCAGGTCTTCGCGGTTTTCCACCCAGTAATCCCCGCACCCGTTGAGGAACTCTGAGTCCACCGCGAGGATCAAGTAGCTGGGCGGGTCGTCAGGGAGCTCATTGATCCTGACGACTTTTCCAAGTTCGTCTCCTGCTGTAATCCTGCCGACCCTGCAGCTCCCGAAGCTTGGGTTCAGCGTATGCGGCCTGGAGCATGGCGGAGTCAATCAGGCTATCTCCCAGCTCAAGGAGGCCCGTCCGCGCCGCAGCGACGACCTTTGCGGATTGCACCGGGTCTTCGGTGGTCGTCACCTGGAGCCTCGGGGCTTCACCTCAGGGGTACCTCGCAATGGGTACGTCTGTGTCCTTATGGGGAGACCTTACGGTCAAAGATCCTCCGGGGTGCCGTCAACCGCCGGGCCGCAGCCGTCGGGAAGACTGGAGGCGATCAGCTCATAGGCGTCTTCGATGGTTTCGACCTCACCGAGGAGAGTTTTATCGGACTCGCGCCGCACTCGGTAACCGCCCGCGACCAGAGGATAGGCCGTACCGACGTCAAACGTCCACGGCCATTTGGTGCACCGGCTCAAGTACAGAACGCCATGGCTGATCATGGGAAATAGCACTCGTAGCGACGGGTGGCTATAAGCAGCTCGAGGGACAGCCGGATCGACGCGATCAGTTCCGTAGGACAGAACAACAGACCATGCCGCAGCTACGACCTCAGCATCGGCCCTGGGGGCTTCATCGCGCGTCATGAATTTCCTCTACCTCAAATGTTCTGGGAGATTGGACAGGTCTGGCTTGATCTCCGGAATGTCTGGCTTGGGCACACTGACCTCTATGTACCCCCCATGCTCTTCGTCGCGGGTGTACCAATGGATTTCTTCCCACGGTCGCCCAGGGCGTTCGTCCTCAGGGTCTCTCCACGCGGCGGCTCCATCGTAGTTGCGAACCGCGTAGGCTACTTGACTCATCTCCCAGGCGGTTCCGTCACCTCGGCGTGGATAGTTGTCCTCATGTGAACTGTTGAACTGGGATCCGTGCTGCGCCGCTTTCTGGAATGCATCCACGATGTCCTCGGGTGAACTCCAATTCGAGATCGCACCCTTAATGTTGGGCATTCCATCGAGAGTGATCGACAAGGTGGTGCCGCGGTCGCCCACAGCGTCCGTTACATTCGTCATCCATATCGGTCCCCCTGCTTGCCGACCGGAGTAGTCCGGGCCGTTGTAGGTGTGTGCTCCCAGGTCGCTGCCACGGTCCCGATCATGGGCGGGATCCGAGGGGTCGTTTCGAAGGTACCTGGCCAGGGCATCCGATGCCTCGTCCGGCTCTATGGACACCCCCAGCACCACACTGTGCCGGTGTTCTCCGCCGCGGTGCGGGCACAGCGCCAGCCCTAGCGGGTCGATCCACCGGGTCGGGTTGTCGACGTAGGTGACCGCGTTCGGGGCGGGGATCAGGCCGAGCGGATCAGGGGAGAGGTAGCGGCCCGACTCGGGGTCGTAGTGGCGGTGGTGGTTGTAGTGGAGGCCCGATTCCGGGTCGAAGTACTGGCCCGGGAAGCGGAGCGGGGTATAGGCCCAGGCACCGCGATTCCACGAGGTTGCTCCCCACAGGGTGGCGCGGGTGTGCCATGCCACCTCGCCCTCTTCGTCGATGAGTTCGCGTGGTGTGCCGATGAGGTCGGTGACGATCGCGAAGAAGCGGCGGTCGACCTCCGCTTGGTTCAGGAGGCGCCGTTCGACCTGGGTGACCGGCTTTACCCCGTCGTGGTCCCAGGTGAGGGCGACGGAGTCCGGGGCGCCCGCTGTTGTGGTGGTCTGTTCGCAGAGGGTGCTGCCGTCCCATGTGAAGGTCACCTCCTCGGTGACCGTCGTCCCGTCCGCCGACAGACGCTGCTTCGCGGTGCGGCGCCCCAGGGCGTCGTAGCGGTAGCGCCAGCGCGTGCCGTCCGGTGTGGTGACGGAGACCAGGCGGTCCTCGGCGTCCCAGCCGTAGTGCCAGGTGTCCGGCTTGCGGGAGAGGCGAGCCTTCTGGCGCAGGATCACGCGCCCTTGCGCGTCGTGTTCGTACCGGACGCGGCCCGCGCGGGTGATGCGGGTGCCGGAGTACTCGCGTGGACCGGTGGCGTCGTCCGCGCCGGGCCAGGTCGCAGAGGTTTGGTTTCCGGCTTCGTCGTACGCGTACCGCTCCGACCAGTTCTCGGCAGTAACGCCCGTTACACGGCCATCACGGGTCACCTCCAGCCGCTTGTGACCGCCGGTCAGCTCGTCGACCGAGGTGAGATGGCCGTCGGCGCGGTAGGTGTACGAACGGCGCTGGAGGGTCCGGTCGCCGGCTGTGCGGACGTGCTGTTCGGTCAGGCGGCGCGCAGGGTCGTAGTCGTGCTCGACGGTCAGGGCATCACCGATCCGGCGGGTCGTCTCGCGGCCCGTCTCATCGAAGGCGAAGACGACCTGATGGCCCGAGGCGTTCAGCTCGGCCTGCAGACCGACCGGGAAGGACCAGGTGCTGACCGCCCCGGACGGGGTGGCCCGGCGAATACGGCGCCCGGTCTCGTCGTAGGTGTTCGTCAGCGTGCGCCCGTCGCAGGTCTCGCTCAGGACCCTGCCCGAGCTGTCCCGTACATACGACAGCTCGGTATCCGGGCCGGTCGCCGAGGCGAGACGGCCGTGGATGTCGTAGGTGAATCGCGTGACCGCGCCGTCGGCGTTCTTGGCGGTGACGCGGCCCGCCGTGTCGCGCTCGTAGCGGACCGTCTGTCCCAGAGCGTTCGTGCGGGAGATGAGCTGCCCGCAGGCGTCGTGCGCATAGCTGAGTGAGCGGCCGTCGAAGTCGTTCTCCGAGCTGAGGCGGCCTGCCGAGTCGTAGGTGTAGTCCCAGGTCAGCCCCTGAGGGTTGGTGACATGGGAGACGCGTAGCTCGGTGTCGTGCGTGAACTCCTGTCGCACGCCGTCGGGTGTGGTGCGGGCAGCGACCAGATCGAAGTGTGTGTACTCGAAGCGGGTCTCACCGCCCGCCGCGTCGGTGTGGGCGAGACAGTTGCCCTCGCCGTCGTAGGTCCAGGACTGCTGAGCGCCGTCCGGGTCCGTACGCCGGGCGAGCTTGCCTTCGACGGTCCATTCCAGCTCGGTGGTGCGACCCTGCGGATCGGTGACCCTGACCGCCCGTCCGAAGGCGTCGCGGGTGTAGCGAGTGACCGTGCCGAGCGGACCTCGGATCGCGAGGGGCAGGCCGGCCGTGTCGCAGCGCAGCCGGTCCAGCGCGCCCAGGGAGTCGTCGACGCCGGTGAGGTGGCCGTTCGGGCCGTGGGTGAGGCGGGTGGTGGACCCGTCCGGCCGGGTGAAGACCGTCGGGTTGCCGCGGTCGTCGTACTCCTGGCGTGAGGTGGCGCCGTCCGGGCCGGTGACGGCGGCGAGCTGGTTCAGCTCGTTGTACTCGACCGTGGCCGAGCTGCCGTCGGGGTGCTCGATGCGGGTGGGGTTTCCGTGGTCGTCGTAGGTGTAGGTGGTGGTCCGGCCGAGCGGGTCCGTCCGGGAGAGGAGCCGGTCGTAGCGGTCGAAGGTGCGATGGGTGACACCGCCGAGCGGATCAGTCTCCGCGACCGCTTGGAGACGGTCGTTGAAGTGGTGGGCCTTGGTCGCGCCGAGGGAGTCCGTGTACCGGGTGACACGGTCGCCCGTCTCCGGGTGTGTGTCGTACGCGAACGTGGACGAGAGGTAGCCGTCCGGGCCGACCGTGCGGACGACGCGGCCGGCGTCGTCGTACACATAGCGGAACGTGGACTCGTTGCGGTCGGTCCAGGAGGTGATCCGGGCGTCCGGGTCGTACGTGAAGCGCAGTGGCAGCCCGGAGGAGTTGACCACGCCGTCAAGGTTGCCCAGAGCGTCGTAGTCGTAGCGCATGACCGTGACCGGGCCGTCAGGGGTGCGCAGCGCCAGTTCGCGCACCCGGGCGTCCTCGATGACCAGGGCGACCCGGTAGCCGCCGGAGTGGACTACCGCTGTGGGGCTGCCGTCGCCGAGGCGGGCGAAGCTGATGCGGTTGTGGTTGCGGTCCCCGATCTCCCTGAGCCAGTAGGCCGGGGACGCGTTGTACGGGCCGCCCTGGAAGGAGCGGGTCAGGCCGGAGTGCGGGTCGGTGACGTAGTAGGTGGTCTGCCCGTTGTGCTGGCCCCCGTGCAGCAGGGGCAGCCTGGCGCCCTCCACGGGCAGTACGCCGTCGGTGTCGTCGGGCAGCGGCAGCCGCGGATAGATGAGGACCGAGCCGTCTTCGCGCGCCCAGACCGCACCGGCGCCGTTCGCGTCGAGCTCGATCCGTTCGTCCAGTGTGGACGCCCAGCTCCGGCCGAACCACTGGCCGTACCGGTACGCGGAGAGATGAGTGCGGCGGAGGACGAGAGGGAGGACTCCTGGCAGCGACAGGTCGGTCTGCGGCAGGGTCATCTCGCCGGTGGCGACATCCACCGGGTCGTTCTCGCAGGTCTTCTTCTCCATCGAGATGGCATTGCGCCGGGGCTCGTCCTTTGCGGTGTTCAGGGCGTCCGGCTTGGTGTGGGTGGAGTCGCGGCGTCCTTCGGGGCGGGGGTCGGTGTCGCTACCCTCCTGGCGAACCTTGTCCTGGGGGCCGATCCCGTCCTTGATGTCGAGGTCGATCTTCTTCTGGATGGTGGAGATCTCTTTGACCGCCTTCGGCAGCGACTCGCCGAGGTGGTCTCCCATCGCTTTGTTCGCCTTGCCGAGGGCTTCCATCGCCTTGTCGATCACCGGGTCGAGTGCGCCGGCGATGTCGTCCTTGCCCCGGGTGCGGCCGTGGTGGGACTTGGCACTGGTCAATTTGCCTGCGGTCTTGCCGTGCATGTCGATGCTGACCAGGTTCAGCTTGGTGCCTGCGCGGTCGTGCTCCGAGTGCTCGATGTGCACGCCCTTGCCGGAAACAGGGCCTGGGCCGTCGGCGGAGGCGAGCTGGAGAGAATCCCTGGCGCCCGCGATGCCCTCCTTGAACCCGTCCTTGCCCGACTGGCCGACCTGGTTCATGTCGACGCCGTTCTGGAGACCCATCGCGTTGGCGCCGATCTGTACGACCAGATCAGCGGCCATGTTCTCCAGTGCGGCGACGGCGGGCTCGGTCATCGCGGAGACGATGTAACCGACGACCTCCTCCAGGCACTCCTTGATGACGCGGCGGATGGCCTGCTGGGCGACCGCGATCGCCGCCCCGCCGATGAGCATGGACAGCCCACCGGTCACGGGTATCAGCGCCATGGAGATGCCTGCCTTGCCGGCCAGGACGCCCAGGTGGACGATCGCCGCGTACTTCATGGCCTCGATCGCCATCGCCGCGTTGTCGAGAGCACCAGCGATCGTCCGGGCGGCGCCGGCGATGTCCTTGATGTGTTTGTCCTTGACCTTGCCCCAGTGGCCGTTGAGGGCGTCAAGGGCCTCGCCGTGGCCGGACGACAGCAGACGCTGCACATGCTGGTTGGCGAGGAAGCCGTCGTCCTCCACGTCATCTGCGAACTCACGCAGTGAGACGGCCATGTCCCGATAGGCGTCCTCGTCGACGTTCGGCCAGCTGATGCCGATGACGTCGAGCATGGTGTCGGCCCAATCAGGAACAGTTACGGCCACAGTATGAAATCCCCCCGTACGAGCCTGCGTTCGCGGAATGTGTTTGCGAACAGGATGTCATTCCGGTGTTGTCGAGCCAAGGTGGTTCTTGGCCTACCCGTACCAGCAGGTGGCGCGGTGGTATTGGCGCCTCGACGAGCGGATCGTGCGTTCCAAGGCGCCGGGGCGACGAAGCTCGGCAGCCTGCGACATTCGCCAGAACCTGCCGGGGCGGCATCCTGGCCGAGCCAAATGCCGGGTACAGGCCTCGGCGGGGTGGTGGGTGAGTGGCGACGAGGTCCCGGAGGCGCCTGTCCTCGGTGCACTTGCTAATGACCAAGGTCACTCGGCAGTGCGACGGCAGGGAGCAGCGATCCGATGGCTTGAGTTTCCGGAAGCTTCCTGGGATCGGTCGCGTCCTGCTGGGCGGTGCCATCGCGGGCAGCGGGGTCCGCTGGCTATACGACCTCGTGCGGTCCTCCCGCAAGAAAGCTGATCAGGGGCCTTCTGGTGCGGATCTGGTGTGCGACCCCTGAAGTGGTCCAGACAACAAAGAAGCCCCCGGCCGCTGGCCTGGGGCTTTCGTTTTGAGCTGTGGAGCGGGTGACGAGAATCGAACTCGCGCTCTGAGCTTGGGAATCACCGGCTCTTACGGTGACCCAAACCGCTCTGACCTGGTGATTCGCCACTCTCGAGGCGCTTCTGGCATGGACTTGCGGTGCCCTTGCTCACCGCTGTTGACCGTTCTGCTGGGCACGGATGGGGCACGAGCGGCCGGCGCGCCCGGCTCGTTCTAGGCATACGTTTTGCTCTAGCCCTGCGCGTGGACCGCGGTGACGCGGCCCCGGCCGGGTCGAGGGCGAAGCGCGGGGCTCGGACAGGTCGTCTCGATGCAGCCCAGTATCCCGTCGGCGCGATAACCGTAGGCACAGTGGTTTGAGGCTGCACCCCTCGGGCGAGGTGTACGGCCGCGCCGTAGGTCAAGTGCCGGCCCGCCCGGGGTTACCGTCCGCCGGGCGACCGTACTCCTACGAATGGGCCAGGATCGTCGCCCGCTCATCTTCGTATACCGCGATCGCCTGTGGGTCGCCGTCGTAATAGGCCTCCCAAAAACCGGGTGTGTTCCATGATTCGGGGCACAGTGAGAAAGAGCCGGAATCGAGCTGAAAATACTGCCAGGTCGGCGACAGAGAGTGGGAAGTGACGGTGAAAGATCGGGTGTCGAAGAGGGCGGACTGTCTTAGTCCGCCCTCAATGAACTCGACGCGGAACGAGGTGCCCATTTTGAACCGTGCGGAAATTTCGAGCACCACGTACTCATGCTCGTCGGTGAGGGCGGTGATTCCCTGCAAGATTTTAGGGTCCGAGGCGCTGATGGTGTTCACGCGGACACGCATGTGAAATTACCTTCTGTTCATGATTACCTTGTAATCGTAGTTCAAGACTCTCCCCGTTTCGGGATTGTGAGATACATCCACGCGCCGCCGACCTGCACGTATGTGATGTCGCCGCACCACTTCTCGTCCAAATGCCCGGCGGAGAAGTCGCGCTGGACGAGGT